>PKCN01000388.1 GCA_002862205.1 Planctomycetaceae bacterium | reverse complement strand
CAAAGCAGTTGCTGCGATATTCGTTCAGTTCGCTCTTTGTACCGATTCGAAAACCCGCACCTGCGTCCTTCCGTTGGCCACCAATTTTCTGCAACGTGACACGCATGTCAGCTGAACCAGTTGGATCAGTCCATTGATGCGTGATGAGGTGCAAATTGCGATTCCCCCCGGTGGTTTGGCACTCTGCCGCTCCGTCCCGTATTCGCCAGTCTTCCATCGGATTTGCCCAGATCCGGGGATCCAGCCAGACGCGATCGTGGGTTTTGGACCACGGTACAGTGGCGTTTAGATCCGGGGAATTCGCCAACGGATTGGCGTCACTGGTCAGCGCCTGGTCGTCACCACGTACTGTTCGTGAAAGGCCCAAGCACGCTCCTCCGAGAGCGAGTAATTTCAGGCTGATGCGCCGGGTGAGAGACTTCATTAAAAGATCCTTCTGATTGGAAATCGAATTCTATTTAACTCGGTACTGCCGACCAAATTCAACTCTAAAGCTCGATGCCTGATTGTCCATCCCAGCGGACGAAGCCTTCGATTGCAGCATACTCAGCGAGGCCGATTTCATCGTATCTTCTCGCTGTATCGGCGTTGCGTTGTTCGGCTCGTTGCCAGAATTCTCGCACATCGGATCCGGGAAACAACGCACGGTCTTTTTGAGATTCGTGTTTGAAGATAGCAGCACGCTTTCTTGCAACTTCGGTTGGGCTCAGCGGCACAGCCATCTCGATCTGGTGAGGAGGCCATTCTTGCCATGCCCCACGGTATAGCCATATGGCACAGCTTTCGTACCAAGCATCCTGTTCGCACTGCTTGCAGGCTTGCAGGATTGCTGACAGACAGGTGCGGTGCGTTCCATGCGGATCAGATAGGTCGCCCGCAGCGTAGACTTGGTGTGGTTGGATTTCGCGAAGCAGGTCCAATGTGATGTTGATATCGGCGGATGAAATTGGACTCTTTTTAACACGACCGGTTTGGTAGAACGGCAGGTTCAGGAAATGGAGGTGTTCGTCCTTGACCCCACAACAGCGTGCACCTTCGCGTGCTTCACCGCGCCGAATCAAACCTTTGATTCGCTGCACTTGATCGCTGTCGACCTGACCCGGTTGTTTCTTCCGCAAAACCTGATCGATGTGGGATTCCAACTCTGCGAGGCCCGCAGCGTGGATTTGAAACTCGCTGCAAAATTCTTCGACGAACTCGGCGAACCGGATCGCATCTTCATCAAAGACTGCGATGTTCCCTGAAGTTTGATAAGCGATGTGGACCTCATGCCCCTGTTCAACCAGGCGGATTAAAGTTCCACCCATCGAAATGACATCATCGTCTGGATGTGGTGAGAATACGATGATGCGTTTGGGAAAGATGTCGTCACGATGACCTGGGCGATCACCAACTTGTTTGGCATGCGCCGGTTTGCCACCAGGCCAGCCGGTGATTGTCGACTGCATGTGACGAAAGACTCGCAGATTTATGTCGTATGCATTTCCATGAGCTGCCAGCAAGTCCTGCAATCCCTGCTCGTTGTAGTCCGCATCTGTGAGCTTGAGAACAGCTTTGCCCATTTCTTGTGATAGATCGATTACCGCTCGTCTGATGGTTTCGGAATCCCAATTGACCTCACCCAGAAGCCATGGAGCTTGGGAGCGAGTCAGGCTAGAAGCAGCAGACTCATCGAGTAGAAATCGCGTGTCTGGGTGGGCTTGCAGGAAGGTGGCTGGGATCGTCGTGTTAGCGTAGCCTTCGACGGTCTTGGCTACGATGTCCGCTTTGCCTTCACCGAACGCCAGAAGCATGATGCGTTTCGCTTCCAAGATCGTTCCCACGCCCATGGTGATCGCGTAACGCGGAACATTCTCGGCACCGAAGAAGTCACTGGCGGCATCAGTTCGAGTAACCGTGTCCAGCGTAATCATTCGCGTTCTGGTTGCTCGATCCGAGCCAGGTTCATTCAATCCGATATGGCCAGTCCGGTTGATTCCGAGCAGTTGGATATCGATACCACCACAATCACGAATCAACTGTTCGTACTGGTGGCAGTATTCAGACACATCTGCCTTTGGGATGGTTCCATCAGGGATGTGCACGTTACTGGGCTGGATGTCAACGAGATCGAACAGATGCTCGTGCATGAATCGGGTAATGCTCTGCAACTCGAAAGGTTGCATCGGAAAATATTCATCAAGATTGAAAGTGATGACATTGGCAAACGAGATTTCGCCACTGCGGTGCATCCGCACGAGTTCATCGTAAACATTGACAGGCGAGGAGCCCGCGACCAGTCCAAGTACACACATCTGCCCGTGTGCTGCTTTCTCGCGAATCAGTTCGGCGATTTCTCTCGCTGCGGCGACACTGGCGTCGGATGCACGACTGAAAACGAGACAAGGGATTCGTTCATTGGGAAATTCAATCACGATGCAATTACCTGTTGTGCGACCATGGCTGCTCCAATGACACCGGCATCATTACCGAGTGAAGCAAATTCGACTTGCAAATGACTACCGACTT
>PKCN01000015.1 GCA_002862205.1 Planctomycetaceae bacterium | reverse complement strand
AGCAGCTCTTCTCCGTCGGCAATATGCGCGCGCGCTCAGCCGGCGCGCGGCGCGGCGGCTCGGCCGGCTCGCGGCGCGGCGCGTCGGGCGGCGGCGGCCTGCGGCCGGCGTCGCCCTCCAGCGAGGTGGGCAAGGGGCAGCTCGCCATGTCGGTCTTCATCACCGGCGTCGACGAGACGCCCTTCCCCGACCCGCAGCGCAAGGCCTTCATGCCGCGGCGGCCGGCGGGGCTGATGACGCCCGGCGAGCAGCAGTTGGTGCGGCAGCGGCCGCTGACGGCGGCGCCGATGCCGTCTGTTTGATCAATACTGTGCTTGGAATTGCGATCGATTGGCGGCGAAAAAAACCGATGCTAGGCAATGGCATGGGCGGTCTGAGTGGGCCTGCCATCAAACCCATTGCACTTCGATGTGTTCATCAGGTTGCCAGTGCCGTTGAGATTCCGATCATTGGTATCGGCGGAATCGCAACGATCGACGATGTCATGGAGTTTCTGGTGGCAGGTGCCAGTGCCGTCCAGATCGGAACGGCCAATTATTATGACCCCACCGTTTCGACTCGTTTGATTGAACAGCTACCTGAGGCACTGACTGAAATTGAAGCTGAATCTGTCACCGGGATCATCGGTACACTGGCACGCTGAATCTGGCACGCTGAATCTGGCCTGCTGTGTTGGAACGGCAGTGGCTGCGTGAGGTGTGGTGCAAGCCGGCACTGGCTGTGAGGACAAGCGATTCTGGATTCAGTGGCGAGAAGTAGTAAAAACGGTGTGGGTGCGGAAAAATGGTACCGAGAGGGGCCGTTCGCACAGGCCTCTTGCTTGCCGGCGCGTGGGCATTTGAACGTTCTCACGGTGGGTTTGGCAGAAATTCCAGAAGTTCGCGGTCCCATCGGTCTCGAAAAGTCTCTCTAATCTACGACTCGAGGGGGGGAGTCTCCCTCCTGCCGGTTTACCGTTAATGACAGGTCTGATTATCTCTTGTGGGGAACACTTGATGGACAATGAATCGGTCGCAAACGTTTCTGTTACCGGCGTGGATCTGGCGGGAGCGCGTACGGTCGTCGCTGTTGCCGAACACATGCATGAGCTGCGGGAAGCAGCGACTCACTTACAATCCCTTTTTGAAACCCGCCAGCGGGGCTACTTCACGCCCAGTGAGGATGAGCAGGTGGAGCATCTTTGGGTGTCCTATCATGGCTCCCGAGCCGCTCTTCTTGAAATCGTTCAAGTGATTCGTAATGAAGTCGGTAAAGCTTCGCGAGACCAGATTGGCGAATTCGCACTCGCTTACGCGGCTACTGTGGTGTTGGTTGACGCAGCTCGCAGCTTGCGTGATCTGTTTGGCAAGAATGATCTGGTACGTCGGAAGTTGAACGAAGCGTTTGACGATTTTCGAATCCCCGCTGGAAGTTTTGATGAAATTCAACTTTCCTTGACAGACCCCGGCAATGCGTTGCAGATCAATAATGCGAATAGCTTCTTCGAGCAGAATCAGGAGTACATCATCGAGCTCGCCGAAGATGATGAAGCATTGGACTCGGTTGTCGAGGTGATTCTGGGACTGCGCGAGGCGACTGCGATTGGCAAGCGGAAATACCTCAATGCCCGCGTTCGAGAGTTGGGGCGAAGCACGCGAGATCGTGTGTTGTTGGGAAGCCTGAATAAGGCAATTTATGCGATTCAGGAATTGGGTGGCCGGGCAGTTTCGCTCCTGAGTACCAGCCCCGATCATGTTCCCTCGCTGCCCAGTGAAATTGCGGGTCAGGTTCTCGAATTGCTGGAACCAGGGGATGTGCTTGTCACCCGCAAAGAGCATGCAATCACGAACTACTTTTTGCCTGGCTACTGGCCACATGTTGCGATGTATGTGGGCGATGAACAGGTGGTCGAATCGATGAAGGATGGGGTGTTGGAGCGGGAGATGGCATCTCCGTTCGGCAATGACTCGGTTGCGGTGATTCGGCCGGTGCTCGATGCTGAAACCATTCAGTTGGCCATTGAGCGTGCCCGATCACACGTGGGCAAACCCTATGATTTCGATTTTGATTTCACGCGGGCTGATCGACTTGTTTGCACCGAGGTGGTTTATCGAAGTTACGAAGGGCTGGGCGGAATGCAGTTTCCACTCGTTCGGCGAGCCGGTCGCGAAACAGTATCAGCCGAAGATCTGCTGGAACTCGCTTTGAAACAGCAGAATTTTGTGACCGTCGCGGTCTTTTGTTGTGAACTCAGTGATCAATTGTTGCACGGTGAAAAGATGCATGAAGTCCTTCGCAAAACCATGGGCTTGGAATCAAACGCAGCGGATCACAAGTCCGCTTGAACATGATCTGCCAGCGGTTTCATGTGCACCGGTATTTTGATGCCGTTGATGCATGCTGATGCATGCTGATTCCGCTGATGCATGCTGATGCTCCCCTGATGGATCTCATGGAGACGGTGCGATCAGTGGAGCATGACTGTCAGTGGAGCATCACAGCCAGTTCCTTTAGCGAAGTGCCGTCAGCAGATCGCGGA
>PKCN01000233.1 GCA_002862205.1 Planctomycetaceae bacterium | reverse complement strand
TTCAATCTCGTAACCCTTGCGGAAATCGCGTGCCAACATCCCGCTTGCGGTTGCATCCCCTTGGACCGTTTGTGTGGACGCATCCCAGCGCACTTTGCGATTCAGACGAATCGCGATATTGCTCAGGTGGCAGGTATTAATTGACGCGACATGACTCCACACATCCGAGGCGGGTTTTTTCCTGCTGGCAATGCAGTCGCAGAAATTATTCACGTGCTCAACCAACGGACCGCCGTACATTTCTTCAAGCCAACCTGCTGGCAGTGGTTTTGACGGAAGATCCTCGATTGGTTTTCCCGCGATCGTTCCCCGGTTTACAAAGATCCGGCCTTTGGTGCCTTCCACCAGAATCCCATTGCGACCCTCGCTGGTAATTTCCATCAAGGTTTGATTGGGAAAGTGTGCGTGCACTGTGAACCGGTGCGGTGCGTTGTAACGGTCATCCAGGCTTGGATTCCCATTGTCGTCGAACGGGACACGCGTCTCGACCATTAGGGGCTCAATCATGGTTGGGCCTTGCGCGTGCCCACACTGGTCAATGATCCATTGTGCGATGTCGACATGATGTGCGCCCCAGTCAGTCATTTTCCCGCCGCTGTACTGCAACCACCAGCGAAACTCTTTGTGACAGTTCGAGGCATTGATACTCCCATCACCTAGGGTTCGTACCAGTTCCTGCCCTGCTTTTCCATTCTTCAGGAATCGATACGGCACATCTTCGGTCGGCCCTTTCCATCGATCCCAGTTCAAGGTGGTCGGGCTTGCGACCACGGGCAGTGCCGTACTGAACGGGTTATGGTTGATTCCGACAGTCACTTTGCGAATCTTTCCAAGACGCCCGGAGTGAGCAATGGCAACTGCTTTGAGAAACCGTTCATCAGAGCGTTGCTGGGTACCCACTTGGAGTATTTGCCCCGTCTCCTCAGTTACCTTGGAAATAATCCTGCCTTCATCCACCGTCAAAGTGAGCGGTTTCTCGCAGTACACATCCTTTCCGGATCGCATCGCCTCCGCCGAGATTTTGACATGCCAGTGATCAACAGTACCACAGATGATGGCATCGATATCATTCCGGTCAATGATCGCGCGGTAGTCATCGTAGACATCAATCATTGCGGTTTTTCCCTTGGCTGCCATGCGACGCGTGTACCCGGCTTTAGCGTACGCCGAATGTGACGTGTCAACATCACAAACCGCGACAATTTCACCATGGTTCTGAGCACGTCGGCCGTCCCCCATTCCCTGGCCGCCAACGCCAATCACCGCCAATCGTGGCCGGTCATTCGGAGACATCGCTCGCACGACATTTGAATTTGTGTGATAACCAATTGAACAGGTCGCTGCCAATGCAGGGGTTGCCTTCAAAAAGTCACGCCGGCTTGTTCTACTCATCTCAGCTTCCAAGGGTAACAGGAGTCAATCAGGAGTTGATGTTAGTTCAGCAACTTGTGGTAGCACACCTCCCGAAATGGCTGACTTTCCATTCCGAGGTCCACGCCGCCTTGTTGAATCTGCGGGATCAAATACGCACGGCTCACATTAACGGGTTGCGATACCAGACAATGTTCCCACTGTCATGACCCGCAATCAGAATATCGAGGTCACCGTCGTTATCCATGTCTAGCAGTCGAAGGTCATATGATGATTGCAGCCGATCAACGACGTGCCGCGTAAATTCACCTCGGCCACGATTCTCGTACCATGCAGCCATGCCAACCAGGCTGGCGCTACACGAAACAATGTCGTTGTCGCCGTCCATGTCCATATCGGCAATCGCTAAACTGTGCGGTGTATCCAGATCAGGATCAATCTCAAACTGCTGAAATTCGGGCCCTTTGAACCAGAGTACCCCGCGGCCGTGACCACGGCTCGCTACGAGGTCAACTCGATCATCACCGTCCAGGTCGGTCGCAATGATATTCGATGCGCCCGGTTCATCAGACGCCAATAACCGCTTGGTCCAGCGATGCTCTGGTTTTTCAGGCTGTTCCCACCATGCGAACCACTCTCCTCCGTGGATTTGAGAGCCTCCCTTGGCGGCACAAGCAATGTCCGGTCGGCCGTCTCCATTCAAATCCCCAAACCCCATGTAATGATTACCTCCGGCTGCATCGCCTCTGGCAAATACCACGGGCTCCCATAGGCCGGCAGTCCGCGGTGATGGTGGTACTGGCACCCAGGTGATTGAATTTGGAATCTTGCTCGCTCCTCGATCTCGCCATGAATTTGCGATCAGATCAAGCTTGCCATCCTGATCAACATCTCCGGTAATCACACAGTGGGCACCATTGATATCCAGGCTGAGTGTACGACAAACCCAGCGATCTTCGAATGGTTTGGCGGGACATTCCAACCAAAACAACATCCGATTCGCACCCACATAATCCATGTCTCCATCATCATCAATATCCATCAGCACACTGTGGATGCATCCACGCACAGCGATTCGACCCGTTTGATCCGGTGGCATTTCAACAAGAATGTCTGTGGGCTGCCAGTCAGGACCACGATACAGCACTACTTTTCCAT
>PKCN01000441.1 GCA_002862205.1 Planctomycetaceae bacterium | reverse complement strand
TTGTTGAATCTGATGAGTCGATCAAACCGACTGCCTCTACCTATCCATGCGTAGCGGGCGAGCGAGGCGGGCCATGTTTTTTCTAAAAACTTTGATCGTGGCAAATTCACGCTCAATAAAACGATCAATCCGTATCGGGGAAAAACCCAATGGAATCACCAGAACATGGCCGAATCACGTTCCACGAACGCTACCCAGGCGATCCCATGTTCACTCGTGTCAACAAACAAGGGCGAAAAGGATTCGGGTGAACCGTCGTTGTGGGGCATGCAAGAGTGTCCCCACAAGAGTAGCCCAGCGGATACTCGTGAAGAAAAAAGGGACCGAAGAAGAAGGCCACAGGCATCCTTCGCCGCTTCCGCCCTCTGTTCGATGTCCATCATTCAACGTGAAGCCTCAGTTTGAGGATTGCAAGGACATTTCAATTCTCTGTATCGACAGGCTGCAGGTTAAACTTGTAATATCATCTTTACAGATAAGAATCCCACTAGCACCCGTTTTGAAACATTTGACAATTGAAGGATTCCACCTTGAGCCGATTCAATAGCCGATTTGAGAAACAAGCCATGCGGTCCACCAGATCGCGAGCAATCCGTCAGGTATGGTTCGGGTTGTTTCTCATTCTTGGCACTCTCATGCCATCTGCACTGCTTGCCCAAACCGAGCCTGCCAACGCCACCACTACTTTTCTCGTCGTTCGGCACGCTGAGCGGGATGGAAACCTCGACAAGCTGACAAAAAATGGCGAGCAGCGATCACAAGTACTTGCTTCGCTAGGCAAAACGCTGAATGTGCAAGTAATCTATTCGACCGACACCGAACGGACGAAGGGTACCGCAAAACCACTGGCAACGTCTGCCGACACCACGATTCGATCCTATAAAAAACCAAGCAAGGATTGGATCGCTTCGCTCAAGCAGAATCATGCAGGACAAGTCGTTTTGATTGTCGGACACTCCAATACGGCAGGTGTGATCGCAGGCTTGCTTGCCAATGAGAAGCCCTTCGAGATCGCCCACGACGAATACGATGCCCTGTTTCTCGTCCAGATATCCAATTCCGCGACACAATCCATGCGTCTGCGATATGGAAGTTCGTCTGCCGGCGCTCCGTCGGCAGATGCTGACAAGATGGGCATCATCGATCCAGCTCCCGTGGCAAAGTAGTTCGCCTACGTTTCGATTCGACGCCCAGAAAGTAGCGATTTATTTTACGAGAACTGTTTTGATGAAACCGTTCAATAGATCCCAGTCACGAATGACGTGATGCTTCGTAGACTTGTTGAACTTCTCGACATTTCCATCTTCTCGCGAATACCGGAACGTGGCAAGATCGATGGAATCGCCAGCAAACGCCTCCTGCATTCTGTCAACATGCTTCTGGTGGTCGTCGACAAACACAATGGCTTTGAAGTGCGCAAAGGGTTGGTTCGCGGAAGCTCTCGTTGAGCGGGCCAACAAGGTCTTCAGCATGTACCCTTTGTGCTGACCCGCCGTCATGTAGATTCCTTCCGAGTACGTCACACGTCTTGGGGACCCGAGATCGTCGATGATTTCCGCACTCAAGCCGTGCTTGCCTGGATGCTCTGCAGAATACGGGCTGAACACACCTCGCTTCTCGTGGATCTCTAAAGTCGATGGCGAAATGTTGTATTTGTTTCGCTTCAATTCCCGTTCTGCTGCGTCTCGGAATTCCTTACCACGCGATGTCAGAACCACGGTGGTGATTTTGCGCGTTACCAGATCCTCAACCAGGTCTGGTAAACCAGGTTCCGGTGGATGCATCCGACTGAGTGCAAAAAGAATCCCCTGGATCTCCAGCAAGCCACCAAAATCCGATGCAACCAATTCCGGGTGTGCCTGGTCACTGTTCTGAAGAGCCTCCTGCCACGTGAACCACTGGTCGCTACCGAGGTCTTGGTTCATCGCCAACAGCGTGTTGTCCAAATCGACAACCAGAAGCACGCTCTCAGCGCCATACTCTTCCGCGAACTCATCGACCTGTTCGACAACTCTGGCAAACTCGGCCGTGGTTTCCTGCCTGCGGACCGGTTGGGTCGTCGCCTCAGCCAATTGGGCTCTCGCAGGGACTTCCGCGGTCTGCGATTGAGCAAAGACTGGTGTTGCAGACACCCCAAAAAAGAATGCTGCGAGCAAAACAGCGAACGGATGGCTCATGCAAGTGACTCTGGTAATAGGGAAAGATATTTGCAAACGAATCAATGCAATAGTGTACAGATCAAACTCGATCCGGATGGCACTGATATCTCGCTCAGACGCAATCTCGCTCAGACGCAATCTCGCTCGAACGCAATCTCGCTCGAACGTGGGGCGATCTCAACATTGTAAAGCGGATAAAAAAAGATCGGGAGGCGAGGATGAAAAGTAGAGGAAAAAGAAACGACACTTTTCAGCCACTGCCAAAGGCGAAGTGAGCACGCGATGAATGTTCGCTTTTTGTGTGCCTTTCTGTCGCTTCTCGGACACTCTGCCCGAAGCAGCGCGGCTGGGTTGGCAACGTCCCAATAGTACAACTCTTCTTCTCTTCTTC
>PKCN01000231.1 GCA_002862205.1 Planctomycetaceae bacterium | reverse complement strand
TTTTGATATTGATCCTGAGGCCCTGGATGCTCGGATCGAATCGATCAGCGATGAGGTCGTTGCACAGATGCCGGACGCCAGAATGACTTGGTCGGACCCCCAAATCATTCCAATTGGTGACCGTGTGACGCATTCGCGTTTAAGTGACCTGCTGATCCGGTCAACACTCGCTGCATCGAGTTTGACGAATGTGAACGATCAGGACGAAGTTCGCCTTGGTACGCTGCCCATTGGTGAGTCCAAGGTAGCGGCGAGCAGATTGGAGGATGAATTGCGGCGTTTGACGGGACGATTCAGATCGGAATCACGCGTTTGGGTAAAATAAGTGGAAAAGCTGTCCCGGGGCATCTGATCGCCCGCTCTCGCGGCAGCTTACCTCCGTGGCAACGCGCAAGACCGCAGTCGTGTGCACTTAGGATTGAAAGGCATCTTGGTGCCAAAAGGCCGAACGATTTTTTAGTCTGCTTCAGAAGGCGGAACGCTGCGATATTGGGCGAGATGCTGCGATATTGTGCTGCGGTGAATGCTTCTTTGCATTCGCCCAAACATTACTCTGTTCGCTAGGTTAGCACGGCAATCGCGAAGAGGGGCATCTGCCGAAAGCTGTATCTCGAGAGCCAGTTGCGACCGCTCAGCAAGTACGGCTACAAAATCGGCCGTATTCCTCACCCAGATTGGGAAGAATACGGCCTTGCTTATTGCCATCGCCAAATCGCGTTAGCGGGCTGAGTTTGCCAGTCATGATCGATCTGAGAACTAAGGCGAGAGCACTTTATTGCCGTTCTGAATTCTCTTCGCAGGAGCGTTGTAAAGCTCCGCACCGGTGTTCGGTAATCGATTACCGCTTGAGTATTGGTCAGGCGGGAAATCACTACCGCGAGTAGCCGACCCAAGGGGGGTCGTGAGTGTGTCGTTGAGTGTCCTCAGATAGCTCTGCAGTTTCCAAGCAGGAATGACTGTCAGCCCGAGTTCGGATGCCTTCGCTCTGATACGCCCCATCGCGGCGATCGCGGCAACATTATTATCATCATCGCCTCCCGTTCCGTTACCCAGTTCAGGGTCGTCACCAACTACCATGAATCGGATGGTGGCATCGAGTTTTCCACTGACGCTTCCGGCCGGTGTAACCTCGGCAGCGACAGTTGCACCAGCAGCTCTGATCTGACCCTTGAGCGCTTCATTGTCTGGGCGACCATCGCCATCGATATCAATGTCACCTGCCAGAGCAATTTTGATTACGCGGCCAGGAGCCCAAAACGGCGAGAAGATTTTATCACCGGGGATGATCGGATTTCGAATTTCAGGAAACGCGACAACGCGGGCCTGAGCCAGATGCGGGCCCTGAATCTGCGTGACTTGGATCGTTGCCTTGACCTTCGCGTCTTTGAGTCGAGTCTCATCTGCATCGATGATGCCGAATGTGATCCCCGGCCGTAAGGCGTCTGCTGAGCCGAGATTAATCGTTGTGATGTTTCCACCACGTGCGACATAACGAACTTCACCTTGAGTTGTCTCAAACTGGTCGCTACGTAGTTCGTTGAGCTGAAACTTTTGAGTATCAATTGTACCTTGAAGTTGGCTTGCCTTTTGCGTCAGCTTGTTCGTCTCATTGACCGCTTGTTGTCGGAAAGAGTTGTATTCTTTTACTTTTTTGACAAGTTTGTCCTTCGTGTCTTCCTTCTCTTTGATCATACGATCTCGATCTTCATCGAACTGATCGCTGAGTTTGACACGCTCCTTATTGGCGTTATCACGCTCCGTTTCTGCGAGCTTCTGCTGTTTCTGAGCGATAGCGACATCAGCCGTTGCTTTGTTTTTGATCTTCTTCTCTTCTGTGCGTGAACTCGTTACTTCACCATTTCGCTTTCGGATCGTGCTAGCGAGGTAGCCCGGCAACTTCGGGTAATTGCGTTCCGAAGCTTCTGTTTCAGCCGGGAAGTAGGACATGGCGACTGAGTAATCTTTTTCAATCTGCTCCATGTCGGCGTCGTCTGAGACGTTCTCTTTCATCTCATCGATTTGAGCCTGGGTGAAACTACCCACGCCGAGCATAGCTTTCATGCGATCCGCTTGAGTCGTTAGGTTCGTCACCTCTTCTTGAACAGACCGAAGTCTGTCGCCCATATTCTTCTCTTGCGTCGCAACCGTATTGCCGTGTCGCCACAGGAAAAAGTTGAGGCACAATGACAGCACAAGGAAAATCAGGCAGGCAATCAAAGAGCCGCGGATAACGGAATCGTCGCGAGCTACCATTTTTGTTCTTCGAGATAAAGGGAGCTAATAGAGGGCTGCGGCATCGATCTGACGCAGAAAGTCTTCAAATGACCCTCACTAACACTAATTTCTTTCTACGCTTATTCTACCGCCGTTTGCGGAGAATTCCCGCCCAAGTCGCAGGTTTCTGGGACTTTTGACGGTTGTCCGCTTCGTGCCGAGCTCATCGCGGCCTCGTTTTTACCCAAAGTGTGTCAGTTTGTACGGTCTCGAAGTGATCCGGTTCTCTATCTCGGCCCGGAAGGAAATCGAAACTATCCCTAGACACCGTGGTTATTATATTTGAT
>PKCN01000257.1 GCA_002862205.1 Planctomycetaceae bacterium | reverse complement strand
ACGAGTTTTTGCGTGGCTGCAGTCGCAAACGATACCGGTGAATTCTTCGAGAGCAAGATACGTCCTGTACTGGTGAAGCACTGCTACGAGTGTCACGGTGGAGAACAGGATGACATCCAAGGTGGTTTAAGGCTTGATGAGCCCATCGCCATGCAACGTGGGGGCGAAACCGGACCAGTCATCAAGCCGGGCGATATTGAGAGCAGTGCGTTGATCTCTGCACTGCGTTATGGCGATCTGAAGATGCCGCCACAGGGAAAACTTGCTGAACACGTCATCCGTGACTTTGAAATCTGGATTGCAGCTGGCGCAAATGACCCGCGGAGAAGCGATAGCGTCACTCAGACGAAAAAAACAGAGATCGACTGGGCAAAGATCCGGTCACAGTGGGCATTTCGATCCCCCCAACCCCATCCTCCCCCGAAAACAAAGACTTCACCGTGGTGCAAAACCGCGATCGACCCATTCGTGCTGAAAAGACTCGAAGCCCAAAATCTGGGGCCTAATGATTCAGCAGACCGTGTAACATTCATCAGACGTCTCTCGTTTGATCTACGCGGCTTACCTCCAACACCCAACGAAGTGGAAAACTATCTGGAGGACACACGACCGGGCAGCAAGCGAAGATTGGTAGATGCGTTTCTTGCCTCACCCGAACACGCTGAGAAATGGTCACGAGTCTGGCTCGACGTAGCTCGCTATGCGGAAGATCAGGCGCACCAAGTGGGCAGTAATGATTCGCTCACTTACCCCAATGCATATCACTACCGAGATTGGGTCATCAACGCGATGGCCAACGATGTTCCGTATGACAAGTTTATCAAGCTGCAATTGGCAGCCGACCTGATCGTTCCCGAGCAAACACAGGAGCACATCGCACTAGGCTTTCTGGGCCTGGGACCAAAATACTACCGTCGTAACAGTCCAGAGGTCATGGCTGATGAATGGGAGGATCGTGTGGATGTTGTCTCTCGGGGAATTTTGGGACTTACCGTTGCCTGCGCGCGATGCCATGACCACAAGTACGATCCTATTCCGACAACAGACTATTATGCGCTTGCCGGTGTGTTTGCGAGTACCGAAATGTTCAATCGTCCGCTGAACAAAACAGTTGCGAAGCAAGGCAAGGGACAAGCGAAGAATCCGCAGGATGCCTACCATTTGGTACGTGATGGCCAACCCCAAGACATCAATGTGATGATCCGCGGTGATGTCAACAAGAAAGGCGATGTGGTACCGCGACGATTCTTAACCGTTCTGTCAGAAGAGCCCATCTTTTTCAAGAACGGGAGTGGCCGTAGTGATCTCGCTGAGGCCATCACCACAAAATCCAATCCGCTCACCGCGCGCGTTCTGGTGAACCGTGTATGGGAGCAATTGCTGGGGCGGCCCCTGGTTGGCACTCCGAGCAATTTCGGAGTGCTCGGAGAAGAGCCGACGCACCCTGACTTATTGGATGACCTCGCTGTTCGCTTCATGGATCATGGTTGGTCATGGAAATGGCTTCAGCGTGAAATTGTACTTTCGTCCACCTATGGACAGAACAGTCATATTGATCTGCAAAAACTTGCTTTCGATCCAGAGAACCGATTGCTGAGCAGGATGCCAAGACGGCGTTTGAGTGTTGAAGCTTATCGCGATGCCATTTTGTCAGTCACAGGTCGACTCAACTCACGGATCGGTGGCAATTCAATGCAACCGGAAAAACCCGATGAACGCCGTAGAACGCTGTACAGCCAAATCAGTCGCATGAACCTGAACTCAATGCTTGCTCGCTTTGATTTCCCTGACCCCAATGCACACAGCGCCCTGCGGTTTGAGACAACGACCCCATTGCAAAAACTATTCCTGCTCAACAGTGACTTCATGGTCTTTCAAGCCAACGCGCTGGCAACTCGCCTCAGACTGCATGGTGGTTCCAATCATTCAAAAATTGAACATGCCTACAAACTCCTGTTTGCGCGCGAACCGAATGACGCAGAAGTGTCACTTGCTGAAAAATTCCTGGAACAGGGCAGCACGAGCGGCGACATCCAGCAACACTCCGATGCATGGCCACAATACGCGCAGGCTTTGCTGATCAGTAACGAAATGTTCATGGTGGACTAACATGCAATTCCCCGCTTCTCGTCGTGACCTGCTTCGCCGAGCTGCAACCGGATTTGGGACCGTTGGTCTCTGCAGTGCTTTGCAATCCGCCAGCGGCATGTCACCACGACCTGATGGAATGAAGGACGCACAAGTCGTGCACCATCCCGCTCAGGCAAAACGTGTCATTTTTCTGTTCATGAATGGTGCTCCTTCACACGTCGATACTTTCGATCCGAAACCGATGCTTGCGAAACACGAAGGAGAAGCACCTTCGGAAGACATTGCGGGCAAGAATCGCGCCGCTGGTTACATGCCATCGCCGTTCAAGTTCACTGCCCACGGGGAAAGCGGAGTCGTGATGAGCGAACTGCTGCCAAAACTCTCCAAGCACGCGGATGACATGTGCGTCATTCGCTCGATGCATACCGATGTCCCCAACCACGAACCTGGACTGCTGTTAATGCAATCCGGACATCAGCAGCCAACACGGCCCAG
>PKCN01000384.1 GCA_002862205.1 Planctomycetaceae bacterium | reverse complement strand
GTAGCCGTTACTTGGTGCATCAAAGACCCTTGCACCTGCTGTAGCTATGAAGTCACCGCATGCGTCCCTGCATGTTGTGCCGAAGCCGGCCCAACATTGCTTTGCTGCCGTCCCGGCCTCTTTGGTCGCAAGGTAATGACGTTCGGTTTTGGTGACTGTGACTACACAGTTGACGTGGTGATCACTGCTCACGGTCGAACGATCGTTCGCGACTGATCGCAGGTGCTCGGTCAAGTGGTCGATTCACTTGACGCCCCTCCACTGCTGTATCAAATGAATACCTGTGCTCCCGACTTGGGAGGACAGGTTTTTTTGTGTTCCCCCACCAACGAGCGAATCCCAGCGTTTCTTCTTCTCTTGCACGCGAATCCCCGTCAACCCTGTTCTGGCCTGATTCGTTTCGCCTCAAAACACCTCATCGAGCAATGCCCCTGCCATCTCGTGCGGGCACCACCAACAAAGGGCAGCAGTTTCCGTTGACCGAAGCTCGCGAAAAGCGATAGGATCTGAGCGTCGCGAGCTCTTGTCCCTGTGACTGGGTTTGCATGCAACAACACCTGACTTGGCATTCAAGGAAGAACCAGATGTCAGTGATTGATTCTAATTTGACGAATGGAAAGACACCTACTGGGCATGGATCGAGGATTCGAGTCATTGCGTTGGTTTCTGAGCGAACCGCACACAGCACGTACGCAGGTCTCCGCTTTGTGTTGTCAACCATCGTGTTGATATGTCTCCAAGGCAACAATCTGGAAGCAGTTCCCCCGAGTGCCACGGGCTCAACTTCGGTTCCAAAAGTTAACCTGGCAAGACAACCGGTTCCCCGCTTGGCACCGGGCACTCTGGTGGGTCATCCACAACAATCTGGATATTCCAACCTTGTCACACTCGTCATGCCTCGTCTGGCAGCGGGCGAGGTCGACAGTTTGCCCGAGTATGCCAAGCAGTATGCGGGCATGTTTCACTTGACAGTGCTTGCCAATGTCAAAACGGTTATCAGCGGAGATCGCACTGATTATCTGCTCGATCGCTTCGGTGTCGGAATTTCCATGCAGATCAATGAAAAACTCGTGGTGGTCACGCCACCAACAGCAAATGAGTTGGGACTCAATCTGCGAATGATTGAACGCGGAATCCTAAAGGGAAACGAGAAAGACCTCGGTGAAATCACGCAGGTTGCACGGACGAGTCGGATGATCATTTTTGATGTACCCACCAACATGCTTGTCGATAACAAGCACAAGAAACAGATCTTGCGTTACTTCGTCTGGGCGTCGCCTGCATCGGGAAAGCTTGGCGTTCTGGTTTGGAGACTCACCGATACAAAAAGTGGGCAGTACACAATCGAATCCAAGGACATGCAGTTGCTACCACCCAACTACACGGAGGATCGCGAGATTCACGTTTCCAAGGGCCCCTTATTGTCAAATATCCCCACCGCCAACCGCTTTGCTTTGGTTTCACTGCCCCAAGGCACATCGGTTCCCTTCTCCCCGAGAATGCGAACCGTCGCTGGATTGAAGACGATGAATGTGCAGAACTTACACACAATGATGGCGGGCACCAGCGAATCGTTGGCATTGGTTCCTGAAGCCCGACAGGCCAAGCGTGATACCTCGCAACGCAAATAGGATATCGAGCGACCCACAACCCGTAACACACAACGCTTTTAAAAAAGGTTAGAATCAACGCCCGCACCTGCCGTCAGACGATGCCTGCTCAACTGGTTTCACGCATGGATGCTTCGAGCGGACGAAAAACTTAAGTACACGGATAGTAGGATTCAACGATGCGAACTCTCGCGATTGGCGATATCCATGGGTGCTACCAAGCCCTCAAGACTCTTGAAGCGTTTGTTGATATTCAGCCACAAGATCATGTGATTACTCTCGGTGACCATATCCATCGTGGGCCAGATTCCCGATCAGTCGTTCAATGGCTACTCAACCGTCAAGCGACTGGACGCTTGACCGCTTTACGCGGCAACCACGAATGCGTTTTTCAGGCAGCCATCGCTTCCGAATTGGATCGTGAGACCTGGCTGGGCTTCGGTGGTGAGCAAATGCTGGCTTCCTACAACGTGCAGAACATTGATCAAATTCCCATCGAACACCGTTCTTTCCTGCAAACAGGGCTGAAAGATCTCTACGAGAACGAGACTCATTTTTGCGTTCATGCCAACGCACGTGAAGATCTGGAGCTCAAAGCCCAGCCTGACCGCATGTTGTTCTGGAAGAAATTCGGCGATGTCAAACCCCATCAATCGGGGAAAATCATGGTTTGTGGACACACTCCCCAAAGAAGCGGTTACCCAAAGGACATCGGCCACGCCATCTGCATTGATACCGCAGCTTCAAGAAATGGCTGGCTAACCTGCTTGGATCTTGATACACGCTTTGTCTGGCAGGCCAACCAAGCAGGCGATACTCGCAGTTTTTCACTGGATACTGCGGATCGAATTGCAGTCTAAACAGAGAAAACCCCTCAGGTGGTCAGGCAAATACCGTGACAAACACTTGAAAAACCCCCTACCCTCCGCCGCCTGCCAGTATCGATTCATGACTGATCGGTCATCACGTAAAGAAGATCGCAA
>PKCN01000081.1 GCA_002862205.1 Planctomycetaceae bacterium | reverse complement strand
TTCGCAGCTTAGTGATACGCAGCTTAGTGATACTTCGTACACCTCTGAGACTGGGCTCCAAGCGGTTGGCATGGGTGAGGGCGAGGCTGCTGATGATCTGGTTCAGTTTGCGAAAGATCTGGCGGCTTCCGGAGCGCAGTTCTTCGGTGCTGCCTGGTGCGCTGCCTGTACTCAGCAGAAACAGTTGTTTGAGGATGGAGGAGATTTCTTGCCGTTCTTGGAGGTGACGAATCCTGATCGAACCTTGAATTCGGTTGGCGTGGACAATTCCATTGCCAGTTTCCCCACTTGGACTTTCGCAGACGGTTCGCGGCAGGAGTCAGTGATGACACTTGCTGAGCTGAGTACCCGCAGCGGTGTGGTGATCCCTCAGAGTGAAGATCCGAGTTTCGTTGCGATTGGTGACAAAACCGTTGGCATCGGCGCGCCCCTTCATGTGGGTGTGGATGCTTATTCACCTTTGGGCGGGCCACTGACGGTCACGGTTTCTGTTTCGGATCCCAGTTTGCTTGAAGCTCAAGTCCTGAGCGGTAATCGTTCCATCAGGATTGACATGCAAGGTTACGGAGACATGGTGCTCGAATTATTTGAGCAGCGTGCTCCGGATGCATCAGGACGCGTGATTGAGTTGGCCGAAGATAATTTTTATGACGGGATTATCTTCCATCGTGTCATTAACAACTTCATGATTCAGGGGGGGGATCCCACGGGCACCGGCAGCAGCGGTTCCGAGCTGGGAAGTTTTGACGATGACTTTCATCCCGAGTTGTTGCATGTTGCACCCGACATAATTTCGTTTGCCAAGTCCAGCGACGATACCAACAACTCCCAGTTTTTCATCACGGAAGTCCCAACCCGCTATTTGGACGGGAATCACAGTGTGTTTGGACAGGTCGTTGAGGGCTCTGATGTTCGTGAAGCGATCAGTGAAACCAGTACTGGCGCGGGCGATCGACCTGACATTGACATCGAGATGACAACGGTCAGCGTTTTTGACGATACCGAGAATTCGGTCGTGATGCTCAAACCAACCGGCGCTGGCACGGGACAGGTCAGCGTGACATACACGGTTACCGATCAAGCAGGCAATTCAGTTTCCGAAACGACTCAGGTAACAGTTAACGCCGATTCTGCCAACACGCAACCTTGGCTCAATGACATTGCGACACCCGGTCCCACCTCGGCCAATACGAATGCTGAGCTTCAGCTCACCAGCACGGATGTCGAAGGCGATGCGGTCACGTACTTTGCACAGTCTTTGTCGTCACCCACCAGTGGCAGCGTATCGATTGATGCCAACAGTGGTTTGGTGACAGTCACCCCCGAGACTGACTTTGCGGGCGTCATCAATGTTCGGGTAGGTGTTGGTCCGGGGGCGGGAGTTGTCGGGAATTCCAATAGTGACAGCGATACTCAAACTGTTGCTTTCGTTTTTCAGAGTGCCGGTCCTGAGGCACCGACATCAGTGGATCTGGCAGCTTCTGATGATAGTGGTGCAAGTGACAGCGACAGTGTGACCAATGACGGATCGATGTCGTTTCAGGTCGAGGGTGTCCAGAGTGGAGCGACGGTGGAACTGGTGGACTTGGGTAGTAGTGCAGTCGTTGGTACGGCGGTTGCCTCACAAACAAGTGTGCTGATCACGACCAGCAACATTGCGGCGTTGGGAGATGGCACCTATCAGTTGGTGGCTCGGCAAACTTCGGATGGGCAGACCAGCAACGTCTCGCCATCACTGACCTTGATCTACGACACAACGGAACCCGGCATTGTCTCTGATACGGCCAATACAGACGCCAACGTTGGTGCGGCTTACAGCACTGATTTGATCAGCAGTGAAGAAGGCAGCGGGCTTGTTTACAGTCTTGTCAGCGGACCCACCGGTGCAACGCTCAGCAGCACCTCGGGGATTGTCAATTGGACACCCACCAGCGGGCAGGTCGGCTCCCAGACCTTCTCAATCGAACTCACCGACTTGGCGGGGAATGTCCGTTCGGATTCGTTCACAGTGAACGTTGCCCAGGCTCCTTTGGCAGCCATTCGAATCGACCTGACAGATCTTTCCGGTAACCCGATCACAGGGATCGCAGCGGGACAGGAATTCCTGCTCAAAATGGTTGCCGAAGACAATCGAGGGTTCATTGATATGGATGGCATCTACGGTGCCTTCGCCGACATCAGTTTTGATGAATCCATCGTCAGACCGAAGCCTGGCACGGCGATCCAGTTTTCTCCCGCCTTCACGGTGACTCGCAAGGGCAGCGTCGAAACCGGTTTGATCAATGAACTCGGCGCCGTGTCCGGAGCAACCGCGGCCACCAATCTTCCAGAAAGCCTGATTGCCACCATTCAAATGGAGGCCTTGTCCACCGGCAATGTCAACATTATCAGCAGCCCGGCAGATGAAGTTTCGAGTGAATTCCTGCTGTTCGGGGTGGACAACACCGTGCCAGCCTCGGCCGTGTCTTATGGCAGCACCAGCCTTGCCGTGGGCCAGTCTTTTACACTCAATGACGATGCTTATTCGGTTCTTGAAGATTCAGGTGACACGGTGCTGGATGTGCTCAGCAACGATGTGGTCAACACGGGCGGTGAATCGCTGACTCTG
>PKCN01000207.1 GCA_002862205.1 Planctomycetaceae bacterium | reverse complement strand
GCACCTGTAATCGCAAAGGGGCACCTGTAATCGCAAAGGGGCACCTGTAATCGCAAAGGGGCACCTGTAATCGCAAAGGGGCACCTGTAATCGCAAAGGGACAAGTTCTGGTTCAACAGACCTACAGAGATTGACGACAAATTCTGCACCGGGCGAGTGAACAGCGTTGCCCCGTTCGCTCATCAGCAGCCGCCCTAAATTTCAGCCACGCCCCCTTCCAACGACAACCGGCCACTGCGTTATGCAATCCAATTCCTCCCTGCATCGGTCCTTCACTTTGGCAAGCCTGATGATCACAGGATGCCTGATACTCTTGACATCAAATTCAAGCGATGCGGCTGACCCTGAGCCAAGATGGTGGAAAGGCAATCTCCATACGCATTCACTTTGGAGCGATGGCGACCAATTTCCGGAGATGATCGCGGATTGGTACCGGCAACGGGATTACAACTTTGTTGCTTTAACGGACCACAATGTACTAAGCGAAGGCATCCGCTGGATGCCTTACAACGACATTGTGAAGCGGAGTGACGACGGTATTCTGGAGCGCTACCGCGCACGATTCGGCAACTCATGGGTAGAAACTCGCGGTGAACCCGGCACTCCACAATTTGCGATTCGCCTGAAACCACTTGATGAGTTTCGCAACCTCGTCGAAGCACGCAACCAATTCATCATGATCCCTGCAGAGGAAATCAGCGATCGATCAGAAGGCAAGCCTGTCCACATCAATGCAACCAATGTTGCAGAAGTCATCAGTCCGACTGGTGGGGCGACCGTACGCGAGACAATGCAAAACAATCTACGTGCGATTCTAGAGCATGAAAAAGCTCATGGGCGAGAAGTGCTGCCACACCTGAACCACCCCAACTTTGGCTATGCCGTTACGGCAGAAGACTTAGCGGCAGTGGTATCAGAACGGTTCTACGAAGTTTACAACGGCCACCCAGGCGTCAATCAACTTGGTAACGCAACACACCCAAGTGTTGAAGCAATCTGGGACATGGTCAACGCGATTCGGCGAACGACCCTGAATGTCCCTCCCCTGATGGGCATCGCCACTGATGACAGCCACGAATACCATGGCAAACCTGGCTCGCGTCCAGGTCGTGGTTGGGTCATGGTTCGCAGTCGCTACTTGACGCCTGAGTCTTTGATACGGGCGATGAAGCAGGGTGATTTCTATGCCTCCAGTGGGGTCACCCTCAAGGACGTCGTCTACGATCAAGCGACCAAAGAATTGAAACTTGACATCAAACCTGAAAAGAACGTGACCTTCCGGACAGACTTCATCGCAACTCTGCAATCCAAAGGAACTGACGACAAGCAGCGAATCGGACAGCGGGTGCATTCTTCAAGCAGCTTGTCTCCCTCATACCGCATGAAGGGTAACGAACTTTATGTCCGTGCCGTGGTCACTAGCACACAACCACACCAGGACCCCTCCTTCAAAGACCAATTACAACAAGCATGGACACAGCCCGTCGGCTGGAAAAACGATTGACGCAGCAAAATGCCAAACTGCTGATCTGCTCGAAACTCCCTGCACGCTTTAAATTCTCGAAGCTGAGCCCACACGAGAATGACAGATGATCGGATGAAGCTCACTTCACTGGCTGCCGAATCACTGGCTGCCCAATCACTGGCTGCCACTTCACTGGCTGCCACTTCACTGGCTGCCACTTCACTGGCTGCCACTTCACTGGCTGCCACTTCACTGGCCTCAAAACGGAAACCACCCGGAGACTTGGACCGCGGCGTTCCCGGAGCCAGCGATCTCACGTGATCCTGCATCCAGACCCCTAAACCGCCATGAACACCAAGCGGCTCCCAAACCAACCCCTGCAAATGGCGTTCAGCTCTGTCGCCCAGACGACCGAAACAAGGCACCGTCACCACCAAATCAGGGTCAAAGAACCTCGACCCAATGCTGCAGATGATCGTGTTTACCTTGCCAATCCCTCAATTCGAAACGTATCCCAACTCAAAACGCGACAAATCCTGAGCACAAAACACAACAGATCATTGACACGGGTTAAACTTTTGACTGGTGGGAGCGGCAGCACCAGCAACCGCCACGTTTTCGATCTCGGCAGTACAAAACCTTCGCGTTTGCAGCATACTGAATGACGAGTGAGTCAGATTCTGAATGGTTCCTCAAGGATAAAGCGGGCATTACTGGCCCTCTTTCCGAATCTGACATGCGCCAACAAGTGGATCAGTCCAACGACGATGATCTTCTGATCCGCCAAGGCAGCAGCGACTGGCGTTCTGTCGAAGTCATTCGGGAAAAGATACGCCAACTTGAAGCAAACGGCATCTTCGTCCGTTACAAGCATGTTGCCGAGGGCCCCTTCACACTGACTCGTGCCCACCATGTCCTGAAAAGCATGACTCCCGGGGGAATTGATGTGCGAACAGGCGCAAAGGGTGCATGGGTTGCCGCGGAAAAATGGCTATCCAAAATCGACAAGTTATTGGAAGTCGAATCGAAGGAAATGGACTCCCTCAGCATCGCCGTGCAACATGTGCTGGGTCGTAAAGGGTTCAGTAATTCAACGCAAAACTCTGGCGAACTCGACATTGCGTTGGCAGACAAAGAAGTCGAACCAGAAGCAACA
>PKCN01000266.1 GCA_002862205.1 Planctomycetaceae bacterium | reverse complement strand
GGAAAACGACTCCCAGCCCTTTCCCCCGATTGGGTTTGGAATTTGTCGGCCGGTATGCGACACAGATCGTGGATCGATATGCCGAATGCCATTTCAAGGAATAACATTGCCGGATCTGCGATCGCAGAGGAATTGCGAGACGTATTTTGCAGCGGTGTTCTCAAAAGCATGCCTCACAATATGACCAGTCATCCTTTGTTTGTTATCGCGGCAACCGGCGTGTTGCTAGCCGCCGATCTGATGTCGATCGAAGTGGTTCGCGCGCATGATAAAGAGCACGCCAATGAAGTGAAGGTCGTTGACCAAAATGCAATGGTTCCGACGCCGGAGGGTAACACCTACGGCGTCCAGCTAGTTGCCGGCGGCGCGGTGATCGCCCGTAAGGGACCCAAAACAATGTTCCCAACGGTCATTCGTGTTCCCGACTGGCTTACAGTCGAGCAGCGTGCTCACCCCAAAGCAAATTACTACCTTTACTTCAGCGAGCACCACGGCGATCACCTATTCATGTCCTGGGCTGAGAGCCTGAGCGGGCCATGGTTCGAATTCAACTTGGGTGGACGATTCAACGGATTCACGCGTCGCGGCGTGTTTGATGTGCGGGCAGACCCAACGCGAGAAAGCTTTGGTCATCTGGCGGCTCCAGACGTTCACGTGGATGACCAGAACCATCAGTTCATCATGTTCTTTCACGCCAAGAACCAACCTGAAACGGTCAGTCCAAGCGGGACGGTCGTGCCCCAATTGCACAAGAATTTTGTGGCAACCAGCGCTAATGGCCTGAACTTTTTTGATCCGAAGACCGCTGGTGGTCAGTCAGGACACGGCCCCAAGACGGTAACGGTTGACGGTATCACTCGCGACCTTTGGATCGCCGACCCCTACCAGCGTGCCTTTCAGCATCACAACCGATGGTATTCGGTATCGAGACGGGGAATGATCGATACTCCACACGGCGATGCGGGGCCGTGGGAACCTGATCCCGATGATCCAATGGCCCGATCCTGGGTTGCCGAAAGCACGCCGTCACCTCTCTGGACTGATGATGCTTCCAAAGTCCAGCCGGTTTATTTCTCGCCAGGAGCAACTTTTCTGGCGTCTTCAGAATTTGAAAATCACCCCAACAATCCAAACCGTGGGGTCAGGATTACTAGTGACGGGGAGCGGTTGAATCATCTGAGTGTTTTCAAATTGCCGGGAGACCAATTGGAGGTTTTTTTCTACGTCAAGCAAGACCCCGGGGATCGATTCGATTCCATTTACCGATTGGTGTACGACATCCGTGATTCGGACTGTGAAAAATGGGACCTTGTCCGCGATTCATCCGGTCAAGTCTTGTTTGAAGTGGTCGTAACGCCAACGCAGATCACGGATACAGTCAAACGGGGCCAAGCGGATTTCAAGCCACTGGTCCATGCCGACCCCATCTCTCTGGGCAGCAGCTATGTTTTCATGGACGATGATGGCAGCAAATATCTGTTCTATGCATACGTCTCAGAGCAGTACAGCGGGCAAGAGGGGGAAGGCCATCTCTCGGCCCTCAAGCTGATCCCAAAGCGGCGTTAAATCGGAGAGGCAAAGAGCTTTTGTAGGCCAATCAGAGAATCTTTCGTGGACCAATCCGTTTCTCCGTATCCCACAGGATGGGGGGGGGAGGGTCGAATCTTTTGCGCAAAAATCACATGTCACTCACTGAAGACCATATGCTTTACGCAAGTCCAAACCACTTTGGATCTTAGACCATATCCCAACGGAGCCGACCATGCGACTTTTTGCGATAACTTCTCTTGCCTGTTTGGTTGCCTGTCTCGTCGGTTGCGGCGGCAGCGACGATGCATCGGTTATAGCGAATCAGAGCGAGTTGGAAGCCTACGTTGAGGAGAATGCGGAAGCGGTTGCAAACCTGGAAGCATTTGAAGCGGAAATGGAAGGCGAAGAAGAAGACGATGAGTGAACAATCAATGCTGTAGTTTTTAGGCAGTTCTTATTTCTATTCCTTAGTGATGAGGCGGATTGCGTATGCGACGTTCAAAAATTTCACTTGGTTTCACGTTGGTGGAGCTACTTGTTGTCATTGCCATTATTGGTGTGCTGGTGGGTCTATTGCTGCCCGCGGTTCAGGCCGCGCGTGAAGCGGCCCGGCGAATGAGTTGCAGCAACAACTTCAAGCAACTCGGCTTGGCGGTTCATAACTATCATTCTGCATACAAGCAGCTTCCAACGCATGGATCGGGAAGCGGTTGGAACGATGTTACTACCGGCGGCGATCGCGGACTGTATAACCAGCTCCGCGAACGGATGCCCGGACACAGCCGTTTGCAGTTAAGCATTTTCGTGGGACTGACGCCGTTTTTCGAGCAGCAGGCTCTATGGGAACAGATCAGCAATCCATTCGCGACGCCGATGGGTATCTGGAACTCAATGGGTCCCTGCCCAGAGCGCATGAGTCTGAACGATCACGCCACTCGCGGCCCCTACACTCCATGGCTGACAGAGATCCCAACGTTGCGCTGTCCCAGTGATCCGGGTACAGGGTTACCTGCTCAGGGGCGAACCAACTATGCCGCCTGTCTTGGTGATGCAATTAACCGAATGCAGAATGGATTGGGTTCGAACCAGGGAACGCGACCCGGCAACGGCCGGGCTCGTCATGTCAACGCTTCCTGTCGCGGCGT
>PKCN01000181.1 GCA_002862205.1 Planctomycetaceae bacterium | reverse complement strand
CAACGATCTGGTTTGTTGCCTGAGACAGTGACAGATTATTACGGGTAATCGGCTGTGGAACCACACCAATGACCTGAGGACCCGTATTTATGCGAATATCAAAACTGAATGTATTCGCACCATCCCGAGAAAATTCTTCGCGTTTTGTTGTGGCTGTGCTACCCAGCGTTCTGAGTCCTGTAATGACCCCCGTTTCACTATCGACACTACTCGATAACGTAATACGGTAGAGATCATCTGGGAGCCTCTCCGCAAACCGTATAACAACTTGGTTTTGGCTGGGTAGATCATCAACCAAGATCGCACCAGGTTCAACATGAACATCAGGATTGATACTCACATTTTTTGCAGTCAGATCTACTAGAAATGGATCAGGACTACCGTCCGACTGAATTCCACCAGAACGAATAATCGAAATTCCACTTGCTAAAGAACTCGGATCTACAACTGTATTCGGAGTAAATTGAAGAGTTATTTGGTGGGGTGATTCTTGGATGTCGTAATGTTCTCCGACTGTTTGGCTTCCAAGATTAAATTGTTCACTGTCGATGACATACGCGGCAGCTAAGTCAAATGCTAAAAGCCGTCGCTGCTCAAGTGATTCAACAATACGTTGATCTTGTTGTTGAGTCTTTCGAGAGCACAAATGTTTCTGCCATGCATGGATTCGTCGATGTTTTTTCGAAAACAAAAAATGAATCGAACCGAACCAGTTAGGAAATCTCATAAGTAAATTCGTCTCAGATATCAGTTAAATGATTAGAAAAGTTTTTAGTCGTGGCACATGGACATTTTTTGGCAATCCCAGACCTGCGTGGTCTTAGCGCACTCCGGTGCTTAGCGTCCGAAATGCGAAACTACCCCGCTCGAATGTTTATTACCAAAACGACAACATTGTGAACTTTGACCGTATCAACTGGCTCCCCCACGAGCAACAAATCGGTCGTATCTAATATCGACAATTACGGAACAACAAAGCATCACCCACTCTATGGTGGGGGTCTCATTTGTTAAAGCCTTTTTTTCTTATCACCTTATCTAGATTCCGTAATTGCCAAGGAGGACACGATTTACGCTGTTTCTACCCACCAACGCTCAAAGAAAGGCTCTGTTACATTGAACTTTGTGCAGTTGTAATGAGATAGTCAGTACGCCAGTCCATATTTTGGAAATGTCTAAAGAAAATGAGTGTTTATGACCCGAGTTGCTTCCCTGCTTCCTGCCGCGACTGAAATCGTTGCGCTTTTAGATCACGGAAATTGCCTTGTTGGTCGCTCTCATGAGTGCGACTGGCCAGCACATCTTGTGAGCCTTCCGACTCTCACGTCCTCAAATGTAAATACCAACGGATCGAGTCTGGAAATTGACCGTCAAGTAAAGGCATCTGATGCCCACTCACTTTTCAAATTAAATGAAAAGCTTCTCTCGGAAATTACACCCGACTTGATACTTACCCAATCTGCTTGTGATGTATGTGCCCTCGATACAAACACCGTCATGACAGCAGCCGCCAATATTTCTCTTCCAGATGGTCGTCATCCAGATGTTCTGACCCTGGCTCCGCAGAGTATTTCGGAACTTTTTGATGATATTCGTGCGGTAGCTTCAAAGATCGATAGAGAAAAAGAGGCGTTGTTAGCGATCAATGACCTCAAAAGACGCTGTCATGCGATCACCTCAGTTACTGAGCAGAGACCTATTCAAGACCGGCCAAATATTGCCCTTCCAAATATTGCTCTTATTGAATGGCTCGATCCACCTATGTCTGCAGGAAATTGGGTGCCTGAAATGATTCAGATGGTTGGGGCAACTGATGCCTTGGGGGCTGATGGAGGAAAGTCACACTGGATTGACTGGGCAGACGTCGCTGCTGCTGATCCTGATGTTGTGATTCTTATTCCGTGTGGCTTTGAACTGCAACGGGTACTGACGGAGGCCAAAACGCCGGCTGTCTGGCCACACCTCAAAGATCTTCGGGCAACACGTGAAGGCAACCTCTTTGCTGTTGATGGCCACCACCTCTTTAATAGACCAGGCCCACGACTGATCGATTCACTCGAAGTGCTCGCTGAGATCATCCATCCAGAATCCTTCGACTTCAAAGCCACCACTCAATTTGCGAAACGGATTGAGTCTTAACTTCTGATGTACGAACTCGTTTTGTACAGAGAACTCACAGAAGGCACTGCTGAACTTCTGCTCTCGTACGTTCGTCAAAAGTCACGGAACCATTGATTTGTGGTGGATTTGTGTCGTTTGTATGGGTCTCCCGGCAGACTTCGCAACCATCTTCAGAAAACACTCGAGTTTTGGGTGACTCTACGGAACAGGCAACCTAGACTACTTACAGAGAGTATGTTGATTCCCGTTGGCGGCCGATATTGGTACTGCCTTTTTTGATTCCCGCACTATTTGTGATTCCCGCACTATTGAAACACCGTATTTATGAACCAAGAATTTCGTATTGAAATCCCTCAGTTCGACCCTCGCTGGAGTCGATCACTCGTGCCGCTCGTGGCGATTGTTGTTGCCTGCCTCGCCCTTCTTTCAAGTAGCGTCTATTCAGTAGGTGCAGAAAGCGTTGGTGTGATTCAGCGGTTTGGAAAGTACACCGGTACAGTCGACCCGGGGCTTCGCTTCAAACTGCCTTTTGGCATTGATCGCGTCACCATCCTG
>PKCN01000343.1 GCA_002862205.1 Planctomycetaceae bacterium | reverse complement strand
AACCTTCCCTGCAGATTTTATGCTCATCGCTGCCGCGAATCCTTGTCCCTGCGGCTATCGAAGCGATCCAAGACGAAGTTGTAATTGCACACCGCCACAAATCGAAAGGTACATGTCAAAAATCTCCGGTCCCTTACTGGATCGCATTGATATCCATCTGGACGTTCCAGCGGTGCCATTCGACGAATTGTCTGATGGCAATTCGGAGGGAACATCAAGCGAGACCATGCGGGAACGCGTAATCAAAGCCCGCACTCAACAATCTGAACGGTTCCAAAAGGAAACCGCAATGTACAACGCACAAATGACCAGTCGACAAGTCAGATCACATTGCCAGATCGATCGCAATTGCACACAGATGCTGCGTCATTGCGTCGAAGAAATGGGACTTTCCGCCAGAGCCCATGACAAAATCCTGCGTGTTGCACGAACCATTGCTGATCTGGAAGGCTGCAAAACGATTCGCGAACATGACTTGGCTGAAGCGATTGGATACCGGAGTCTTGATCGCGATTTGTGGACATGAAAATGCCGATGCACATCAGGCACGTCCTGGTGCCTTGACCATTCAAAAATGCATCGCGAGCACATTCCCCCACAAATTCAAACACGCGTGGTGACGAATATCGCATTGATGATGCTACGTCACTCAAACACCCTCACTCAACACCCACAACTTCGGGAAAATCAAGTAGAAAATCGGCACCCACATCACTCTCAAAACTTTCTTGTGACGGATATGCGTTTGCGTGCGGCATCGACTTCAAGAACCTTGACCTTAACAAGATCGCCAACCGCAACGATCTCGTTGGGATCCTTCACAAACGAATTCGAAAGTTGCGAGATGTGAATCAGAGCATCTTGGTGAACGCCTATATCAACAAATGCTCCGAAATGCGTGACATTGGTAATGACACCTTCCATAACCAATCCTGCATTCAAATCACCGATACTATTGATTGAATCATCGAACTTCACCACCCTGAATTCGCGACGCGGGTCACGCCCTGGTTTTTCCAACTCAGAAATGATGTCGATCACAGTTGGTAAACCAAAACGACTGTCAACGTAATCAGCCGGTCGCAACTTGTGGCTCAATCCAGTGTCACCCACCAATGTCTTTGGATTGGCCCCCAATTTCTTCGCCATCCGAGCAACAACTGTGTAACTTTCCGGATGCACCGCAGAGTCATCCAGAGGTTCCACTCCGCCACGGATGCGGAGAAAACCAGCAGCCTGCTCAAACGCCTTGCTGCCAAGTTTTGAGACACCCATCAGTTGTTTACGATTCTTGAACCGGCCATTTTGGTCCCTGAATGCGACGATATTTTCTGCCAACTTTGGGCCAATGCCTGCCACATGAGACAGTAACGAAACGCTAGCCATGTTCAAATCAACACCAACAGCATTCACGCATGATTCAACCGTGCGATCCAGGCATTTACGAAGTCGTGTCTGATTGACATCGTGTTGATATTGTCCAACGCCAATGGATTTGGGATCAGTTTTCACCAGTTCTGCCAGCGGATCCTGCAATCGTCGGGCAATACTAATCGCGCCGCGAACGGTCACATCAAGCTCAGGAAACTCCTTGATTGCGATCTCGCTGGCAGAATAAATTGACGCTCCCGCTTCGCTGACCATCACTTTTGTCAATTTCAATCCCTGTTCCTTCAACAGATCCCCGACAAAGACATCCGTTTCTCTGGAAGCGGTGCCGTTACCAATCGCTATCAGTTCAACCTTGTATTGATTGATGAATTCCAACACCCGCTTTGCCGCCGATTCGCGATCGCTCGTGGGTGGCGTCGGATAGATTGTGCTTGTCGCCAGAAACTTGCCGGTCGCATCGACAACAGCCAACTTGCACCCTGTCCGGAAGCCAGGATCGATCCCCAGAGTCACACGCGGTCCGGCGGGTGATGCCATCAACAGCTCATGAAGATTTTTTCCGAACACTTCAATCGCTTCTGTATCCGCCTGCTCCTTCAGATTCTGAAGTACAGACGATTGGGTTGCTGGTTGAAGCAAACGCTCATAGCAATCGCCAATTGTTTCCAACAAATCACGATGAAATTCAAATCGCTGATCATGCAGAAATTGCGATTTCATCCGCGATACTGCCCTACCATCATCCATGGCAATTCCAATTCGCAGCAGTCCCTCTGATTCGCCCCTCAGCATGGCCAACAGACGATGAGATGGAATTTTTCCAATCGCTTCCCGGTGGTCAAAGTACAGCTCAAACTTTTCGGCTTCCTGCTTCTTTCCTCGTTTCAGGTTTGAGGTCACCTTGCCACTTGCAAAAGCATCGTCCAACATCCAAGTCCGCAGTGTGGCATCCTCGGACCATTGCTCTGCCACGATCGCGAGCGCCCCTTGTAATGCGGCATCACGAGTTGGAACTTCGAGGTCCACATTGACAAACTGATTGAGCAATTGGGTTCGCGAAGTCCCAATACGTTCTTGGCGGATCAGCAAATCAGCTAGAGGCTGTAGCCCACGCTCGCGAGCAATCGCGGCCTTGGTGCGACGTTTAGGTTTGAAGGGCAGGTAGATCATTTCGAGCTGACGCAAGTCTCTGCAACTCTCAATCGCCGCAAGCAACTCATCAGTCATTGCACTTTGGCCCTGAATGCTCTTGATAACCGTTGATTTACGAGCAGCCAAAACGGTTGCTTTTTCAGCCGCATCCTCGATTGCCC
>PKCN01000241.1 GCA_002862205.1 Planctomycetaceae bacterium | reverse complement strand
TGGAAACGGAATCCTCAGGAATGTCATCTATGATACGAGAAAGCATGAGGCCTCCCGGTTCGTCGGTTTGCGCATTGCGTCGCGCAACAATATCATCAACGGCAATAAGGTTTCCAGGGACCACGGCCGAAACTTCAAGGCGATCAGAGCGGACGCGGGAAATCAGGATCTCGACAATGTATACATCCAAAAGGTCGACAGAGATGATGTTGAGAAATGGACTCGAGCAAGAAATAAGATTAGGACATCAACACCTAGGCAGAAGTAGGCGTCCAACCGTGCAATGCACCGTCGTTGCGGACAGCGCGTTTTTGGAAATCGAAAGCCTCTTGGTGGAAACCCGGTGATGCATCACGTGTCGTTCCATTCGGCCTCCTGACGGCACAGATTCTTAATAGATTGGGGTCGTTCCGAATCAGATTGTGTATACTCGTTTAAACCGAATGGCGAACACCTCACCAGTATGGGGAGCAACGCCGGTACCGCAGACCGGTGTACCAAACGCTGCAACCCAGGTCGCGAGTCGGGGATCTCGTCTGTGGAAGATCAACCGCGCGGATTGGTTGATCGGTAACGTCAGTCACTTAGAGTGGCTAACGGATGTGACGCGAATGGCCAAAAGAAAGGAATAATGCATGCGATGCTTCTTGTACTTGATGACGGTTCTCTCCCTTGGGCTGAGTGGCGGTTTGGTTGCCGACGCCGATGACGCCAGCGATATAAAACACGTGGTTCCTTCGGATTCCGCAATGATGCATGCCGATTTTGAAAGGATTGCATCTGGCCAGAGCATTCCCAGCTCATCAAAATTCGAAGACAAATCACTAACGCTAATGCTGTTGGCGTTAAAGGTCAAAGACGACGAGAAAGCAAAAACAGAGTTTCGGTTTCTCACCGACGGCTACCCAAAACCGTCAGCGCTTGCATCAGAGTTATTTCATGAGCGACGCACGGGCAAGCGAGGTATCCTGCTTCGGCCGGTAACCTTTATTCAATCAGATCGCATCACGGATTTCACGTGCGACGTCAAGGCCGACAAAGCCACAGGCACAGTGTCCTTCAATGTACCCAACCTGTACCAAGGCAAAGTCAAATACGTAGCGCGAAAATTAGACACAAACTGGTTCATCACAGAATTCATCATGCCAGCCCACGGCATCCATCTGATCCGTTCAGATGATGGCCTGTGGAAAGAGAAGTCATAAACACGGCAAAAAGTCGTTCAACTTAAGTGGTGGCTGAAAGCGTGCACTGACTCAAAAAATCGCTGGGCGGCACCCGGCTATCCTGCACGTGATGTGTCTGGACAACGCCTTCTTGAACTTCTAAAAATGAAAACTCCTTGGAGTCCATCGCCGGATGATGTCCGCGACTGGGCGCAGAGTACGACTAGTCCCTGGTCAGAAGAGCCTTGCGAGGATTGGCCTCTTGCGTTGACCTGGGCTCAGCACGAAAAGGCTTATCTCGAACTAGCATCCGATAATTCATGTCCAGCCCGGAGATACATGTTATTCGTCCTCTATTTCATTGTTGGCTATGCTGTCCACAGTGGCCTGAAGTCGTCGCAGCAAGCAATCATCGAGGGCTTCATCAGTCATGGAGATCAATACCCACACCCGGATATACTCAAATGGCAGCAGAGATCGATTGAGTTATTGAATAATTCGAAAGCGTTTGATTATGACCAATGGTGTGGGGGTGGATACGTACGCCACGCCGCATAACACTTTGATGAACGGGAACGATTTAACCCCGCGCGTTGGCTCCGTTCAGCAACCATTGTTTATCGCTCGGTGATCAACGACTTTATCTGGGTTTGTTAACTGGTCTCCCATGGAAATCGATCAACAGTTCGTTCGCGAAATCGAATCGCAACTTGAAAATGACATTCTCCATTTCGCATGGCTTGCACAGTTGGTCCACCAGCAAAACCCTGCTTTTACAAACGCTGAATGCGTTGACGCTGTCGTCGATTTGGTGGCACATCTACACAATGATGGAAAAATCGTCGTCGGCGAAGCACGAGAAACGAACGGAATTGTGCTGATTGACGCCTGGTCCGAATCGAAGCACGCTTTGCGTGATCGAATCAAATCGGTAATCGCGGAATCGAACGACGATGTTCGCGACTTTTGTTTTTGGATCCAACTAGCGGCACATTTCACCAGTTCACAAACGGATACAACCGAGCGGTAAAAAGCGGATGGCTGCATTTCGCTCGGCAACCTCAACTTCCCGCCCGATGATCGTTGACGTTATGCGTGAGAAATGAATGCAAACGGCTCTGTCGGGGGGAACGTGTTATTCCGTGACTTAGTCACGTTGTTTGCTGAGAACAAAGACGAGCATTGAGGAGTGTTTGCAACGTTTTTGGCGTTGGATGTTGAATCTTCTCTGAAGGGTGCAGAATTGTCGTGGGTTGAAGACTGGTGATTTGCGATCGAGTATTCAGGGCGTGAAACCGAGGGGAACACAACCAAGTCTGCATCGTCGGGATGTTCAATTAGCACAGGAATTTAAGTGGAAAACGACCGCGGTTCTGGTCGCGGGCACGGTCCCGTGCAAACGATCGAGACGGCGCCATTGCACAGTGCTTGAAGCTTAGATCCTGTCGGCAAACAATGCAGGCAAATGCCTCTGTCGGGGGGAACGTGTTATTCCATGCCTGAGTCACGTTCTTTCCTATATAATCCGTGGCTGACCCACT
>PKCN01000316.1 GCA_002862205.1 Planctomycetaceae bacterium | reverse complement strand
GCGGAGTGGGACTGGGTAAAGCTGCCCTCGCATCAATGTTCGCTGAGGAATTGTTCGCTGAAGAATTTGGAACAAATTCTTTGCAAGCGTCGGAGACGAGACCCCGCGGCCACCACCACCCGCCACGCGTCAAACGCGTGATCTACCTATTCATGGCGGGCGCGCCCAGCCAACTTGACCTCTTTGATCACAAACCAAAACTTACTGAACTGGAGGGGCAACCATTGCCAGCTTCGGTCATCGCCGGACAGAGATACGCGTTCATCCAACCGGATGCCGCTGTCCTCGCTCCTCGCTTCAAATTCAAAAAACACGGTGAATCGGGAGCTGAGCTTTCAGAGGTGCTACCCCACTTGGCCACCGTTGCTGATGACCTGGCAATCATCAGGACTGTTCACACCGACCAGTTCAATCACTCCCCAGCGCAACTTTTTGTAAATACCGGTAGCCCCATTCCCGGACGCCCAGCCATGGGTTCATGGTTGACTTACGGTATCGGCAGTGATGCTGCTGATCTGCCAGGGTTTGTCGTTCTGAAGAGCGGTGGCAATCTATCCGGCGGTGCGGCAATGTGGAGCTCAGGTTTCTTGCCAGGAGAACATCAAGGTGTTCCATTTCGATCCAGCGGTGATCCGATTCTTAATGTTTCAAATCCACAAGGAATCACCCGACAAACCCAACGTGACACACTCGATCTGATTGAGAAACTCAATCAACAACAACTTGACCAGACCGGCCTGGATGAAATAACCACGCGTATGGAGAGTTATGAAATGGCCTATCGGATGCAAACACGAGCACCCGAATTGATGGATCTCAACAGCGAAGACACCGCCACCTTAAGCCTGTATGGCACGTCCACCAAAGACTCAGGATCCTTTGCCAAGAACTGCCTGTTAGCGCGACGACTTGCCGAAAGAGGTGTACGATTCATTCAACTTTACCACTCCGGCTGGGATCATCACAGCAATGTCGAAAATGGAATCAAAAAGCAGTGCGAACAAACAGATCAGGCATGTGCAGCTCTTGTCAAGGATTTGAAACAGAGAGGCATGCTGGAAGACACCCTGGTTGTCTGGGGCGGAGAATTCGGGCGAACCCCCATGGTCGAAGCCAGTGCAGCCCTCGGACGACAACTCGGTCGTGACCATCACCCTCAAGCCTTTTCCATGTGGATGGCGGGTGGAGGGATCCGCACCGGTCAAACGATCGGAAAAACGGATGAGCTTGGATTCCGACCGATCGAAAATCCAGTTCATGTGCACGACATCCAGGCGACCATCCTGCACCAACTTGGCATCAACCACGAAAAACTGACCTTCACCTACGCCGGTCGTCCATTCCGCTTGACCGATGTTCACGGTCATGTCATCCGACCACTCACTGGCTAACTGTGACCAGCCGATCACCCCAGTGCACCACCTGCATGGCAATCGCTCAGTACCGAGTGCTTGTACCCTCGATTCGCCGATCCAAAATTATCGAGTTAAACACTGCTTGCATCACTCGGAGAGCGAACGGTTAACAGCTATCATTTCGACCATGAGCCAAACATCCTCCCCACCTCTGATTGACTCATTTGGGCGCGTGCACACCAGTCTGCGTCTAAGTGTCACTGATCGCTGCAATATCCGCTGTTTCTACTGCATGCCAGAGAAGGGTGCTGAATTTGTTCCCAAAGATAATATCCTCTCCTTTGAAGAGATCTATCGGCTTGCACGATTGCTTGTTGAACAGGGGGGAGTGAGAGACATTCGCATCACGGGTGGTGAACCCTTGGTCCGACAACAGGTTCCGCGTTTAATCAAAATGCTGGCAGGCATCGGAAAGCTCGAGGACTTGTCCCTGACCACGAACGGGATGCTGCTGGCAGAACATGCTCAAGCACTACGCGAAGCCGGTTTAAAAAGGCTCAACATCAGCCTTGATACGCTGAACAAGGAGGTCTTTGCGAAAATCACCAGAAGAGATGGACTGGACAAAACACTGCAGGGAATTGACGCTGCGATCAAGTGTGGATTTGAATCCGTCAAGCTCAACACACTCGCGATCAAAGGCGTGACCGAACCGGAAGTAGCAGAATTGGTTCGCTAGGCCCTCGATCGCAACGTCATGCTGCGATTCATTGAATTCATGCCACTGGATACTGATCGAGCGTGGCAACAAGATCAGGTATTTACCGGTGACCAGTTGTTGCAGACCCTTCAAAACGAGTTTAAGAGTGTTGTGCCAGTCCCACGCCCTGAACCATCACAACCGGCTGAAGAATTTCAAGTTGACCGAGGACGAGTCGGCATCATACGCTCCGTCACAGCGCCATTCTGTGAGGCATGCAATCGCATCCGCATCACCGCGGATGGAGCTGTACGCAATTGCCTTTTTGCGACCAGCGAAACGCCGCTGCGAGGTCTGATCCGAGCCGGTGCATCTGACGAGGACTTGATGTCAGCAATTCGTGGTTGCCTTGCTGGAAAAGCCAAGGCCCATGGCATTGACCAAGACGGCTTTCAACCGCCGGATCGACCGATGTATGCCATCGGCGGCTGATACCACGATCCAGCGACCACACGGTCAGGCTGTTGATCTACAGGCCCATGAACCTAAGGCTTCATCAACCACCACACTCGGTGCAGTAGCAGGTTGGAATCCACCCCAGCTTCGTCCATGGCCTCCACTAATGCCTGCACACGCGTTGGAACCTCGTTTTCGCCAGC
>PKCN01000382.1 GCA_002862205.1 Planctomycetaceae bacterium | reverse complement strand
GAGATTTCTGATCCCGGGGACTTTTAAACTTGGCTATTTGAGAGCGGAATTTCGAAACCAGCCGGCCAACGGACTTCGATGAGTGATCAAGTTCCGTTGGATCGCTGATGATCACACTCAATCGTGGAACCAGTTACTCCAGAAATCGTCACAAAAATACAGGATGCGACTTCTACTGGTTCCACATTGGGAATCGAATCCGACGACCAGCGTGCAAAAGTGACCAGCGTGCAAAAGTGTGACCAGCGTTCTGATGTGATCAGCGACTGAAACCACCAATGGATTGCCGGAATTTGGCTCCAAGTGGACTGAGCGAATCCTTGACTTTGTCGTCAGGATTGCCGAACACCTCGAATGATTCAATCTCAATCATCCCCAACAACCTGTCAGCAAATTTCTCACCAAACGTTTTGGTGTGAATCATGACTGCTTCTGAGTTGGCGTAATGCTCAAAGAAATAGCACGTCTTTCCATCTGCTGAAATTGACCAGTCGTAGGTCAGTGTTCCTGGTTCATTGTTCTTCGTATTTTTCACCGTCTCGGTGTTGATTTCTTTAACGAATCGAGGGCGCCATCCTTCACATTCGTCGTAATGAGCCAGTAAACCTGTTGCGTTGCCTTGGTCTGGGGCTTGGAGTCGTCCGCTGTGATGGGTTGGTTGCCACCAAGGGTAACCAATGCAGTAAGAACGAGAATTGACACACTGCAAATTACCAGTGAACGCTTGCTGTACTTTATGGGATCGGCCGGGGTTGATTGAAAAATTTTGATTGATAAAAGAGTTGCGGAGTTTGATGTTCGTTGACGTACTGGATCATGTAATCCGTGAGAGTGACCGGACCACGGATCTGGTGGGTGATCTGTTCGATGCTTCCAATGATCGTACTGATGAACCTATTTCAGCGTGGACTCTGGGCGTCTGCCCGTCATGAATAGAGATTGTTTGGGAATGGAAAGAATCAAGGCGGTGACTGCCGAAGCGGAAATACGCGAGTCAGCGCCATACCCAGCATTGTCCCGGTTGGGTTGGTAGTAAAAACTTCCGTCGGGGCATTGCGACAAGGTGAACCACCAGCGGTTCTGGTCCATCAATCGCCGAAAGCTGGCTGTATCCTGAAAGGCAGCCAATGCTGCGTATCCCATGCCCATGACGGGCGAACCATGGGTGTCCGGGAAACTCTCAGGATGACTGCCGATGATCTTTGCGTGACTCAAGGCTCGGGCACGATGTACCGCGATCGGATAGGGGCAGATGGCATTGGCAATGCCTGCGGCCCCAGTGCGGCCCATGTCGGCCCAGTTGTCTTGGCCTGCCGCTTCGTCGGCATACCAGACATAGCCGTTGCGGCCAGCCGCGCGAGCCAGAAAATCATACGCAAACATGTGACGCTCGCGGTTGACATTCACACCACAATGTTTCATCAAGGCAAATGCCAGAGCCCCCTGTCCGGTCAACATGCTGATCGGGCCATAACCTTCAAAACCTGGATTGTGTCCCCAACCGCCATGAGCGCTCATCCTGGTTCTGGGTAAGTCTTGTGGACGTTCTATTCTGGTTTTAGGATCAATCTGGGATTGGTCAACGTATTGACTCGAAACAAGAAAGTCGTGCACCTCCTGCAAATCCCGCAATACCCATTTTTCACCCGTCGCAAGATAATATTCGCTCATCACAATGGCGGCAGACATGTACCGCCAATTGATCAACCATGATCGGTCTTTGGATTTGGTAGTGTCAGCGTGAAATTTCACATTTTTTCGCACCAATTCCAGATGGTCTGGGCGTCCACTGGCGAGCAACGCCAGCGGCGCAAAGGTGTCATGGGGTGGGCTGCCCCAGGAACCGTTTTGCCCTTGGGTTTTTTTCAAATAGGAATAAAGATCCTCAAGAATCTGTGCGGACTTGGCATCGTCTGTAGGGAATGTTGGTCCAAAGATTCCGTAGTCCTGCCCAACCTTCAACACCACACGTCGCTGCTGCCCGCTGCGATCGATGTCGACGATCAAGTGCCCCTTACCAGAGCTACTTTGTGCCGATTCCAAAGCATTGGCAAATTCCAGAATTGGGCCTCTCGCACCAAACACAGCTTCCCCGTAACCGTTCTGATGCGCTGTCTGAAACGCTTTGCCGCCAGCACCAACAATGTAATCGCCCGTTTGAATCAGCTGATCTGCGGGCGATCCGGCAAACACGTGCCTGATCAAAAGATGTTTCGGTCTTTCTGCCGACAATTCGGCACGTAGCCCTGTGATGCCCAGATTGTAATACCAGCCGTCGACTTCGCGATCTGGACCCCTGCTTGTCTTGTTCGTCCATGGTCGACCGTCTTCGAAATAATGGACTTGCGCAAGGCTCTCCAGAGAGAAAATCGCACCTATCATCAACGCGATGATGATCTTGACTGATTGCATGGCTGGTGTATCGGTACAGAGAGGTCGTGAGGCGTGACGCCAGTAGAAGAGCTCACATCGTACTCGCTCCGCCATTGGATCTGTCAAACATCAGTCATTTTGCCGTCTCGTTGCATCATGGGGGCCATTTTGGTGCATGCCGGAAATTCCTCGGACAGGATTGCACACTTCTCAAACCGCTGATTCTCAAACCGCTGATTCGCAAACCGCGAACTTGCGAACAGTGGATCGCCTCGAATCGTGCCTTTGAAATGACGGTTTTCAAGGATTCCAATGACGGCCTCCCCACGAAGTCATGGCAACGAGAGACAC
>PKCN01000019.1 GCA_002862205.1 Planctomycetaceae bacterium | reverse complement strand
ATTGGTTTTGGAAGTCCGGATGCTTGTGAATGCTTCCGGTATGCTCCAGATGCCGGATCAGCCGATATTCTGAAAACTCGCAAAACCCGGACGTTGTTCTTTCTCCGAAAATCGGTTATCGCAAAAATGTTGTTCTTGGTTTGCTAGTGTTGACGCTTCTCAGTGGTCCCGTCAGTGGACAGCAAATCTTTGACCTGGTTGAGCCGACAGGCGACGTGACGGCGACAGCCCGAATTGAAGGTGGACAAATTTCGGTTCAAAGTCTCGCTGGTCAGCGGGCGACTTTTAGTCGTGATCCTTCGTTTGATTCACTGGGTGGTGACTTTGTTGGTTATTACAGTCCCACGATTGATCGGGCACTCAGGTTTCCCCGGTCGGGTGTTGGTCTGATGCAAACGGCGGGCTTGGGAGATCCACGTCCACGTTTCATTAATACGCGGCGCGCTGTGAGATTGCGTCGTGGGCAGATTGTGTCACCCTTCACCTTTGGTGCCCCCATCTTTTTTCCGGGGCAGTTGTTTCCACGTCACAGGTTTCACCCTCGGAATCAGTTTCACCCTTGGCAGCATTTGTACCCCTGGCAGTGGTATGGTCCGTCGTTTGATCCGTTTATGCAGGGTTACGCTGGTTGGCGGCGGCGTCCGCAATCCTTTTTGGTTGACAGCGTCGTTGTTCGCAATCCACCGTTACCGCCAGCACGACTGAAATTGGTCAATGATGGTCGCCGCGAAGTTCAAGTTGGGATTCGTGATCTTCAGGATTCTGCAAGAAGCCAAACGATGCGGATTCGGCCAAACTCATCTGCTGATGTAGAATTGATTTGTGATACCGGTGGCAAACGCATTGAGCAGTTTCGTCTCATGAATCCTTATGGATACACACGGACCCACGAAGTCGTGACGGAATATGAGCCACCGGTTCGATACGAACTTGTGATTCATGAATGGGCAATGCAGTCGGTTGCGATTGATCGAACTGGTAAGAGTCCGAATGTGATCGAGGACATTAACTTTCAAGGTCGCGGGATTGGTCGTTTTTTTCTGCCTCCAGGTCCCTTGCTTCAATCGGGCGTCATCGGAGTCTACAGCGCGGCTATGAGGCAACAGAATGGCGGGACTGTGCCGCCTTTGGTGCCCGAGGAGGACTTGCCAAAACGTGGCGGGCGCACACTCGAGGACGCAGTCCTTGAGGCTCAGCGGGCCGCACAAAGGCGGGCAGCAGGGAACTAGTCAGTTGACTGTCGATGCATGGTGCGAGTGCGGTGAAAATCGCCGCCTGGAGGGAGATTTGGCGAGTTGTCTTTGCTCAAACTTTTCTGATGAATTCTTCAGCATAGCTTCGGACTTCACTGCCATTCAACACATGCACGGTGCGGAGTTGCTGAACCTGTTCATCACTAAATGAATTCAGTGGGACATGTACAAGATGTTTGCGGTATCGTCTCGCCAATTTCCGAAAGCCGTTGCCCGGTGGCAATGCAGACAGCACAGCGATTTGCTTGCCTCGCGAATGAACGCAAGCTGCAGCTAACAAGCGTTCTTCAAGTGTTTCAGTGTAATCGAGTCTTGCATCTGTCCACACGTCGGGAATCCCTACAGGTGGATAAAGAAAGAGAGCGCCTCCATAAATGCCCATGCCAATTCCCGGACCCACCATTTCCTCCTCATAGTTGGTCGCATAGAAGGAGAGAGTCGACTCGTCTTTATGTTCCGCGAACCACGTCGTCCGCCATGGGTAATCACGGGGGTCAGCAGGCGAGTCGAACAGCATTACGCAAGCATCAAGTGTGCCTCGACTTGGTGGGACGACTTTGACATAGATTTGTTTTTCATACCAATGTCTGAGAGTGTCGCGAATATCAATGCCATCTTTGACACTGGTTGTGAACTTCTCGGTTTTTGCCAAGTCGTTGCCCATGATCGATCGGGCACGTTCAAAAACCCGTGTTCTGAAGTTTTCAATTCGGTCATCTTCCGGTGGATAGCTGCATTGGCTGTATGGATTCCAGCGGTACTTCCATTGATCTGATTCTGACTTCGTGGGGCGGCGTTTCAGTTCAAGCGTGCACCATGTCATGGGTGGTCCTGGCAACCTACTGACGAGAGACATGATTTCTCCATCGGGTAGTCGAGCCTGGTCGATTCCTAATGTGACTTCCTCCAGTTCAGTGTGTTCCTCATCTGCCTCGGAGTAGCGGTAGTCGTTTGCAAGTTCAGCGACGTGCAGAGCGAATTGATCTCCCAAGATCTGTTTGGCGGCGGTCACAATCGTGATTAGGTCTGGTGTCATGCGGCGATGAATCAACGACAGATTACGAATGTATTGCAAACACTTTGACAGATGCAAAGGTGTGATACGTCTAGCTCGGTTACCAAGGTCTCGGCGATAAGCTTCGCGAGCAGCAATCAGTAGTTCTTTGACCCCATCAATTTGCAGATCGTCATCCTCTTCCAATTCTGATCTTGCTCGTTCATACAGACCAGTGATGTAGGGTAACTCACCAAACAGAAACATCAGTGTGCGATTCTTGACCGCGTACCGAACGGGTTCCTGCACATCATCGTCATCCGGTAGTTCCAGAGATGCTGTCACTTCACTTTTGGGAGGCGAGCCCGAACTGATTCCCAATTGTGTGTAGGCATCACGAATCCACGGCCAATGCAAAACACTGGTGACCAACAAGATTCGTTGGTAGCGGTTTTCCAACTGCCGTAGACGCCATGCCATGTGAACCATGCGTT
>PKCN01000122.1 GCA_002862205.1 Planctomycetaceae bacterium | reverse complement strand
GCAACCAGATCGGCGAGGTGTAGACACCGTGTCCGAACAACTTCTGGTGCTCGCGTCCCGGGGTCGCTGGGTAATCAATCAACAGCGTTTTGCCATCACATGAAACCCTTCGTCCCTGCTTCAGTTTCTGAAACACGTCGCGCCGCCTCGCAGTCGACTCAAAAAGCCAACCAAGCCGGCGTTCGACCAACAAATCTCTCCACGCGAACAGAGAGGGGATGAAATCCGTGCCTGCGATCCCAAGATGCTGAACATAATCACCAGACGCCGCCGTAACCACATCCCCCACGGACCTCGGAATCACAGCTTTCATGGGATCATGTCCCTCAATTGATCGATGTTGCGCGAAATGCAGCAAACGAGGCACGACATCACGATTCCATCGATAACGAAGCGGCATGCCGAACGTCACAATGTCAATTTCTCGTGGCCGACGGTCTCGATCCAACAGCATTTCCCGGGCCTGAGTCCAATCCTGCAGATCCACTTTGCTTCTGAGAGGACTGTGGTAGTGCAAACGGGTCGCACGAAAGAATAACTCTCTGACATGATCCGATGCGCCAACAATTTGCGAAAGCATCGCAAGCAGATTTCCACCATGACTATGAGCCAGAATGAGCAAACGTCCATCCTGTTGCATGGAATCAATTTTGCGAAGCAATGCAACAGCACCATCCGCCCGGCCGATGTGATGGTTTTCCCCAGACCAGCCGAATCTTTCAACATTGATCCTCGACTCACCCGGAGCATTAAGAAGCTCATGCATTCGCTTGGTGAATCCATCGGTATAATTCCCGATATCTCCCGCCAATTCATCGAACCAGGCTTTACTGAGTTGATGCGCCCGCAATGCCCTGGCCGGCGAGAACCTTTTCAGCTCACGTACAAATCCCGTAACATCTCCCCCCGCAAAAGTACCGTGGATCAAAAGAATGTTCCGGACATCGGCTTCACGCAATTTTTTTGCCACCTGCCCAAACTGATCCACTTGAGGATCCAGCAATGGAACAGCATGCTCAGGCGAAATCACGCACATTTCGCCTCTCGGCTCACTGAGCGCAAAAGTATGGTGGGCAAATCGAAATTCTTCATCCAATGCGTAGCGAGCCATGACCTTGGCAACCAAACGGGGGGCAGATATCGAAAACAGGACATTCGCAGCGGCTTGTTGTATACTCTGCGAAACAACCACACATCACCGACCGGCTGAATTCGGTCTGAAGAGGCGACAAATCATGAAGAGACGGGAATTCATTGGGGCAAGCGCCGCTATCTCCTGTGCGATATCACAACCACAAATACTCATGGCACTTGATCAAGACAACCGATACCGCAAGGAAATCGGTATCCAGCTTTACACCCTCCGCAACCAGATCAATGACGACGTAGAAGGCACACTGAAGTCCGTCGCTGATGCTGGATACAAACAGGTTGAACCCTACGGCTTCCCAAACGCAAAACCGATGATCAAGGCAGCCAAGGACAATGGCCTTGCTGTTCATTCATCCCACTTCAATTGGGATTCGGTTGTCAATCCGGATGACAAGGGTGTGATGCCATTCAAACAGGTGCTGGACGCGGCCAACGAAGTAGGCCTGAAGCATCTCGTTGTCCCCTACCTTGCTGATCGCAACCGCAAAACTCTCGATGACTATCGAGTTCTATGCGAACGCTGCAACCGTGGAGCTGAGGAAGCCAAAAAAGCAGGGATCCAACTGGCCTACCACAATCATGCCTTTGAATTCGAACCCAAATCCGGTGGCAAGACCGGCTACGACATCATGGTGGAAGAATTCTCACCAGACATGAAGTTTGAGGTCGATGTTTTCTGGATCAAGGTTGGTGGAAAAGATCCTGTCCAGTTACTCAAATCGCTCAAGGGTCGCGTGTCGCAATTACATCTCAAGGATCTCGACAAGAGTGTCAAGACACCCGAATACGGCGGCATCCCCAACGAGGCGTTCAGGGAACTGGGCAATGGTATCATCCCCATGGAACCTATCATTGAGGTCGCGGCAGAGACAGGTGTCGACATCTGCCATGTTGAGCAAGATCATTCCCCGAATCCCCTCAACAGTATTCGCGAAAGCATGAAATACCTGAACACACTGTAAACACGCTGGCGTTCACCATGGTGGACTCATTTTCATGCTGCATACATTCGTTGCACACATTCGTTGCATACCTACGTTAACATCAGGAAATCACATGAAGACTCGTTGGTTGATGGCACTGGTACTACTCGGATCACTGGGATTTGGAAGCGAAATGACAAATGCAGAGACTGCGGTTGGGGACCAAGTTCCCGATTTCGAACTGATCGGCAGCGACGGAAAAACCTATTCCTCGCAGCAGCTCAAAGGAAAAAAAGCTTTCGTGATCGCGTGGTACCCCAAAGCGTTCACCGGTGGCTGAACGAAAGAATGCAAGTCGCTCCGTGAGAGTGGCAAACTCATTCGTGACTTCGATGTTGCCTACTTCACCGCAAGCGTCGATGATGTCAAGAAAAACACTGACTTTGCCAAAAGTCTGGATCTGGATTACCCAATTCTGAGTGACCCCGGTAAAGAATTCGCCGACGCACTTGGCTGCCTGAATGCCCGTGGCATGTCGAATCGTTGGACCTACTACGTGGGCAAGAATGGAAAAATCCTGTTCATCGATAAAGATGTCAAGTCAGCAAACCACGGCAAAGCGATTGTTGAGAAATTGCAGGAACTGGGTGTGGAAAAGAAATAATTCACACGCACTCA
>PKCN01000284.1 GCA_002862205.1 Planctomycetaceae bacterium | reverse complement strand
CTGCAATCAGATGATCCAGGGTTCTGTCCATGGGGTAAACTGATTTGAGCGGGGCATGAGGGTCGGCCGAGGACAGGTAGCACGAACTGCATTGATTGTGAACATCGACGCCTCTGACATTGATTCGCGACAACCCTGTGATCAGCGTGACCTTGTCGCCCACTTTTTTCAGGGGGCTCAATGTCGGCATCGACAAAAAGTCCTGGCTGTTTTGAGTGGGGAAGAAGTGATCTCGCACAAATCCCATTGGCGAATAAAACGATGCAAAACGCAGCGACGGTTCCGGTTGGTTCGTGTCCGCCCCCTCTGCTGCAACGGTCTCTAGCCAGGGAAGAGCCATCATGCTGCCACCCGCCCCATGCAGAAACTTTCGCCTGGCGAAAGGATCATGGTTGAAATGTGTCATTCTTCATTCCTTCGTGTGAATATTGGGTGAATCACAATGTTCTTGATGACGCTTCTCATCTTGTAATCTTCGCTTTTGCTTTCTGTTGCTATTTCATCGACTGCAACTCGATCCGCCAAGGTCAGTTCGCGACCCAAACCATAAGAAAGCAAGTGCTTGATGAACGCTTTGGCAAACACGTCCTGTTCTGCCAACACAGCATCTTTGAAACCGACAATATCATTAAAATCATGTTTGCCAAACAGTTTTCCACTGGCATCCACCTTCAAACCGGTACGGTAATTATCACGCCAGCGCCCCAGTAGATCGTAATTTTCCAAGGCGAAACCGTAAGGGTCAATTTTTTTGTGGCAGCCCGCACATTGGGCGTCGCTTCGGTGTTGGCTCAGCTTTTCTCGGACCGTCAAGCCTTCATCTCGAAGGGTTTTGTCGTCCGCCTTCAAATCAGGCACGTTGTCTGGCGGAGGCTCGGGAGGATCGTTGAAGATGACCGAAGAGACCCACGACCCACGTGTAATCGGCAATGACCGGGATGGACCCGAGGTCATCACCATCACGGCCCCAGTCGTAATCACGCCGCCGTATCTTCTATCCGTTAACGGCGTGCGTGTGAAATCAATGTGACGCAGATTGACGTTGATTGGATAGGTGGCCGCTCTGCCTTGATACCATTCTGTTAACAAGTGACTGCGGTAGGTAAAGTCGGAATCCACCAGTTCCATGATCGGCCGATCCTCAACGAACACGGTTTCGAAATTCAGCAACGGTTCCAACATCATATGCATGCCTCGTTTGTATGATATTTTATCGTCGCCACCGAAGTAGTAATCCCGGTGGGTCTTGAAATCAGGGGAGGCAGACACCAGATTGTTGAGCTTTAACCACTGGGGCGCGAAACTGTCGCAGAAGTTTTTGACACGACGATGGTTCAGCATGCGATCGACCTGCTCTGTCAAAATCTTGGTGTCTTGCAGTTTCCCCCGACTTGCCAAAGCCAGCAATTCATCATCTGGGATCGAGCTCCAGAGAAAGAATGACAAACGCGTGGCAAGATTGAAGGAGGCGTGGGTCGGTAAGTTCTCGCTTGTTTCGTTGTGAACAAAAATAAATCTTGGTGAAGCCAGGGCCGCTGATACGACGTCCTTCATGCTTTGGGTAAAGTTGCCACTTTTTCTGTACTGCCGGTCAAAATAATCGGTGTACAGATTCAGGGTCGTCGGGTCTGAAGGAGACTTGAACGCTTTGAGAAGAAACTTTGCAATGCGTTCATGCGCAGTCTGTTTGATCGGCTGCTTAAGTTTCAAACGGACTTGCTCTTCTTTTTTCCAGCGGCCGACCAACGTGTCCTCGCCGACTTGCTGATCGCCTTCGGCGATATTCTTGATCTGAATCTTGCTCAATCCGGATCGGTACAAACGAATGTGGTTGAGATCTCCATGAAAGGGTTCGCCTACATACGCGCCGATCTTCATTGGCTGTGTGCTTTGAGTGTTGAGCTTTCCCTCGATCGCCTTGCTGCCGACCTGCTTTCCATCCACGTAAAGGTTCATTTGTTTGCCGTCGAACGTGCCGGCCACATGATGCCATTTGCCATCGGCAATCACCTGTGGCTTCACTGGTGCACCGAATTCGACGTAACGGCCAGCGATGCCAGCGCCCATCCATAGCCCCCAGGTATCATTTGTCCTACCGATGGCCAATAACTGGCGGCGCCATGAATCCTCACGGCGGACGATGGTTTGCCAACGGTCGGTTGCCTTGGATGGGCGGATCCACGCGCTGATCGTAACGCCCGTGCTACGAGTGGCGACGGATTCATCCATGGGAATGGAACCGAACTCTTTCGCTCGTTGCTTCTTGGATGGATCTTGAAAAAGATCGTTCCAGGTTCGACAGTTCTTTTCGAAGTTTTCTGCATTCACTACCGATCGGCTGAGCTTTAAAAAGGATCTCATGAGAACCGGTGAAAGACTCAGATGATCGCCACGATTGTTGAATCCGTTTTCTGCGGGAGGATCTTTGGGAAAGGCCATCACCCCCAGCAGGCGATTCTCCAGCATTTGCTGCAATCCCATGATTCGATTCCCGGCTGTGACGACTTCGGGCATCTTGCCTGTCTCGGGCCGGAAGTAATGGTTGTGGTCTCGAATGATGCGATCACCGATGGAATAAACCCAACAGTCGAGATCAAACAAATCCCGTACAGCGTTTCCATACTCGAAACGGTTCATTCGCCGCATTCGGAAGGGAATCAGCTTTGGGGTTCCAGCTAATGACCGATTCAACCCCTCATTCAAATGGTTGAGCAGGGCCTGCCGCTCAGTTTCAGATGGCTGTTGCGACTCTTCGGGAGGCATTTCGTT
>PKCN01000230.1 GCA_002862205.1 Planctomycetaceae bacterium | reverse complement strand
ATGAGGATTTTTGGGGTCGATTTGTGGCGCCGCCAAAAGCCGATCTTGTTCCAGTAAGTTTGCCAGAGCGATCGATCCGGCAGCCGTTCCTGTCTTTGCCAAAAAATCTCGACGCGAAAGAAAATGCCGCCCTACAGTACTCAGAATTTTTGATGAGTATCGATTCACGTAATCATATCCTAAGGCAACTGCAGAAATTCATTGGAATTGAACAGCACTCGTGCCAATGTCGGCAAGCCATGTTCTTCGACAACCTGCACTGCAAGCTGAAGTTCTGTTGCACTCGGTTCCCTCTGAAAAATGCGTCGATAAGCATTGACGACATCATCATTCACTGTGGTGCCATCCTTGTGAACCCAATCCGAGAATTGAACAGCAGCTTCGGCGACAAATTCACTGTTAAACAAATTCAACGCTTGAATGGCAGTGGTTGACCGACTTCGCACTGGGGCTGGCTGTCCGGCATCGGGGCAGTCAAAGGCACCAAATATTGGAACCGGCTCCATCCTGACCTTGTGGGCATATACCATACGACGAAGCCCTTTCTCCTCAAACTTCTGTACCGGCGGAAAGCCGCTTAATCCTCCACGCGATTTGAAAAAGTCAAATCCCGGACCACCCATTTTGTAATTAAGTTGCCCACTGACTTGCAGCAGAGAGTCCCTAATCACTTCCGCCTCAATGCGTCGCGCTGGATAACGCCACAGCAAACGGCAGTCCGCATCGACTTCTTTGGCCTTCCTATCGATTTGATTCGATTGCTGCCACGTTCTCGATGACAGAATTCGCTTATGAAGATGCTTCAATGACCAATCATTCTCCATCAGATCGTTCGCCAACCAATCCAACAATTGAGGGTGAGACGGCGGGGTCCCATTCAAGCCAAAATCACTTGACGTTTCTACGAGCCCAATACCAAAGTGAAATTGCCAAACGCGATTCACAATTACACGGGCGGTGAGCGGATTAGACTTTTTGGTCAACCAACGAGCCAGTGTCTCGCGTCGTTTGCTCTCTGTTCCACCTTCGAGCGAGTCGACCGAGCCAAATAGCGAGGGTACCCGAGGCTTGACGATATCAGTCGGCTGCTCGGGGTCTCCACGTAAAAGCAAATGCGTTTGGTCGGGTTTTGAGAAAATCCCAGCATACGCCAGCTCTTTCTTTTCCAGCTCAGCTCGCTTCGCTTCCAACTTCTTCAATTTCTGCACGGCCTCTGCAACGCGAGGCTTCGTATCACCAGCGGCGTTACGCAACTGCGTGGAAGCGGCGTCAAACTTTGTTCCAAATGGCAGTCGGTCACTCGACCCTGCGACCATCTTCCAGTTCCCCTCGTCGTCTTCTACCTCGATCTTATACTGCACAGGCAAACGATCCTTGAATCTTCCTGTCCGGTCTCGCCCCCACACGATTCGATCGATCAAGATCGGGTGATCGAATTCAAGCTGAACCCAGCCTTTCCCCTTCTCGCTCGATATCCAACTCCGGTCATTACTGGTTCGCCCATCATTCACGTGCTGTAGCTGATGCTTACCAGTGTCAGAGTAGTTACCAGACGAAGTCGCCACGACTCCAAGCGAGGCGAGTGCAATATTTTCGGTTGTGCCAGCGGCAAATACCTCAAGCTCATCAATACAGGGCTCGTAACGGTTGCCGTTTGTTGTTGCAAGAGAAGTGAACCGAACCCGGCTCGTTTTGATCGGCGCAAAACGCTCAGTGTTAATCCGAAAATTAATGGGAGTGCGTAGTTTCGGAGTCGTGTCCGATTCTTCTGTTTCCTGCAGCACTAAAACATCTGCCGTGACTCCTGTCCCAGTCTCTCCCCCACGCAGCACAAGTCGGCTGCTCTTGTTCAGCCGGTGTTGTCCGACATGAAGCATTCCACTCCACTGTGGAACACGTTCGGTTTCACCTTCCGATTGACCTCGAACGAAATATTGGTCAATCGTTGCAATCTCTTTCTGATCCTCTGTCGTATCAAGCTTGCCATCGAGATCGAGAATAAATCGCGCGTCCCGCGTATGCACTCCGCTTCCATGGGCGCCCCACGAAATCCACAAATTGAATTTTCCTTCAACCTCTGGATTGAATGACATGACGTTTTGGCCGGGAACGTTATTCCACCACGTGTACCCTTGGCTGAAATTTGGCAAACGATTGATGGAACCGAGGTCATCGGCGTAGCCTCGCTTTGCACCAGAAGGATTTTTGCCGGGACCATTGGCTTTCACGAAGTGAGTGGTCTGTTCCTCATCTGCTTCGTCGATAATGAGAGTCCGGCTGGTGCGTGCAACCGGTTCATGTTTCGAAACCCTTGCTTTGATCTGCTCGATTTCCGGCAACAGAGCGCGTAGGCGGGACTGTCGACTTTCAAAATCCTTCCCTCTAACCTCGCGGTCGCCGTAACGAACCCCCGCAAAGAAAGATTGCATGGAATAGTAGTCTTCCTGAGTAAGTGGATCGAATTTGTGATCGTGGCAACGCGCGCAACCCAGCGTGAGCCCCAGGAACGTTGCACTTGTACCGACAACAATCTCATCTAACGAATCCTGACGCGCGAGCCGTTTCGACGCATCGTCTTTTCCAATCTGACCGGGCAGCAACACAGCCGCGGCGACCAAAAAACCGGTCGCTACGTCTTCTCCATAAATGTCACCCGCGATTTGCTCTCTGACAAATTGATCATACGGCTTGTCTTGATTGAATGCCCGTATGACGTAATCGCGATATGGCCACGCATTGGGACGTGCCGTGTTGACTTCAAACCCATGCGT
>PKCN01000396.1 GCA_002862205.1 Planctomycetaceae bacterium | reverse complement strand
ACCTTTGTGAATCTCATTGTTCTCGGGATTCGTAATCGTTCTCGGGATTCGTCATTGTTCTCGGGATTCGTCATTGTTCTCGGGATTCGTCATCAGCTCGATGGCGTTCCAGTCACGGTTGCGATGTTGATCCGCGGCTTTCTGGTCTGCTCGGATCGCTTGGGGGTTTTGCAAACTGTTCTAACGAGAATCAAGATTACTTCAGAGGCATTGCAGAGGCATGACAGGTGCATTGCTGAATACGCACGCGGGTACCGCTGCCAGATCAAAGCGGCTGGCTGGTTCTCCTGATGTTGGTGGGCGTTGTTGGTGGGCGTTGTTGGTGGGCGTTGTTGGTGGGCGCGACCAGACCGTAGACGATGAAAGGGGAACTACCTCATCATTCCCTTTCTTCCCTCGTTCAGGTCGCGGGAACATTGTCATTCAGCTGCAGGCACCTGGGTGGCGTCCGGCTTTGAGTGGGAATCAATCCGCATCGTTTTTCCAGGTGCTGTCTGTGTCGAACCTCACGACACGCCGAGTGCCTTCTTTGGCCTGACGATGAACATCATCAAGACATCGCGTTCCTGGAACGCGAACTGATTTACGTCTGCGGATCTGAAATACCGTGTCGAGCACTCGAAGCCTGCAGGACTAGGGATTTCCCAGTTGATCAAGAAAGTTCTGTACATCAACAGCAAAGAGAAAAGAGAGTGCCTTGACTTTTTCGCGCTGCTCTTGGATGCCGTTCAACCTTTCCAATCTTGCGTCATTTTTGCCAGGAACGACGACCGTTGGCATCGGTGGATACTTTGCAATTTCATCTTTCACTCTTGCCGTGAATTCAAAGTAAACCTGCTTTAGTGGGTCGTCAGCGTTGATGGCTTCGACGTAATCACTTTCAAACAGGATCATTTTGTTTTTCCACTTGTTGATAAAGTTTGCAAGATTCAAACGCTCCTCTGCAAGACGTCTCCGTTCGGCGATAAGGAGGTTAAACTGAACGATCTTTTCCTGAAACGCGCGATCCATCTGGATACGAAGGAAAGGCAGACGCCTCCGAGCAAGCGCTCGTTTTGCACGTTCTTCATCCGTTGAGTCATCTCCCAATTCCACATTCGCTTCCCTTTTTTCTTGATAGTAAAGCACGGCGGCCGTTTCCCAACGCAGGTCTGCTTCATGGAAATACCGTTGAACATCGGTAGTGATGAGCGATTGCCGATCAAACTCCTCGGTGTGTGTTTCCAGGTCTCTGGTAAACGTTTGTATGTACTGTTCGAGTAGTCGGTTACAGGCGGCGACTTGCTGGTCAAGCGCCAGCTGTTTGATTTGATCTGCATTGGCCTTCGCCAGTTGTCGCTCTTTTTCAATTTCCTGTCTTCGTTTATCTGCGGCATCAAGATCCTTCTCTGGTATGCCACTTTGTTTTATCAGCGACTTTACGGTGTTGCTGATTTGGATTTGCTTCAGTCGTTTCACCTCTGAATCACTCGTCAGACCTGATTCTGCAACGATAGCGGCCGTTTCTCTGAGCCAAAGCGCAGCATGCCCCGCGATTTGTATTCGTTGTTTGTTTTTGGCATTGGCGTTTTCTTTCGCGACTTGGTCCAGTTCGACCAGATATTGGTCCATCAGTCTGATGGTATGGCTGATATTCTCGCGGTACCTCAAGGAAAAGGTGATTGCGGCTTGCCATGCTGGCCAGCATTCTTTGGTGTTTTTGGCAATCAGATGCATCTCGCCGTATTTGTTTTCTCCGTACTCGCCTTCCAGATACGCGAGCGTTAAACGAATAGGCCAGTCTGCTGCAGCAGCACGCCCAATTTCTTTTTTGAATTTACGCACCTCTTTCAGACGCTGCTCTTTTTCAAAGTCCTCGACTGTATCGATAGGCCCCAGATCAGAGTATTGCTCGACCAACGCGTTCAGCTGATTTCGATGCTTGACAAAGAACTCCGAAACGCCGTCGACCGTGGGCTTTGGCTTTGCTGCAGCCTTGCGAGCGTTGACGATATGGTTCTTGATCGCGGATTGTGTTGTTTTGGTGAATTGCGAATACTGAAACTTTTGGGCAGTATTGCCATCCAGTTCTTTGAACATCACTTCGGTCCCAGGAGGCAGAGAAGTGGGTAGGGCGATTGCATTTCCTTTGTCATCAACAAAAGAAAGGATCGTGCCGCGGGCCTTGTATTTGCCGTCCTTGGTTTCAAATTCGATCTCTTGCGCAGACAGGGTCGCCGAAGACAAACAGCCGATCATCAGCAGAATCAAGCTCGAAAAGGTTTTCGCAAAGTGAACCGTCGGGTGTGAGCGGGGAGGCAGCATGGCAAGGTAATCCGTTTGAAAGTGTTCGGTTGAGCGGATTGAAATTATGTCTCTCATGATGCGAAACGTGCGACTTCAGTGTAGGGAGAAACTGGTTGAAACGGCAAACTTGTTTGCTCAAGCATCCTGTTTTTTGCCAGCGATTCATTTTTCGCTGGGGATGAAACAAATACCGTTTTGCCCGACACCATTGTCATCAATGCAAACCAGGTGGATTGGGTGGTTTGGAGGGCAGTGAGTTGTTGCCCGCCTCACAAGGTTAGACGCGAAAATGGTTTGTTAGTTCTGCAGAAAAAACTCGCGTTCTGAAGAGTTTTTGCATTAACTGCTGTCGCATCCAGAAAAAAATACAGGATGTTGACCTGAACGGCGGTATTGCGGCGTTTTCACGTGTCACCGCGTGATTGACCGAAGTGCGGCGTGCCTTGTGGGTGACGCTCTTGGCTTGCGGGCAAACGGTTGGGCCAGCCGTGGTTTTCAACGGCTCACGATCGA
>PKCN01000303.1 GCA_002862205.1 Planctomycetaceae bacterium | reverse complement strand
AAAACCAGCAGAACCGCTGGGGCTTTAGCAACAAGATCAAAGCATGCCGAAAAGGTTGTCCCATAATCCAATTCACCCCTTTCCCGTTCTACCAAGCGGCCTACGGTCAAATCGGTTGCTCCCGAGGGAACTTGTATTTCAAGGGACGCAACCTCGCGGGCCAACTTTGCGCGGTCAATAATATCTGATGCCTCAGCTTTCGTAGATTCTGGTGGCAGCTCGATCCCACAATGCACTGATAGGTAATAATGCTGCCTTGAAGTTGCAGGCTCGTCACCGGACTCACTTCGCCAACTTTCCTGCCACTCAGCATGCTCTAGTAATAACTTCGCACGTCTGGCAGTCACCCAAGGAGGGAATGCCAAAACAAGCAACTTTGCGTGACGCAGTTGTGATCGTGTCGGCTTTGCCATATGTCGCCCCTCACGAACGAGTAAATCGGGCGTTGAGCTTAGTATCAAAATGCAAAGGCAATCGCCAAAACAGCAGCGATCGCGATGATGCACAAAATCGATAATTTGAATTATTTTGCAATCCCGTGCCGAGTGATGTTTTTCGTTTTGCTGCGCCCGGTGTTAAACCAAAATCAGCCTGTAATCACCATCGTCCTTTAATTTTGAGGTGCTCCGGTGCAGCCACTTGATATTGTTATCTACTCAGTTGTCCTTATGTCTGTCATTCTTGCCTGTGCCCAACACGTCATTTGTGAGCCGTCCGACGGACTTGCAGAAGTTCCCCTGATCAAGAAGGTCATCAACCTGATTGGGTTTCTGGCGGCCGGTTTTTCACTGTTGGGTTCTCCGATGATACTGGGCGATGTTAAAGGTTCGATTTTGGGGATTCTGGTCGTAGCAATGATCGCTGTCGCGGGCATCGCTGGAAAATTGAGAAGAAGCCGGGCGCCGCAATCAGAAAAGACCCCCATTCCTGAGGATGCCATCAGTTCCCACAAACCGGACCCAACGTTGGGATGGTGTGGAAACTGCAAAGCGCATACCCTGCCGGGAGATACTGTCGTTACCATGCACAATGGAGAAGTCGAGGGAGTCACGACTAGCTATCGAACAATCTGCTGCGGGTATTGCCAAGCAAGGATGTTATGGAACGTCCCCTCGGAGATACAAACAACCACGAACTGGACGCTTGGAAGCGCCCTCGTGGTTGGGCTAGTCACGGCCCTTTCATGGACAGCTTTCGCGCTGTGGAAGCATTTGGGTGGGCTTATGATTGGATTGGTTTCAGTCCCCATTTTAATCGGTGTGCTTGCAATGCTGATTTGGTTTCTCTTTCTAAGATGGCAGTGGTGCAAATGGCTCAGCCAACACCCACAAACCGCCGACGAGTGAGACGCCGACGAGTGAGACGCCGGCGTGGGCCCAGGAGGAAGGCCCAGGAGCCTCTGAGTCATGCCTGAGTTGCAAGAAGAGAACGATGAAGCGTCTCGACAGATGTCAGGGTTTTTCCGCCGATATTCACGGCCTCCAGCCTCGCGTCCCCTTTGATATCGACCTCCAGACAGTAGAGACGCCGGGGCGTGTTGGGAGATGCTTTGGAACATCAGTTACCGATATTGTTGTTTCAGCTAGGAGATCGGTCGCTTCTTTCTGCATGGGTTCACCTTTTCCGTTGGTGGTAGGTTCACTACCACCTTCTTGGCGTATCCCATTTGGCAATCAAGCATCTCACATCATCCAACAACTGGCGCTGCCATTGCTGCTTCTGTGGCTTTGATCAAGGACTTCTGGGCATAATGCTCAGTCATCGTCCGTGATGAGTGACCCAGCAGCGTTTGTGCCGATTCAAGATCCAGCGTATTGGCGATCTCTGTCGCCGCGGGGTGTCGAAGCTGGTACAGCGAGAACCTTTCAGCACCGGCTTTGTCGCAGGCACGATGCAACGATTGCCGCAGTGAATCCTTACTGAACTTGTCACCAGGCTTTCGCTTTGGGTGTCTGACCTTTACCCATTCAAAGTCTCGTGGCTTGGTCTTTCGGGACTGCCTTTTCCTCGCCCTGTGCCATTCAGCGGATTCCTTGGGACTCGAGCAAAACTTATCCTCTCCACGCAGGAGGAATGGAGCCAAGGCATCTCTGGCGTCACCGAGAATGGGAACAACCTTGTTGTAGCCGTAATTCTCTGTCTTGTGCTTATCTGGAACATACACCCAGACTTCACCGCTGCGATTAACGTTCGCGGGCTTCATGGATGTGACCTCAAAGAGCCGCATTCCGGTGGATACCATGACTCGTCTTATCGCGCGTGATGTTGGAGACATAAACCCCAAAGCAGCCCTGACGCTTTCAAGTGAAGCCGGAGTTCTCCGCTTCGATTCCTTTGCTGCGGTCTTTCCTCTCAGAAGAGGCTCAAGAGTCCTCAGCTTATCAAGCTGGCTAATTTTGATCAGTTCCATGCTGACCGCGTGCTTGAATATCTGAACGGTTCGAGCTACCTGATCGTTGACGTATCGTCGTGCGTTGCTTCGATCAATGAAGGTGTTGCGGAGTTCATTGAGCTTCCTCGGCCAAAACTCACTTGCTGCTACGTCTCCGAACTTCTCGTCCAAGAGGTCACACAGCAGCATTAGGCGGCGTCTCTCGTTCTTGTTGTCGCTGTATCGTGACTCAGCGTACGAACGAAACTCGGCAGTGACGAGTGACACCGAGAGGACTGCATCATTGAGGTTGATGTCAAATCCATCGGGGAACCGACCATCATTCTCCTTAAGAGCCTGAAGGATCTTCGCATACTTTGCGTAGCTCTCCGGCGTGCCGTGCGTTCCGAGATAGATTCGCTTCCCACCAACCGTTACGAAAGCTCTTCCCGATACGTGGAA
>PKCN01000075.1 GCA_002862205.1 Planctomycetaceae bacterium | reverse complement strand
GCCAATTCAGGTGCCAATTCATTTCCAACAGGCACATCGTCGGATGATAGAACGAGAAGTTTATTCATTTTTTGCTCCAAAGCGGACAATGGCATCAATCAACAGCGTCCACACGAGCCTCAGCCATCAAACAAGAAACTCACGCCTTAATCTTGTCAGATACTCAAGCAACGGACGTTCGTGTCCCTCAGCATCAATCAATCCCGAGTGACTGACCACATGAGGCACCTGATCAGACCAACCTTCCCAAACGATGCCGTGAACAATGTGCTTTGCTAACAGCGTTCGGATCAAGGGTCCGGCAAGCCTCAACTGCTCGCTTGCTGGATCGCCACGCTGTGAATCATGCCCAAGCACCTCGCAGGGTGCGGCAGCCATAGGGTCAGCGCCAACACCTCCCGGAACGGCAAGTTGCACCAACATTGGCATGCCAAGCGTGGCCCAGCGATCAATCATCTGTCCGAGTTCAACAGCCGAACGCGGGAAGGTCGCCTTGCTGGCGTAGTTCATACGAACTTCCAGACCAAGCCCCGCCATTCCCAATCCACTGCGAACCAGTGCATCTGCGAAATGCAGCGGCGAAATTCCTTCCCGATTCTGACCGAGATATTCACCAAATGGCTGATCAAACGAAATGATCGCAGGTGTCGTGGGGTCAGCCCTGCGCACTGTCTGCAAAATGCCAACCGACAGACGCATGATTTGCTCATCACTCAACTGCATCGGTCCAGGCGTATTCAGTCCACTGGCACAATTCCACAACTGGACGGAACCACGGAATTTGTTAACGGTGGCTTCGACAAAGTGCGTGACCGATTTCAGGAATGCATCGAAGTCATCCTCCAGCAAGTACAGCCAGTGAGGCATCAACCTCTCGCGGAAATCGATCAAGGGGCCTCCGATAATACGCATCCCTTTATTGCTACAGAATTCAATTGCTTCCTCAGCGTTGTCATACGAGAAGCGTCCTGAGTCCGTTTCGATATCAGCCCAATTGAGACGAATTGCGGCAGAGTTAAATGCCGCAGTAAACTCCGTATGAGACTGCAAGCCGAGAGGAGAGGGCGGCGTTACCGTACCCGCCAGAAGTGTGCCTATTTGCGGTTCACGCTGTTTACGAAATGCAATCGACTGTACTGCATAACTTTCACCCAAATCGGAGATTGCTCTTTCAAGCAGCAGAATGGCCTCCATCGCCGCTTCGCTCGAACCATCAGGATCTGCTCTTCGTTGGGCAGCATCCAAAAAACGGGATGTCCCCTCCTGCAGCAATTCAACAAACTCCTTACTGAGCGTCAATCCGGCACGCTGCCACGCATCTGACTGAATCCGAGCTCGATAACAGCTACCACGCGCAAATTCCAACGGCAGCAAATGAGGTTCGTCATCCAGAGGCCGCAGACTGCAAGTGCTGAGCGTACGAAACCCAATGCCATCCAACGGACAAGCCATGTACAGCTTGCCCGATGATTCGATTGCCCTTGCAATTGTCAGACGCGTGCCATCGAATTCAATCCGGGACTGCCACGGAACACCCTCAATGCCACAGATGTACGCATCTTTCCAGAGCGACTTTCCGATGAAGTCGCTTGCCGCATCTGGGACATCAAAGTGGAATTGCCCCATACCGGCGCGCCGCAAAATGAACAGGGAAAAGAAAATGGACACTTGAACCATGCGATTAAGCCCGGTCCGCAAACGATATGTTAGCCTTTTCGTCTCAGTTCTGCGACCACTCATCACGAACCGGAAATCCACTGCGGTTGCCCAAAAACCGGGTGTTTACCGGGAATCATGGAAATACAGGGCAGCCAAATCGTGACTTGAAAACCTCTTCCCTCGCCGGGTAGATCGACTTCCGCCAGCCAAACCGGAAGTTGCACGCACACTGAGCCGCGTATTCCACGAAGTTTTCGACCCTGAAACGGGATCCCGGCCCCCGTGATCCGGTTGCTCTGTCACGGCTGGTTTGCCAAATTACCAGCATGAACGAACAACAAAGCAACAACCTGTACCGATTTGATCCGTCCGGAGCTCTGCTTGAAACCAAGCTGCCGCTGCCTCGCCGTCGTGGAAAAGTTCGCGATGTTTACGACTTGGGGAATTCGTTGTTGATTGTCAGCACAGATCGCATCAGTGCATTCGATTACATTCTGCCCTGCGGGATTCCTGGCAAAGGAAAGTTGCTTACCCAGATGAGCTCTTTCTGGTTTGAACAACTGGGCATGCGACACCATCTGGTATCAACTGAAATTCCACCCTCACTTGCCACACAATTTGACATCGGCCCACTGCGGGGCCGCGTCATGCTGACGAAGAAAGCAGAAGTGATTCCGTTCGAGTGTGTCGTGCGGGGTTATCTGGAAGGAAGTGGCCTCAAGGAATATCAGGCCACAGGCGAAATTTGCGGTAACCCACTTCCAACCGGGCTGGCTCAATGCGATCAACTTCCAAATCCCATCTTCACACCAGCCACCAAGGCAGAGGAGGGACATGATGAAAATGTATCCCTTGAACGAATGACCAAAGATCTCGACGAGAGACTGGCGCACCAATTGCGTGACACCAGCTTGCAGATCTACTCCGCAGCCTGTGAATATGCTGCGGCAAGAGGTTTGCTGATCGCTGATACAAAGTTTGAATTCGGCAAGGTCGGCGATGAAGTCATTCTGATCGACGAAGTCCTGACGCCGGACAGTTCACGCTTCTGGGCTGCGGACAATTATCATCCTGGACAGGCTCAGGCATCTTTTGATAAACAATTCGTTCGTGAATGGTTATCGCAATGCGGCTGGGATAAACACAGTGAGCCGCCAACGTTGCCCACCGACGTGATTGAGCAAACTGCTGCGAAGTACCAGGAAGCTTATGACCGGCTGACGGCCTGAATGGGCACAATCGCCCAGG
>PKCN01000004.1 GCA_002862205.1 Planctomycetaceae bacterium | reverse complement strand
CAGAGGACGACCCGCATTCAAATCTTCCGAACTTGAGTCGAGCATCAGTGTATCAGTTTCCCACTTACCCACTGCGATGATGTCGACTTTACCCGGGTTTTCAGTAGCGGATCGCATGATGTAGACGTCGCCCGATTCCTTTGGCGCCTGCGTCACGCGACCAACGAGTTCGCCGCTGGAGTCACGCATCAGAAATCCGATCCAACGGTACTCGAGATTTGTGGCAGGTGATAGTTTCTCGGACTCCTGTTCCATTGTTTTAAAAATTGCCCTAATTGGAGTAATGACTTCGCTCTCCACACTTGCCGCTAGAGTGTCGGAAGGGGCTTGGGGGATGGCCCATTCCTGTCTCGTTCCTTCGCGGATTTTCAAGGACGAGATGGGGCCGGAAAGTTGTTTTTGCATGCTGCTGCTGCCTTTAGCGCACGTTTGCAATAGCTGGTAAATCAGCTCCTCTTTGACGAGTCCATCCAGATCTCGCCGCGAGCGTATCTCGCCACATAGTGTGAGGACCCCAGCGCCCCAGTCTTTTTCCAGAGCATCGCGTCTGGAGTCCAGTTCCTGCAGCAACCATGTGATGGTGCGACCCGGTTCCACATGGACTCGTTTAGCTGGGCCAGAAATAGTGCTGGTGGTAATTGCACCATCGGCGTCCGCAAGATGCTTGATGCCAATCAGAGCTTCTTGGGTCAGGTTTTCTCGCATTCTTTGATAATCACGATTGTAGGCAAGGTACCGCAGGACCTTGCCGTCGTCGGTCTCCGAGTTGATTTCAATGGTGACCAACTGACTGATCGGAAGACGCGAAATGTCACTCTTGAGATTGTCAAGTTCAGAGAGTGGGTCACCGGTTTCGCTCAAGGCATCTTTGGTGGCGGATTCGAATTCTTCAAGGAGTGGGTTCACCGCTGTTTGTGACTCAACCGTTTGCTGTAAATCCTGCAGTAACGCGATCTCTTCTTTGCTCAGGCCGGAGGGAAGCGATTGTCGAAGCATGATTGGGAGTTCGTTGGACTGCAGGCCTTTTTGCCAGAGTCCGTTTTCATTGAGCGACTGTTCGTACTCGCGACCTGTTTTGGTGGTTGTGATCGCTTGAACGTATTTCTTCAGTGCTGTTTGGTAAGCGAACAGCGTGCTGGCAGAAAAAAGTGGCTTGGTGGCCGCTGCGATCATGGCAACGCGTTTTATGTATTCTTCGACAGCATTTTCGAGTCCAGTCGCACGCGTCCTCTCAATGGTGACTTGCCCGTCGACGTTACCGGTGCGACGGGGGTACAGTTGGGAAATGTTGTCCAAGGTAGTGATGATTGTTTTGATATTACCCATATCAAAGTCTTCCAGTGGCTCGTTTTCAAGCGTATCAAGCTCGCTTCGAATCTCGGCAATGACCTGCAGTGCAGCCGCTGTTTGCTGATCTGCAACTCCCCGATCGTACTGGTCCAGTTGTTGCTGAATGGAAAATACTCGTGCCTTTTCGTCTTCCGAGAGGGCCAGTTTGTTGGCTTCGTTCAAAGCGGCTTGATCAATGTTCGCCGGATCCTCGTTCGCAGCCTGTTCCAGATAGGATTCGAATTCCTGCTTTCGGTCTGCTTCTTCCTTGAGTTGGCTTTCCAGTTGACCGTAGAGAGAGAGTAGTGCGGCATTGCCCGTGAGGTCAGCCTCCTGGGTTTCGAGCCGTTTCCAGAAGGTGGTTGCCTCGCTGGTCTTGTTACTTTGGACAAGAGTTGAAAACTGAGTGATCGCATCGTCAACGCGTCGCTGTTGCAGTTCGCGGTATTGCCAGAAAGCGACCCCCGCGGCGACCAGCAGAGTGACAGCAACGATGGCAACAATTCTCAGTTGGGTTTTGCGTTTTCCTACAAGACGCATCTCCTCGGTGATCGTGCGAAACCGTTGTTCCAGTTCCACGGGCAGGGGGTCATCGAATCTGCTTGCGTTACTGAATGCTTTTTGTAGCGAGGGTAAGTCGCGACGTGAGTCCAATGCGTTTTCAAGCGTTTGGATCGCGCTTTCGCGTTGTTGAGTCATCGCCGCGTAGGCATCCAGTTCTGCAAGCCAGGTCAACGCAGGCTCGACTTCTTCAAGCATCTCTGCTGGCATGGAGTTGCCAAAAGTTTGACTCTGATTTTGCCATTGTGCTGAGAGGTTTCGGGCAGCGGTTTCGTTGAATTCGGAAAATGCCGCGTGCAACTGCTCTGCAGTCTGTTTCAATTCAGAGAGCTGGTTTTCAACCTGGTCCTTGGTAATGACGCGTTGTAGTGAGTCGATCAGTTCGCGTGGTGGAGAAGTGACCCAGTTGCTTGTCGTGAGTTCTGTGTGCAATTTCTCAATGGCAGTCAGGTCTTTACTTTTGATTGCCGCACCAACTTCATCAGCGAGAGTCTTTCGCCTCGCAGCTTCATAATTCTCGATGTCTTCCAACCAGATCGGATTCATCGCGTCAACTTCGGCGATGCGGCGCAGAACTTTCAGACGCCAACTCAGAGGTGCTTTGGCGATCGCCAGACGACGATGCTTCTTCAGCAGTTCCTCGATCGGTTGTCCTTCGACAATGGCTTCATTGAGTTGTTGAACCTTGTCTTGATCAAGACGTTGAGGGACTTGGATTGCCAGAAACTGAAGGATCTCCTGCCACTCGGGGAGTTCCGGGAAATCAAGGCTTGCGGCGGCTTCCATTGCGTTGGGGTTGCGACTGGCAGCCTGAATCGCTTCGCTGCGCAGATTTTTGCGCAGCAACCCTGCCGCTTCATTGAGGCGTTCGTTGACGGCGCGAACGGCATCATCGAACTGCTCAGCGAGCGGTCGCATCGTTTCTTCGGAAATGCCGTCAGGCCTTTCTAAAGCCTGGCGGATTTCATCAGGTAGGTGGGACATGATTGAATCAAAGGAGGAATGTCTACGCTATTCGA
>PKCN01000357.1 GCA_002862205.1 Planctomycetaceae bacterium | reverse complement strand
CGGATTCCAATTGATCACGTAGATCCCGCGTTTTCTCAAACTGTTTGCGAGCCGCAGCAGGATCCGTTCCCCAGCCAGCCATTGCCATCAAGCCCTGAATCTCAATCCCCGCTCGGGGCGTGGATTCCAGCACGGCACCAATTTCTTCGGGCAGGAATCCGGTTTTTGCGTCATCACCACTGATATTCACTTCCAGCAAAACCCTGACACAGGTGTCCTGCAACACCGCCTCCTCAGCAATCGCTTCAAGCAGACGCGTACTGTCAACGGAGTGAATCAATGGACCACAACGCAGTGCTCGCCGCACCTTGTTGCGTTGCAGGTGCCCGATGATGTGCCAAGCCAGTGGCTCAACATCCAGCATCGATTCTGCCTTCTGCCATAACACTTGTGGACGACTTTCACCCAGATCACGACAACCAGCTTGAGTCAACGCACGCGTCAGTTCTTCATCAACGTACTTTGACACCCCAATGATCCGAACCGATTCCGGACTGCGGTTTGAAGCCGTCGCAGCTTCACGAACTTTTTGCTGAATGCACTGCCAGTTGTCGGCAATTCGCTGCTGTTTCTGTTTTTCATTCATCATCCGCAGAACACTTGTCGTCTACGGTGACCAGTTCTTCGTGAGAACCATCACCGGGATAGAAACGCGATCCGTAAAACTCAGCGATCAGATGTTTTCCCAGCGTTGTACGACATCGCCTTTCTCCCATTGACCGGTAGATCATCCATTGTTCAGATCCAGCCTGAAAGCGATAGGCGGCAGCATCATATCGCGGGACCAATTCGAGCTGATCCCCCACGGTTAACTGTCGCCAAGTCCTGGGACGCAGAAAACGACGTTTTTGAAAATCAAGCCACAAAGGTGCGTACAGAGCTTTGCGACCACGGGCAAACAACTGCAAATGACGATCGCTGGTTTGACTGATACTTGAATCCGTTGGCCCTACCGCCCATTCACCTGCTGCCAATGGCACCACCAGAGTTCGATTTTTGCTATCTGCCAGAAACCCCTCGCGAGTGTCTTGCTCTGGTACCCACGCCATCGAGCAAGCCAACGGCAAATTGCACCAATAATCGATGCCGACAGTGTCGAGGCCGGAAGAGTCTGCTAGCAGATCAGCAGTTGCACCACGCCCAGCAACTGCACCACTGCCAGAATTTTGGGGGAGCACACTATCGGCCATGAGCAGGCAACGATCATCCCGGACCAGCATCAACTGCCTTTGTAGGACGATCCCTCCGCTCCAGAATTGCTCGATTTCAAGGTAATGCACGTCATCATCGCTATGGTCACAAATCTCATTCCACTCGCCACATGGATGCTGCTCAACACCATCCACTTCCAGCCGCACTTGGACTTCGCCGGAAAACACCCTTCTTCTCCCGGCAAACACTTCCAACTGCGGATTTTCGCTGGCATAGTCAAGGTGGAATCTTCCCTGCCGCACATCCCACTCTGGGAATCCAACGGCCAACTTTGCGTCACGGTCATGATGCCAGGTTTCAGGCAGCCCCACCTCCCACGCCAATCGTCCCCCCACGGGTGGCTCACCACAGGCGGCGGCCAATCCCGATCCGAGCCTTTCCGCATGGTCCTGTCGCAAGGTGTCGATCAAGCCTTGGTCAGCAGACATTTCTTGGACCGTAGCCTCACTGAGAGCCGTTCCTAAAGGGTGCGTCAACGCGGCTGCCCATTGAGCCAGTGACGCCATCGTCCTGCAATCCGATTTTCGAAACTTGCGTTTTGCAACGTTGTGAAGCAAATCCTGGCAACGTATCAAGGAGGCCAGCACAAGCCGCACATTGACTGCATTGGTCAACACACCGGAAACCGCCTCATGCTCCTGATCACACCACTGCCTGACGGACTCGCCCGCATTGTTTGCCAAGCGTTTGCAGGCAGCAACACATTGTGTTCTCCAAGCGAGCGTGAGCCCCAATTCGCCCGCGAGCATCAAGTGTTCCACCCGATACGCGGCATTGCGTTGGATGACGGATTCATGCAGCTGTTGCAGCGTCGAAATCAATCGCCACCAGCGGTGCGCTTCCATTCGACTTGCCAAGCCAGGCAAAGCAGCGGCCCACAAGATGGCGAGATGACAATCTGCAGGACTAAAAACGCGGGTGGTCTCAATCAGATTCATAAAGCCGGCGGCTTCGCGATCAAAGTCGATCCCTTTTTCATGATCCCATTCTGTGCCTGAAACTTTCAGTTTTGCCATGCACAATTCAGCCAGTGAGGTGATCACTCGATCGCACTGTCCGCCGTGAGCTGCCGCAACGCCCCAGAGATAAATCCCAACCTTGCTATCCGAATCGCCAAACATTTTTTGCATATGTTTGGGCTGAGCCAAACGCGACAAGCGTTCGGACAAGATGCCCCAACTTTCACTACTCCCATTGCCCACCTGCGACGCACCCACCGAATTCACCGATTCATCGTCACCGAATTGTCTGGGAAGGGACTCTCTCGACATCAAACTAAAACCTGAGGATCTGTGGCGGTAGTTTCATCGGCGACGCCGGGAAATTCCGCAAATTGAATAAACGTACTGCCCAACAGCTCAACCAGAATAAAAGCTCCAATCCGGCGGGCAAGCCGTTGCCTTAACAACGATTATCGCCTTGTGCTCGGGTCGAACGTTGTGCCCAGCGACTTGGCAACCCACCCCCGTTCACGAACCCCGCAAGCGATCCGTAATTGGCACGATAACTGCAAGGATAGTCTCTCAGACGCTTGACGATACCTTCCTGTTGAAAAGTTGCTACGCTAGCCTGTACACAGCGTGTCAGCGTTGCCTGAATATCGCTCCAGTCACGCAAAGGTTGCTGATAATCAGGCCAAATTCGGGCAGAACAGCGTTCTTCACGGACGCCAAGCCTTTTAGCGCATCCCCTGTTTCGAGCCACCTGTCCCGAGCCACCTGT
>PKCN01000003.1 GCA_002862205.1 Planctomycetaceae bacterium | reverse complement strand
GGCATCAATCTCGACTGCGGCCCAGCTAGGTTTCAGATCCGGATTGCGACGCAAGAATGCTCGTATCTGCTCATGAACTTTCGTGACTGCCTTCGCGTGATACCACCGCGTACTTTGCATTTCGAACGCTACGCAATGACTTCGAACGCTACGCAATGAACTTGTGCGCTAATCTCGACTCCCTCAATCGTGTGATTTATTACGTAAGCAGTGTAGTGATCATTGCCCGCCGGGTTGACGAACTACTGGACCTCAAGCCCGTCAGCGCTGTCCCGGAATCTCCCGCCACACCATCTCCTGCCAGCCCATGAGTTGAGTGTCTCTCACAAAACCTGGACGAGGTGGTCTCCCACGCAATGCGATGGTCGACGATCACGAAATCGATCCATTCTAATTTCGAGCGAGCAAATCAACTGAAAGGAATCACTACCCCGAGTGCCGTTCCCAATGCAACAGCCACAACGAGCCCAATGAGAGTGCTTCGTGTTGGACGCAGTAGAGTTGGCATTTCCAGATGGCCTTGAGGTGAAGTTTTGGCAGCCAATAGCATGAACGCCAAAAACATCACGGCACAGAAACAAACGACCATCACAATTGGCATGACCGAGCGATCAGAAATGCTATAGACCATGACGGTGACTAAGGTTCCCAGAAAAACAAATACCCAAGCTAGAGACTTAAGGATGAAACCAACGGAAGATGCCGTCTGTGATTTCGCCGACTTGGCATGAATTCTGCCGATCGCGAGTGACGTTACCTGAGACAAGACACTCAAAAATATCAGGTAATAGACGAGCAGTGTATTAGGACTGAGATTAATTCGCGAAGTGTAAGGGGCCACTATCAAATACCCGGCTAGAGTAACGGGAACGAAAAGGGCGTTAATCCATCCCGGTAATTTTAGCTGGAGAACTGATCCGCAGGCACGACATTTGTGCCGTGGATTGATCAAAGAAACCCGCCGCTGTGGTGTAGCACAGACCGGGCAGTCACTTCGTCCCAGGCTTGGAAACCGTGTTTCATCGTCAGACGCGTCTTTGGGAGCGTCGTATGGGTTTATGTTCATGAGTTATGCAGGTCTGACCAAGCTTGAAGGTGACTACAATCAACGGTTCGTAACCAGGATTCGTTGACAGGAAAACACTGACCATCGCCAAGCCACTATCATGGCACGAACAAGGTAAAAAGAGGGTCGGGAAAAATTCTCCAAGACTGGCATTTACTAGAGATTAAAAAAGTGCCTGCTCCCGTTCTTCTGCCAGATCCGGCTTTCACTACCGGAACATCTGATCCCTCCAATAGTTGAACCATGACAATAGCTCCCTTCAAGGCGTTTCTCGCCGTTGCATTCCTTCTTGCCTCCTATCCTGTGACAGCCAAGGAGGGGACGGTTCCGCTACCCGAGCCGCCCGGGACGGTGCTCTTTGTAGGAAACAGTTTCACCTTTTGGAACCAAGGGCTCTGGACTCACATGCAAGCCCTCACTGCAGCTCGCGGTGAAGGCCTCGGCGCGAAGACATCACACGTCGTTCGTGGCGGCGCCTCTTTGCGGGTGCTTTGGAAGCGGACGAAGGCCAAGCAGGAGATCGCCGAGGGTGATTACGACGTCGTCGTGCTTCAAGAAGACCTGCCAGAGACAAAGGTCGCAGACTTCCACAAGTACGCGGCGCTGTTCGATGAGCATACACGTCAGGCGGGTTCGCGGCTCATCTTCTTCATGAGCTGGGACTATCAGCGGCTCAACTGGATTTCGATGGACGAGATTATCGCCGAGCATCAGCGCATGGCGCGGGAGCTCGACGCAGAGGTTGCGCCTTGCGGATACGCATGGCAGCGGGCCATGAAGGAGCGTCCCAAGGTCGACTTCTACAGCCGGGACCGCGAGCACCAGAGCTGGCACGGCACGCTCCTCAATCTCTACGTCATCTACTCGACGATCTACGGAGAGAGTCCTGAGGCGTTGAAGTTCACTCCTCCGGAGAAGTCCGAGGTCACGGCTGAGGAGGACGCGTGGTTGCGTCGCGTCGCCTGGGAGTCAGTCCAGTCCTGGCGGCAGGAGATGAAGCAGGAAAAGAAAAGGGAGAAGTAAGAGCCCAGGCATCATTCTCCGGGGCTTGTGTTTGGTAAAGGTAAAAAAGTGCCTGTCCCCCTTTGTTCGGGTCTCCTGTCCCCCTTTGTTCGGGTCTCCCTTTCTTCAAGTCCGAGCGTAAAAGCACCGTAAAATGCAAATCGTCCCCTAAGAGATTCTCTTGTGGTGCGTTTGTTGATTATGACACGCCTGTAAGTGTTTACAGTTTCCGCTGAATTGAATTTTCATCGCCGCGACCCGATAGACAACGCCATCATCTGATCACAATTCGATTTGGTCGATGTAACACAAGGAAAAATTTGATGTCTCAACGCTTTTCACTGCTAATCCTGATCGTCACTGTTGCGCTGGCAACTCCTGTCAAGGGAAGGAAAGCCGACATGCAACCTGCCAGCTTGCGAAAGACAGCGACACATGTAATTGTCGGTAATGTGGTCGGCATCTATGAACGCACCGAGGTAAAAGGTGATTGGCGTTACACACGGTACGTTGCCGAGATTCGCGTTACCGATACGGAAAAAGGTGAAGGGATAGACGAGTCCGGGATGGTCTACGCTCGATACTGGAAGCGACGCTGGATCGCAGCGGGACACATGCCAACGTCGACAGTGGGCTACCGAGGCTTACCCCGAGAAGGAGAAACAGTGCGAGTGTATCTCGCTAGAAACGCTTACGACGGTTTCGGTCACGACAACAAGGATGGTGGGTTTAATGTCATTGGGGCAAATGGGTTCGAGAGGCTCAAGACGAAACCGAGCAAATAGCATCACCACGATCCAGCGAATGAGGTGGATATTTTGTAAACCGGATGCTTTGATGAGAGAGGACACTGGGCCGTCACGCCCATGTACCGGCTGATCGCTCTGTTGAAGCTGAAGAATGACGAGAAAGGCAGAAGCTTGCGACTCAGC
>PKCN01000091.1 GCA_002862205.1 Planctomycetaceae bacterium | reverse complement strand
ATGCTGTGATTGCCGTAGCGATCAAACTCGACGACCAGTGTCCATTTTTTTGAATTTGTGAAACTGCATTTTTCATAATGCCCTGGCTCCGGTTGATAACTCTGAATCGACTTGTAGAGAATACCCGGGTCAAAGGGCCACTTCCCCGAGGTGGCAATCCCCTGAATTGATCCCGTTCCGACAACAAACTCTTTTACGATTTTGCGTCTCTCAAACTTGTAAATTCCGAAATTGCCAAAATGCTGGTCCGGTTTCTTTAAAACGCCTTGTCGCGTCTTGATTGCCTCAACCAGGTAACTGACCCGACTGATTGGCTTGCCGTTGAGCGGATAATCGGTGATGGTGCGTTTGACTGTCTGAATCAGGTACGGTTCACCTGATTGGTCTTGAAGAGCTGGAACCTGTGTGACCACGTTGTAAAACAGGTAGAACATCCGACGGTTCTTGAATGTGCAGACAACGAATGGATTGTCAGGTGGAGCAATACTGGCGCCGCAAAGTTGGGCAGCTTTGTAGACTCCGGTCTGTCGAAATCGCTCGGGATCATTCCCATAGGAGGAGAGCCGGTTTCCTGCATCAATCGTGGCCAGACGAAGACCCAGTGAATCACCTGGATCAGCAAAAACCAATGGAGATTCCAAGAAGCCGAAGATTGCCAAACTCAGAAAAAAAACACGCATGGAAGAACTCATCGGATCGACCCCACAATCAGTTGACGCTGGCAGGAAACAACAAATCCATTCTTACGGGTAGTCGCGTCGGAGAAAAGGAAAATGTCCGACTTTGAAAGCATGAGTGACGAAATTTTGAATCGGGCACCGGCCCGATGGGACGTGCTTGTCGGTACATCCCCCGCAAACCAGTCGGTTTTCTGGTAACTGGCACCCGTATTCGCGCCTTGCTTTGCGAAAGTCACGGCCTGCTTGAGATGCAGCAGTACTTTGCATCCCGAGCAAGCCCACGGTGGTCAAGCGTCACTTGGCCCCGGTTTGCAAAGGGGGTTTTTGTTTTTGCTTCCTTCAAGTATTTGGTCAGGTGAAAAATGAGTGAACCAACATTTAGCCACTGTCCGCGCTGTGACAACGTTCTTGAAGATGGGTTTGCCGGCAAAGCAATAGGTCTGTCGTTTGTCTCTCACGACAAGTTTCAAAAATTTGTCTTCGTCGATGAGGATATCTCAAATGCTGGATGGAAGAAATATCTGCCCTCGGGAGCGGAGTTCTTCGATTCCTACCTGTGTCGTTCCTGCGATTTGTATCTCGTTGATTTCAGCAAATCACTCAGTCGATCCCAAGTCGAGCAAGTGATCCAACTGAGAGCGAAATAACGTCAACGCATTGCGAGCATTACCTCGTTGGTAACCAAACGCGGCTCGATTGTGACATGCTCGGTGAATCAGCCACGCAAATTGATTATGTTCATCGAGTGTCTCTGGCTGTTGCCCTTTGCGGGTATCCTTGCCAATCGCGGGTGCAAAGAAATGGAACCAGTTTTCTTTGCATTTCGCCTTGTTCGACGGCTTAAACGAGTCGATTCTTTCTATCAACTGCTCAGTCGCTATGATTGGTCCCAATCGGAACCAGAAGCACCAACCAAACCACGCTGAGGTTTGGGCTCTGGTACCTTGGTCGGACCCTTTCCCGAACGTGGAAATGATGGGAACATCCTGCATCGTGGCCTGGATGCAGTCACCCTGCATTAACCGATAAACGCTCCTTTCCAATTCGTCAATTTTCGATAAGAAACAGAATGACCGAAACGAACGAACTGATACCAAACACTTTCTTCATCGAAGTGACTGGCGCGGGGCTGCCTGAAGTGGATGGCTTGTACGTGCCATCCACTGCACCCCCCACAAAGTCAGAATCAGGCACGACTTCAAGTCTTGGGTATTGGAATGGAAAACTGGCATGGGACCGTGCTGATGGAAAATCGGCCAGAAGCCCCGCGCTGTCGTATTCCAACAGCTACCAATCCTGGCGAATCTGCCGTCTCGATGGGCATCTTGCGTATGACATGACATGCGAAGATGAGATGCCTCCAACCGACCGGCAATGGCACGTTTACAAAAAGGGTGTTGCCCCTGCCCCCAGCGTGATTGTCCATCACTTTGATCCAAGGTTGCCGTGTCCCACGCCGAACGTTGTGTTTGTTCTGGGAGGACCGGGAGCCGGGAAAGGAACCATGTGTGAACTTGCTGAGTCACAACTTGGCTGGAACCACTTGTCGACGGGGGAACTTCTTCGCGCTGAACGCGACGCGGGTGGATCAACGGCCGCAACGATTCAACAGTTCATCCAAGAGGGCAAGTTGGTGCCAAACGAAGTTGTGGTCACGCTGCTCAAAAAAGCGATGGAAGAGATTACCCGCACGACAGGGATAAACAACTTTCTGCTCGATGGATTCCCCCGTTCCCTCTCCAATCTTGAAGGCTGGTTCGATGTTTTTGGCAAGGATACAGAACTTCCAAAAATGCTGTACTTCGAGTGTCCTTACCCGGTACTTGAACAACGTATTCTGGGACGTGCCAAATATACAGGCAGGACGGATGACAACGTCGAGAGTTTGAAGCTGAGGTTCGATACGTTCAAGCAAGAGACATTGCCGACCGTTGAACTGTTCCAGAGTAAGCAGAAGTGCATTGAAGTGGATACCAGCCAGGAGCGGCAGACGGTTTACGATCTTGTGGTGACTCACCTTGCAGAATACACGGATAGCAAATTTGTCGACAAGCCGCTCTCGGAGCGAGCAGAAATGCTACTCGGCCTAAGGCCGTTCCCGAAACAGTGAGCATGATCCGCTGCTGGAGAAGCAAACGTAGATGTTGATTGGCTGGCCAATTCTCCGTCGTCACGGATCCCCCGTTTTGCTTGCAGATCCTTCGGACAGGGAGAACGATCTGCTCTTCTGGGTGGGTCTCTGTGGGTTGGTCTATGTGGGGCGACCAGTGACTGTGGGAATCGACGTACGCGTTTCCAGTTTTCCACCGTGAGACTGTTATCCGGTGGAATTTAGCGGAAGGCTGAACGATGCCATCTCATTGACCTCATG
>PKCN01000281.1 GCA_002862205.1 Planctomycetaceae bacterium | reverse complement strand
CTATGCCCGCTATCAGGCATTGTATATTCAAATGGCCGAGTCACTGGCAAAGCGACAACAAGCCGATGGGTTCTGGCGAAGCAACCTCGATGATCCTGAGCAATTTACCATGAAGGAAAGTAGTGGAACCGGGTTCTTCTGCTACGGCATCGCCTGGGGAATCAATAATGGGATCTTAGACAGAGAGCGCTTTCTTCCGGTTGTAAGGAAGGCATGGACGGCGCTTGCTTCGGTTGTAAACGAAGACGGTCGGGTCGGATGGAGCCAACCCGCAGGCGGTGGTCCCGGCAAAGTTGCGGAAGCAGACACCTCGAAATTTAGTACCGGTATCTTCCTGCTAGCCGCTAGCGAGATTCATCTACTTTTTGCGAATGAAGGAAACAAACGATGAATCAATTTGCACCGCAGTTAATAGCATGAACATCCTGAAACCAAACATGGCGGTCTTCTCGTCGCTTCTCTTTCTTCTCTTTGCAGACGTCGATACGGCTGCTGCGGCGGAGTACGCTGATGGCAAACTAGGCAAGACGTTGATCCTCGACGGTAGTTCGCACACCATCAAAATCCCCCACTACGCCGGACTCAAACCGGACAAGGCGGTCACGATCTCCGCGTGGATCAAACCGGAAAGAGTCGGCAAAGGCGGTTGGGCGTGGCAGCAGATTTACAGGAAGGAGGATGGGAACGCCCGAGCCCTCATGGCGATTGGCGAGTACGAGAAGAAGCACAGTCTCTGTTTCGGCTTAGGGATCGGCGGGAAGTACGTCGAACATGGCGTTCCGCTTGAGCCAGACAAGTTGCTGGACGGGAAATGGCACCTAGTCTGCGTGACGTTTGACGGCAAGACGATAAAATTCTACGCAGACGGTCAGGAAATCGGTGTCAGTATCAAGGCCACCGGATCGATTGACACACAGGGTGAAGCACCTGCTTATATCGGCTCGGATAAAGGGACCCGTGAATTTTTCAAGGGGGGCATCGACGATGTCCGGATCTACAACCGCGCTCTTTTCTCTGGCGAAATCAAGACGATGGCCCTGGGGGATGGAACGGATGTTGTCAACGGAATCATAGGTTGGTGGAAGCTCGACGGAGACCTAAAAAACAGTGCCACTCAGACGGTCACAGGATCGGTGGCGCAGTTTCGTGGTGTCGACAGGAAGTGGAAGGCCGTTCCCTTTAGTCTTGCCGAGGCGCGGCTCGATATCCGCGCCGCTGGTGAAGCGGCGGTTCGCGTCACGATCCGGCCGATCGATTCGAAACAGGAGTTTCCTTACACGCCTGCATTGATTGAGCGGGAATATCCCGAACCGGTCATCACTCTACGGAAACTCGATTCAAACTTTAAGCCACGTAAAGAAAAGGTGGGGCATCTAACCGTCGAGGTGACAGCCAAACCACTCACCGTGTTAGTCACAACGTTGGACAACAAGCCTGTGCAGAAGATCGCCTTTGCACCCGATGGGAAAATGTCCTTCGTCCTGGATGGCCATCCGGTTCTGGGTCTCGGTGAAGGCGGCCCGAAGCAGAGCGGCAAGTGGCAGGACGACAAAGTTGAGTTCGATCGACGCGGTCGGGCTCACGTTCTGCAACCTCGCTATGACACGATGGCCTATGGCTCAAGAAATCCTGTGGCGCTCCTCGCTGGGACGGGTGGCTGGGGATTATTTGTTGCGGCACCATGGGGCGACATTGATCTGACGTCCAAAAAAACCGGAACCTTTACACCTGCAATCCCCATTGAACCGGGCACCGTGGTTTCTCGCAGGCAGCAGCGGCAAGGTCGAATCGGCTTACCCCCACAAGGTTGGAAAACGGACGTCTACGACGTGTTTGTCTTTGATGCGCACGAGCCGGCCAAGTTCATGAAAGACGTTTCGACGATCTCTGGACCGGCCGTCCTGCCTCCGCGTTGGGCGATGGGTTACATGCAATCGCACCGGACCTTGGAAGATGACGCGCAGATTGTCGGCATCCTCGACACCTTTCGTGAAAAACAAATCCCAGTCGACGCCGTGATCTATCTCGGCACTGGCTTCACGCCACGCGGTTGGAATACAAATCAGCCATCCTTCGAATTCAATCGCGGTGTGTTCAAGCGCGAACCCAAGGACGTGCTCTCCGACCTGCACGCACTCCATGCCAAAGTCATCGTCCACATGATTCCATGGGATCGGGACCGTCTGGAAACACTGCACGGATCCATTCCGCCCAAGTCCGGCGAGACCATCGACAAGCACCACATCGATTCTTATTGGAAAGAGCACAATGCGCTGGTCGATACCGGCGTCGATGCGTGGTGGCCTGACGAGGGCGACTGGTTTAGCTTCCACGAGCGCATGAAGCGCCATCAGCTCTATTACGAAGGGCCCCTCTCCAAAACACCGAACATCCGACCTTGGTCTTTGCATCGCAACGGCCATTTGGGCGTGGCGCGCTACGGCGGGTGGATCTGGTCGGGCGATACGCACGCTTCGTTCAAAACCCTCGAAGCGCAAATTGCCGTGGGCATCAACCACTCGTTGAGCCTTTCACCCTTCTGGGGTTCGGACATCGGCGGCTTCTATCCCACGCAGGATCTGACGGGTGAGCTTTACGCTCGGTGGTTTCAGTTCGCCGCCTTTACATCCTCGTTCCGCGGGCACGGGCGAACCTGGCAGATGCGACTGCCTTGGGGATGGGGTCTGAACAAAATGGGGCCGAAAGAAAGCAACACACCACCCTTGGAATCGGAGCTTAACAATCCCAAGATCGAACCGATCGCCAAAAAATACGCAGAACTGCGCTACCAACTCCTGAGCTACAACTACACCTTGACCTGGGAAGCCCGCGAAACCGGTATGCCCATGATGCGGTCGCTGTGGCTGCACTATCCGAAGGACAGGCAGGCTCTGGGCATCGGCGATGCGTATCTTTGGGGCCGCGACATGCTGATTGCCCCGGTGTACGAAAAGGGCGCAACGTCCCGCGAAGTCTATCTGCCTGCAGGGAAGTGGTATGACTGGTGGAACGGCAAGCTCGAGACTGGCGGTCGCAGCGTAAAGCGCGCTGTGGATCTGGCCACGATGCCGATCTACGTTCGCGCCGGAGCGATCGTGCCGGTTGATCCCATCCGTCAATACACAGGACAAAA
>PKCN01000018.1 GCA_002862205.1 Planctomycetaceae bacterium | reverse complement strand
AGTAGCGAGCAGACTCGCGTGATCCTTACAAACCTGTAAAGACAACCTGAACATGAAAAGATGGTGGGCGCCCCTCATTATTCTCGCTGCATCGTGTGCGTCCAGCCACGCTGCCGAGAAGTCGCCTGCAAACATCGAGGTATTCTTTAAGCAGCATTGCTATGCGTGTCACGATGCAGGCCAGGAAGGTGATTTGAATCTGGAGGGGAGAGCATGGACGTTTAATGGTGGCAATTCTTTCGAATTTTGGAAGAAGCTCTACTTCGCGGTAAAAGATGAGCGAATGCCACCCGAATAGAGGCTCGATTATCACGCCAGCGAACGGTTTTTGAAGGTTCTCGGCAAGGCGTTGGGCGAAGCAGAAAAACGCATCGAAAGAAAAGACGGCCGAGCGGCGGCAAGAGCACTGTCTCCTGCGAACACGAAAGTCATTGAGCAATTAAAATTAAAACTTCCCCAAACCAACCTGCCTCAACGGAAGGGCACAAATTGACGAATTCCTCCGATCACAACGACAACAGCAACAATCGCCGCGGATTTTTGCATCAATCCGTGCTGGGTACCGCCGTCGCAGGCATGACGATTGCTTCCAATTCGCACGTGACTGCCCAAACGCTCGCTGATGCTGGGGAACCTGAAATCACTCAAACCGTAGATGTACTCGTGGTCGGCGGTGGTACAGCAGGCCATGTCGCGGCCATTCAAGCCGGACGTACCGGCGCAAAAACTCTGATCGTAGAACGCAACAGCCAGCTCGGTGGCACAACCACAACCGGTGGTGTGGCGTTTCCAGGGCTGTTTGATGCTTGGGGCAAGCAGGTGATTGCCGGGATTGGCTGGGAACTGGTCAAGGAAAGCGTAGAACTGGACGGTGGCACACTGCCGAACTTTGCCAAAGTCCCACAACGTCACTGGCAAAATCAGGTTTTTACCAACCAGTTTCTGTACGCAATCCTCGCCGAGCAGAAGTGTGCTGAGGCAGGAGTCGAAATTGCCTACTACGAATTCCCACAGACCGTGACCAAAACCGACGACGGCTGGCAGGTTGACTGTGTTGGGTTTGGAACCAGACGGCGAGTCCAGTGCAAACAGATCATCGATTGCACGGGCGGTGCCGAAGTCGTCGGCATGGTAGGACTAGCACGCTTACGCGAAGAGGAGCGACAACCGGGTTCGTATCTTTTCATGCTGGGAAAAGAACACGAGCCTGGACGCAATCAGATCAACAGGCTTTACGTCCATGGAGCAGACTCGACGAACTCGCGGACAGCAACCGAGGCCAATCTGACTGGACGTAAGGCCATTCTCGAACGTGTTCGCCAGAAGAAGCAGAGACTCATGCACATGCAGCCGGAAACCGGCTTTCGCGAAACCTATCGCATCGAGGGCGAAACAGTCATCACGGTAAACGATTACACCTCGGGTCGAGTGTTTGACGATGCCATCAGCTACGCGTTCTATCCTGTTGACCTTCACACCAAATCAGGTGTCCGACCGAAACCGCTCAAGCGGGGTACAGTACCAACGATCTCGCTAAGCGCGCTGATCCCAAAGGGTAGTCGCAATATAATCGTGGCTGGGAGATGTGTCAGCAGTGACCGTTTGGCAAACTCTGGCCTGCGAGTTCAAGCGTCATGCATGGGTATGGGACAGGCAGCAGGGGTTGCGGCGAGCCTGGCTGCGAAAGCAGGATCCACACCACTCGAAGTTCCGCTGCCAGAAATTCACGCGATGCTTCGTGAACATGGACAGATCGTTCCCGAAAAAGCGTAGCTCGCGTTCCCCTGACTCATGTGCTCATGAAAAAAAACCGACGCAGCTTCGTCTCACTTCTGACTGCATCAAGCTTTGTTGTTCTTGCGGTAACGGGAATCGTGGCCTTCGTGCAACCATTCTCGATTGGAATCGTCGGACTGCATGCGCTGGTAGGTTTCGTGTTCGTCGGAATCATTGCGTTTCACGTGGCTAACAATCTGAGTCAACTATCCCTGTATGTGCGAAGCAGACTCCTGTGGCTGACACTGGCAATCACTGCAAGCATGACAGGACTCTTCTTCTGGCAACCAGGGCCCGTTCGATCGATCCTTGCATTGAGTCAGAATCTGGGCCCAGCCATCGAACAGTTTGCGATGAAGGAGGACGGCCTTGTATACGATTACAAACCGGCCAAAAACTACCAAATGACCTTGAACATCAGGGCTGGTAAAACCTTTGACGTCAAAGCGCCGCCAAATGTTGCCATCTGGCTCGAAAACGCGTCCTTCTACCACATCAAAACGCTTCACAGACCTGATGACACCGAAGCTGCCCAAGACTCTCTTCCGTACTGGGATTTCAAGGTCCGTGGCTGGGAACGTGCACAACGTCAAGCCAGGGAATCGGGTCAGGATCTAAACGAGCAAACGGCGGTGGACGGCGTTACCAGCGCAACGCAGAACAGTTCGTTCGATCCCGCCGATTACATTTTGCCTGCGGATCTGGAAAATCCGCTGCCCTATCGCTTACTCATCGAGATTGACCAACCAGACGACGATGAGGCATCACTCGTCTATGCTGTTGATATCGACAACGCCGAACCTCGCACTTTTCAACTGCTTGATCTGGTTGGCTATCCCAAACGTGAAGAAGACGATGACGAGGGAAACGAAGTTTGGGAATTGTATTTCGTGGACGGTGGTTTTGAATCAACATTGGGTCTTATCGACAGTGCTCTGCTGACAATTGAACGGTAGCACAAGAGCAGTGTGTCACTTCAACGTTGAAAAGAGATTTACCAGCAGCGATGAATCTGGGGTGAATGCAATGAAAACTGCTGTCGCTCTACTGATCTGCTTCTCAGCCATTGTGTCCACCACGCTGCTCGGTGCACAGGAATCGCCATACGCCAAAGGTTTCCCTCGAACGCTCCTCAGTCCCAAGGCACCCAAAATCGAGTTGACGCGAAATGAAAAGGGGCTTCCTGTACGATCAGGGAAAAGTCATGAGCAGTCCGCCGCAAAGGTCAAGGAATACCTTCAGACCTAATACCTGCCGAAAGTTCGTGAGCACTACCCTGATCAGGATGAGACATCGATCAAGCTTGTGTCCCGACCAACAACGGAAAGTCTTGAAGTTGACGAGAACCCTTGTCTACATGCGTTGCGGCGACC
>PKCN01000358.1 GCA_002862205.1 Planctomycetaceae bacterium | reverse complement strand
CTACAACCTCGAAGTCCAAGGACAACACGTCTTCAGGGTCACAAGCAATGGATTGCTTGTGCATAATGCTTATGCCGATGAAATCGCAAAGCTTGCTGATGACACCGCAAAGAAGATTTTTGGGAAGGCCCCAAGGGGAACAAAGCCACTCCGGCGGCCCTACAAGCGAAAGGAATTTCGAAAGCAAGTTGAGAGCGCAGCGCCGAGAACGCCGGACGGACGGCCGATTGATCCGAACTTAAAAACACCAATTGACGGTAAACCTCATTTTGGGCACGTCTACGGAAAAGAACATCGACGTCTGCTGAAGGAGGCAGAAGCAATGGGCATGAACCAGAAACAATTCAACGAATGGATTAACAGTCATCCTGAATGGTTCCAGCTGGAGGACCCAATTTCAAATATGAGTCACTTTTTCGAGAAGCGGGGTGGGGGATGAACGACTTTGATACCGCGATACGAGCCGTTTACCAAAAGGACTATGACGCACTCTCATCGTTCTTTGATGCGCACGGTGCAGCTGATGTCGACGAAGATGGACGTTCGTTGTTGATGCATGCCGTGCTTGCATCTGATGCATCCGTTGAAATGGTTGAATTCCTGATTAGGCAGTCGGTTCCCGTGAATGCTTTCGATTCGGAACAGAATTGGACAGCACTACACTTCGCTGCGCGAGATAAATGCGCGGAAATAGTCGACGTATTGCTGCGATCTGGAGCTAATGTCAATGCTACTGAATGCCACGGGAACACGCCGCTGGCAAGGGCGCTCGATTCATTGCCACACGATCGACGGACGATCGAGCTACTGATCGGAGCTGGTGCCGACCCGTCAAAACGAAACCGTTACGGGCGTTCTCCTCTGGACGTAGCTCGAATGATGGAGAACTCAGAACTGGAGGCATTGCTCTTAGCTAAATGATTCCCTTGTTGCCCCAACGACACAGTGAAAAAGGGACAGAAAAGGGGGACAGGCATAGTTTCCCTAGCTAGCAAGAAACCCCTGAGCTAAACGGCTCTCTGCTCTCTTATCTTCCATTGTCGAATCGCTGCTGGAAGCGTTCAGTTACGGCCAGAACACCGAGGACACACTGTCCGCAGGTCTGGGCAGCGTGGTCGAACCAGCCTTTGCCGTGTTTGCCGATGATGCCTACCTACATCAGGCCAAAGAACTTGCTCAGGTTGGGAGTGCCCTTTATGGTGTCTGGCAAGGATGCGAAGAAATGTTCAGCAAATTAACCACCCCACTTACTCCCGGTAATTCGACGACATTTTGCGTCGCTGGCCCGACGGATCCGACTGATCCGAGTGGGTTGGAACCGCCGCGTACGCCAGGCGCGACTCCACATCACGGAGGCAGTAGCTCCAATCCACCGCAATGGCGAAGCGCAGGTAAATGGCGACCGCAAGGCCAAACCGTACGAAGTGCCGTTTGGTTTCAACCGATCATGAAGCAGTATGCGAATTCAGTCTTGAATACCCAAGCTGAACATCGCAAGTACGCGGCCTATGATCTCTTAAACCTTGATCCCCTTTTTCGCCGTCTACTGAATGTGGCGCGATGTGGTGACATCAACTTCCAAGGAACACCAGGACCGGATGCTGAGTACAGTGCAGTTTCAAACACCATATATCTCGCACCTAATGCCAAAGACAACACGGCGATTCACGAAGGAATTCACGCAATCGACGATTTGAGCGGAATTAATTTCACACCACTCAAATTCCTGAACCATAATCCGTGGATGCCGGGACCGTCGCCACTCGACGAAGCGGAAGGACTCGCGTATGTCGGAACAGCAATTGTTGGTAGAACCAACTCGCTCGCAAGTGGACTAGCGAGGTTTGAACGTACTCTAGGATCAAACGCATCCAACTACGATGTGACTCGCGAATGGTTCCTACTTTGGAATGCCCATTCGTCACCAAGTAACTACACCGTTATTGTGCCGGGTGAAGGCAGTCGGCCGGGCGAACAGCGCGATATGGACTGCGTAACCAAGAACCTCGGTGTTAGAGTCGATTGGATGCGAATGGCGAACTTCTATTCGCATTTTTCACAAACGCAGCTAGGGCGAAAGATTTGGCTACCAAACCCTACACAAGATAGTTTTGACGCACACCAGGAGAATCACTTTGAACGCATCAACTGGCGTTTCTAACTTTTTCGCTGGAACGGTGATCTATGTTCTGTTGTGGGCGAGTGGTTGCGATCGACACGTCGATTCGTTCGTTCAAGCTGAACTCGAGTCTGTTCGTCGTGGGTTGGAAGCGTTTCGCGCAAGTAGCGGTGATTCGCCTAGTAGTGGAAAGTTGCGTGACTGCAAGCGATTTTTGAGTGAATCGACGGCGGGCCGTCGATTGGTTGCTACGATTACTGAGGAACGGTTGCTGCTCGAAGACCTCGACAGTAGCGAGTGCGTATTATTGTTTGCATCGGGCGTTGGGTCGAAGCTAGTACGTGCTGAGAATGTACATTCGGAGACGACAAGATTTGAAGCAACCAGTCGGTACGTCGTAGACCGTGATGGCGATGGTTGGCCCGAGTACCGTTTACCTGGGTTCGGAGTGGTGACGCTACAGGACGATCGCTTCGAGGTTACTAGAGAACATCGGAATTGATATATTGAGAGTCAGTCAGAGATCAAAGGGGTCAGGCCTCTTTGTTGGCCGTTCCGTTGGTTACACCCGAGTAAAATTGCTTCGGCGATGACAGGATGTCATCGCAAACTTCGGCACGATGCCGCCACACTGGACGACCGCGCAAACGTCGAGCCGATAAGGCGAGCAACGAGTCACGAAGTGACGAGCCAACCGAGCGATAGCGAGGTGCGACACGACGCACAGCGTCGTGAGAAAGTTCGAGCATGAATGCCCGCCGCAGGCGCAGGCGGGTCTGGATGACCCGCCCATGAACGAGCCCGGCGGCACGAGGCCGCCCGGCGGAACGCGACACGAAGGGCAGCTAAAGAGAAAAGGTTTGAACCCCGATCGACGTTGCCAACGCAATCAAGGTTGAATCGCCCGACGTCGCGTGTAGCCGGGTCGTAGCGACCGAGCGTCGGGAAGGGGGAAGAAAAGGGACAGGCACAGTCCCCCGCTAGCTAGCAAGAAACTCCTGAGCTAAACGGTTCACTGCTCTGCTGTCCTGCTTCAGCTTCAATAGAGTGATCAATCGGCCGCACTGGGCGTG
>PKCN01000256.1 GCA_002862205.1 Planctomycetaceae bacterium | reverse complement strand
CTATCGCCGCAGCGTAACCAGCATACAAAAGACCCAACGCCGGGGGCAGCGACGTCGGGCGGGGCTGCAGTGGGTTAAGTACATTTCGCGGCGAAAACCGGAAACGGAAAATGGAAAAGTTTTGGAATTGCTTTTGGGGGTGGCGTAACGGGGACACCCGGGACACCCGTTGAGTCGGTTTCGGTCCTATTTCAGCGGTTTGGTTGTTTCAGAAAAACCGTGTTTTGCGGGGTTTCCCGTGTTTCGCAAACCCTTGAATTAGTTTCAGGTTCTAGTGCCCGCAAGGGCGTGGAGGTTCAAGTCCTCTCATCCGCACTCGTAAATAACGGGGTTTCCGGTACTACGCTGGAAACTCCTTTTTTATTGTGTCTGCCCTGACGATCAACTCTCCGGTTTTTCACTCAACCGGCGTTTTCCACGAACTCACCACGACAATCGGCACACAGGTAAATTTCTCTCTCTTGGTCATACAACAGAGCAGATTCACAATGAGGACATTCAACGTCAGTCTGCACGCAGGACGCATCGTCAAATAATTCGTATGCCAAATAGTCTTCGATGAAGTCTTCCATTCATTAGTCCACCAGCACAAGAGAGCGATCCGAGCACGAAACTCGCGAATCATAATCAAGTCTTCCGGTCTCTCGCCTTGATCGTGGAATTTTGTTGTCTTGGTCCATTGCATTCTCCGCAACGAAGTCCTTGATTGTTGCACTCCACTACTGCTTGCGTGCATCATTGGGTTCATCCGTTTCGGTACTCCAGTGCGTTCTTAATCGGATCAGGAATGGGATCAAAGTAAGCCCCCAAAAAAGAATCCAGAACAGCACTGCGTTATCAAAGTGCTTCAAGAAGCGATCAATGACAGGAGCGGCGAAAATGCACTTGCCGATGATCGCGAGAAAAATCAAAACGGTAATCGTATCGAATGCTGCTTCAAGCATACAGCGTCCCCAATCTTTCCATTCACGGTTGCATCGTTCCCCCGTTTCAGTGAATGTTGGAGCAGTCGTTGGTGGTTTAGTTAAATGCCAGCATTGAAAAAGCAGCCACGAAATACCGAAGGAAAATAAAGATAGAACCAGATATATTGGCGTGATTAAAAAAGCGATTACACGCACCAGGAATCGCGTTGCGCAAAAGACTGCGACAACCCAAATCACAAAGAGATTCAACAACCTTTTCATGCAAGGCACCAAAATTCCATTTCTTCGCACTCACAGTCTGACAGACCAGTTGCGGAGAACTTAGGGGAGCAATCAGCACAAAGATAAACTTCTTGCTCTTGGTTGTAAAACACAGCAGATTCACAATCAGGGCAATCAATGTCAGTCTGTACGTAGAACGATTCTTCAAGCAACTAAACGTTAAATCGATACAGTTTTGTACTTACCAACCCCAAGTCTATCACTCAACTTGGTGCAAAAACTGGTGTGAGGCACCTTGTGAAAGACCATGATTTCCATCTTCCTCGTGCTAGTGATGTTGATTTTATGACAATCAGTGTGCATCGCAGCGCTGACTCGATAAAATCTGCCCGGTGTCATGTGACGTATCGAGGGAACTTTTCGAAGACCGCGATGCAGAAGCGTCACTGCTTCGAGGCAAATCATACGGGAGCGGAGAACTACCCCACGGTTGCGATCAAAATAAAAGATAACGGTACGATGGGGAGGTTGTGGGTTGTTTGCTAAGTTTTAGTGGACAGAAAAGACGGTGAGCCTAACCACGGAAAATCACCATCAAGCTGAGTGTGATGGTAAATTACCAAATGCTGTTGGCCCTTGCCTCAGTCAGAGCCAAACTTGAACTTCCCTTCGTACACAGGTTATAGGAAGCGGATAAATGGATCGAATACTCTGGTGGATATGCGTTGCGATTCTTCCCTGTCTGGTACATGGGCAGGAACAACGGCAGGCCCTGATTGAAGAGATACAGAAGGTGCCAACCGATGCAAGTGGAGACTGGATTATCGGTGGACAGGTTTTTGCTGCGTTGCCGACGACGCAAATAAATTCAGTGCGGAAGCCGACCGAAGGCCAGTTGGCAGCAGTGGAATATACAGTGCGAGATGGGAAACGTCTTGCGACAATTATCCAGCCCATCGGGATCAATGCGGCAGACGTTCACGATGGCCCGTATGTGATTTGGAAAGATGCCACGACTGCCGACTTGTTACTCATGGTCGGAGGCAAGGTAATTCGAAAAACATACGAAAACATCACCGCACCACTGCCGATTGATGACCTGCCATCTCCTGTGAATTCGATCATCCTGGATCCACGATCCCCCACAATCCCTCAAGCAAACTGGAAGCAACCTTCCAAACTGATGGCCATCAGCGATCTGGAAGGTCATTATGAAAACGCCAAAGAGTTTCTGGAAAATAGCAAGATCATCAACTCCGAAGGAAACTGGATCTGGGGAACCGGTCATCTGGTCTTGGTTGGGGATCTGGTTGACCGGGGAAATCAAGTCACTGAGTTGATGTGGCTATTGCACTCATTGAAGCAGCAGGCGCAATCTGCAGGAGGCCAGCTGCACTATATCCTTGGGAACCACGAGGCCATGGTCATGGGGGGTGACTTGCGATACATCAATCCAAAATATCATTTCGTAACCACCCGGATGGGTCTGCCGTACGATCGATTGTTCGGTGTCGACACTGAAATAGGGCGTTGGTGGCGTTCGAGCAATGGTGTGGAAACGGTCGGAAACCTGCTGTTTATTCATGGCGGATATTCGCCGGTTTTGGATCGGGCGCAACTGGACATCAAAACATTGAACGAGAGGATACGGGCTGGTTTGGCACCTGCACGTTCGATCGGTTCGACGCCTGGAGAAAATCCAGTAAGACATCAACATGGGCCCTTCTGGTATCGCGGTTATTTCGAACAGTACGCGGTCTCATGGGGCGGCAAAGCAACAGAAGATGAGATCCAGGCCATTCACGAACGACATGGAACCAAGCACGTTGTGATTGGTCACACGGTGGTAGACAAGGTCGGCCCTGTGGACAAGAAAGGTGCTGTCATTGCAATTGATGTGAAATGGCAGGATCGCGAAAAGTGTCAGGGATTGTTACAGCAGGATGGCGGACTCTGGCGTGTTCTCATCAATGGCCAACGGGAAAAAATTGAAATTGGACGGTAGAGGTGGTGAAAGATATCGCAAGTGATCCTAGAACGCGCGG
>PKCN01000054.1 GCA_002862205.1 Planctomycetaceae bacterium | reverse complement strand
TGTGTTGACTTCGGTTGTGTTGACTTCAATCAGAAACCCTAAAACTCTATCTCCATGCCGTCTTGGGCGATCAGAGTTTCAGCCTCGATCTGCCGACGAATCAAATTGACTTCAACCGGGTCAGAATCTTCTTCCAGTGGGTTGATGTGGCTCAGAAGCAGTTTCTTGGGCGTGTTCAGGATCGCGATCTCCACAACACGATCTGTCCAGCTATGACCTGTTTTTTGGGCCCACTGGGCAGCCGCATTGCGAAAGTAGCATTCGTGCATCAACAGGTCCGCGTCGCGACTCCACGCGATGTATTCCGGACTACGGTCACCAGTTGTGTCTGTCGAGTACACCAGTCGTTTTCCATCGGGCCACTCAAGACGGTAAGCCACTGATCCACCCGGGTGATCCTGGCGACGCCATGAAACTCTGGTTTCGCCAATCGTAAACTCCGCTGTGTCGTCGATCGGATTCCAGTTGGCTTCCAGACTGGCAGGGAAAATCAGGGGATGGAATAAATGTTCACGGACGGCTGCAAGTTTGTCTGACTCGCCCCATATCTGAATGCGGTCGAGTGGATGGTTGGCAACAACGTCCAGCAAAAATGTCAAACCCGCTGTGTGATCAAGATGCGCATGTGACAACAGAATATCCAGCGATCCACCAAGCAGGAATTTTGGAAGCCGATAGGCACCGGTGCCCGCATCGAGTGCAATTCCGGATTGGGGCAGGTAGTAGCAGGAGGTGTGGCGTGAGTCATTGGGATGGTAGCCGGCAGTCCCCAGGCAGTGAATTTTCATTGATGATGCCCCTTAAGTACGAGAGTAGCCTTGCGGAGTCGATTGAATGCAGAGAGTCGATTGGGTGCCATGCAGCAAAGCCCCACGCCAGCCCTTTCCAGAATTCCATTCTACCCAATCGCGAGATAGGAAAATGCCGGCACGCTCCTCTGGTCCAAACTCCTGAGAGAACTTTGGCAGTTTTCCAAGGGACCACTATTCAAGGGACCACTTTCCAAGGGACCGTTTTTGGTAACGAACTGTAGGGTTTGCCAAGATTGGCTGCATCAGGAGAACGATTGGCTGCATCAGGGGAACAATTGGCTGCGTCAGGGGAATCCATCCGCAATCCAGTTTACAGATGGGCAGGATTGGCTGAAACGCTGGGCCCGAGTTCTGTCTGTCAACGCTCGATCAGCTGAATGCTCAAAAGCAACACGTGCGGTCATTTGTTTTGCTCGTTGTTATTTCTTCTTGTGGTTGCAAACAAACCACTCGCCCTTGACGCATGGGATACTTGTCAGCTGGATGGTAGTCAGGCTTTACGTTCACCCTCAACGTTAAAATTAAGTGCTGCACGCTGCAGGCCAGTTGATTCATGACTGGGGGCATTGATTGCACTGTTTTATATTTTTCTTGCAGTTGCTCAAACATACTCAGAGGCTGAATGGAAGGTTGTCGTGGTCTTCGGGTGTCAAATCGTAGAAGAATTGAATCGCCTCTTTCATTTTGTCTATGATGTTGGTGGAAGTGGTCGCATCATCATCCTTCGGGTTAGCTAAGTCATGGTTTTATTTTGGTCGATCGTTGTCACGCTGGTGATGTTTCAGGATCCTTCCGGCACCGGAGAACTTAAACCGTCTGACGACATTTTTGGGATTCAGCCCAAAAATCAGGTTGAGGTATTCGTGGCGTCAGACATTTCCGAGGAAGTTAAAGAGGGTGTCACTGAAACGCTGGCTTTGGCGGTGCAGTCTTGGGGGTCCACCGGGCGGCTCGAATACTGGGTGCTGGGCGCCGATCGGGAAGCGGCATTGAAGTTGAGCGAACAATTTTGCAAACGCCGCGTGGAGCGAGGGGATATGACCCTGCGGGATTGCATGCGAGATCGGTTCAACAAAAACCATGGGTTTCTGTCGTATCAAAAAATAGGTGCTGACGCAGTGGCGACCGGACGCCCGTCCATGAGTGCGGGGCACAATGGTGGTTCTGAATGGGGGTTTCATCGATACTCGTCATCCCTTCCGCTTGGGTTTGCAGGTCTGCTTGAGACGGCTGGCGAAGGCGATCAGATCACGATTTTTCATGAGTACTGGCATTCGGTTCAGCAAGCGTCAATCAAAGCAAAAGACCACCCAACGCGGCGTAAACAGATGGGCCCGGTTTGGTTCGCCGAAGGCTCAGCGGTAGCCATGGCAGAAATTACGGCCGAACGTTTGTGGGAGTCGGGAAAACTGAGGAAATGGAACAACACCACTCGCCCATGGCCGAATCTAAAACAACGGATGACAGACAAAATGCGAATCATCCAACAGAAACGGGATCAATGCGATACGATTCTTCCAGACACCTATGAGGGTGAGTGTGCGCAGTTGGCATACGAAAGTGGCGGCTGGGCGGTTGCCTATCTGATGAATAAGCATGGCGCCAATGTGTTGCTTGAGTCCTTTCATCCCCAAGTTGCCGAGTTGGGTTGGGAGGGTGCCTTTCGAGAAACGTTTGGCCAAAGCTCTCAGGAATTCATCAAGGAATTTGAAACGTTTGTGGACTTGCCCCTGGTGGAACAAGTCAAAATACTTCCCAATTTCTAAATGTCTGAAGTTTTTGTTTTCGGTCACGTCACGGGTGGATGACCTTTGTGTTGATCTGTCATCCTGCTTCATGATTTTGCATCAAAACAATGAGCAAGGTTGGAACGAGTGCCGAGGCATTCTTCCGGACGATGTAGGCCGCAGGCGGGAGTCGTAGTCGTGTCAAACTGGGGCAAAAGGGGGCGTGAAGATTAGCCTTGTGGACGACGTTGTTGAGGACTATGTGGCCTGCGAACTGGATGAAGAAGTTCTCTCTGTAAGCCTACTGGCACTGAGTGCCCTGATTGTACATCTGCTCTTTTGTACGACCTGGAGCGAGAAGTTTATCTCTGTTCTGAGTGTTGTGGTGGGTTCGCTGAAATTGCCGGTTGAGATGGAAATTTGTGTCGGAGTAACCAAACGGTAGTCACGACGAACATTCTTCTACTTGCCCCCATTCACATAAACTCATTTTTAGCTTAATTTCATCAGTGTCAAATCACACATGCGGATGTGGCGGAATTGGCAGACGCGCTAGATTCAGGTTCTAGTGCCCGCAAGGGCGTGGAGGTTCAAGTCCTCTCATCCGCACTCGTAAATAACGGGGTTTTTCGCTGACGCGGGAAGCCCCGTTTTT
>PKCN01000133.1 GCA_002862205.1 Planctomycetaceae bacterium | reverse complement strand
CGTTGGGGCAACCAGGGAATCATTTAGCTAAGAGCAATGCCTCCAAGCGAGAGAAAAGGTGTCAGGTAGCTTTTTTACTCGTTGCCCCCCAAGAAAAAGGTACCTGACACCTTTGATTTATCGGTGGGTGAGTTGATCTTGATTATCCTCACCTAAGTAAGGTTCATGAAACTGTCCATCTCGTCATAATGCTTTATCGCTTCAAGTATCGTGGCATCAGAAACGTTTGGATCTTGGTGCAACGCATTTGCCACGACATCTTGAACAAGTTCTTCTTTAAACCATAGCTCTAGGTTGTTGTCATTCACAAATTGTGGATAGATTTCTTCATAGTCGTCAGTGACTTCTGGGTGGTGTTCAATGAAGCAAATGCTCGATAGTGTAGCTTCGGCAGAGTCGCCTTCGCCGTATATGCAGTAGGGTTCTGAGCGATCCTCGTTCCTTCGGATCAATCCAATCAAGCTCGCCACTGAAGTTGGTGTTTTGTATTTCATTTTGGAGTCCCGTCTGGATTAAGTTTGCCTTTCCGACCTAGCCGACCACCACCCCAGATGTCTCGCCCGCCCCGGCCAGTTGGATGGTAGATTCCGTGATTTGTTGCATGGTCAGGGCGATCGACCAATTTCAATATTCCTGCTTGTTCGTCATGGTGCCACGTCAAACCAGGAGGACTGCTGGAATGTTTGGCGGTGTCATCCATCCAATCTAAGAGTTCAGGATTCTTCTTGAGCATTTGCTTACGAAAGGCCGGATTCGAGTTCATTTGCTCAATCAATTCTTTGTTCGCTATTCTGAATTGAATGGAATCACTCAAAAAGCACTTGCTTGAGTCAAGTTTGACTGAATGGAAACTGTGATACTGAAGGGCCTTCCTTTGTTGCACAACCCTTGGGGCACTCCCACACATATTATGCACAAGCAATCCATTGCTTGTGACCCTGAAGACGTGTTGTCCTTGGACTTCGAGGTTGTAGACGGTTTGCGGTGTGTGCTGGCTTGCTGTGTGCTGTGGCTTGATGCCAAGCACGGCGGTGGGACCGGCAAGCGTCGCTAAACGCTCACCGGCGGACAACTCACCGGCCGTAACAAAATCACCGCGATCCAGCGAATAAACAGGATGCTGGGATTAAAGGTGATGCTGGGCAGTCACGCCCAGTGCGGCCGATCGCTCTCTTTAAGCTGAAACAGGACAGGAGAGCCGCTTAGCTCAGGGATTTCTTGCTAGCTAGGGGAACTATGCCTGTCCCCTTTTGCTCTTGGTTGACTGCCATGAAAGAACGGCTCCTGACACCTTTGATTCCACCGGCCGCAACAAAATCACCGCGATCCAGCGAATAAATAGGATGCTGTGATTAAGGGCAATGCAGGACGGTCACGCTCAGGCTACCGCGAAAAGAGTCCCGACCCCTTTTGATTTCTCGCACGATAGCGGAAACCGTGATAGACAGGAGCTGTTCAGTCCTCTTCTTCTTCAATCGCTAGGAAACAGTCTTGAAGTCCACCGTTAAGCTGTTCTTCTGTATCCCCAACAGTCAAACGGAAGTCTCCATCCTGACCCTCGACATTATTGACACCATCTAGGATCGCGAAGACGTTTGAAACGGTATCCGTCATCACCTGACGAATGACATCAAACAGCGCTGATTTGTCAGTCGCGTCGAGCTTTCCGAACATCGATAGTGATTGAATCCAATACTGGTCATTCGCATCTTCAGCATCGGTTGACTCAAACAGATCTCGATATATCACAAGATTATCCTCAATGATGTTCTTGCGTAATTGAGCAACGAAGTCGTCTGGTTTCATTACTTGTTCACCGATTGATACAGGTTCTTATTCATTTGGATCAACTCCTGAAGCTTTGAGTTTGGGACGTCCGGATAGACTCGCCGTAACTCCCGAATGTCTCTCGCAATCACGTCACGGGCATTGGTTAGTCCTTTGGTACTGCGTGACACGATGCCGGTTGGACCCTTGATCGTGTGGCCCACTTTAGGCACCAGAATACTAGGTGCCGTTGCAGAATCGTACCCCGGCACAAGCTTCTTCATCGCAGCTTGCTGACCGACATGGTGTGCATCAAGCCCTGAAACTTTTCCCTTGATTTGATTGTAGGGGCCGACATCGAACTTCCCAAAAATCTTCTTTGCGGTGTCTGCAGCAAGCTTTGCGATGTCATCGGCATAACTATTATGCACAAGCAATCCATTGCTTGTGACCCTGAAGACGTGTTGTCCTTGGACTTCGAGGTTGTAGACGGTTTGCGGTGCCTGCTGTGGCTGGATGCCAAGCACGGCAGTGGGACCGGCAAGCGTCGCTAAACGCTCACCGGCGGACAACTCACCGGCCGCAACAAAATCACCGCGATCCAGCGAATCAACAGCATGCTGGGATTACAGGTGATGCTGGGGCGTCACGCCCATGAACCGCGAAAAGAGTCCTGCCCCCTTTGCTTTCCTGATTTACCTAATTATTCAAAATCGACCCTCGTCCCCTTTTCTCTTGTCCAGAGCCGCTACAACGTCCTCAACTGTTTTTGCGAGATTTTGAAAGACTGTCTCAATTCCCATGGCTCGCGCACGCATTACTACAAGCGAAAGCTGCTGTTGCTCAACATCTTCCATTTCGATTGTCTTTTTGAAGTCACTGAAAGCTTGGCAAAATAACTCGATGTCTCTCGCCAGTTCATCGTTGGCTCCGGTAGCTTCCTGAGCCAAATCTTCCTTATCAACACTTGAATCGGGCGCCTTGAAGACGGATTCAAGCAAGACAGCGTAGACTTCATTCAAATCAATACTCATTTCAATAAATCCCTGATACTGCGTCCAAGTGCTGCCTTTGTCTTCAACTTGTTGATAGTGCCATCCAGATTCAACACAAACTTGAATGTGCCATTACTATCGAATACTTCCAAATGATCCTTGTGCTTATTGTCAAGGTACAAATGATCTCCTTTTTTGATGTTGTCCCCTAACTTCTTGCGCGTCTTGAAAATCGATTGGCCCTGGAATCGTGCCGGGGTCTTCTGCGCAACACCAGACAGATTCCGCCCGAACCCACCCTTAATGAATTCTCCCATGTTGGCCACACCCCTTGGGCCATAACTATTATGCACAAGCAATCCATTGCTTGTGACCCTGAAGACGTGTTGTCCTTGGACTTCGAGGTTGTAGACGGTTTGCGGTGTGTGCTGTGGCTGGATGCCAAGCACCGCGGTGGGACC
>PKCN01000067.1 GCA_002862205.1 Planctomycetaceae bacterium | reverse complement strand
TGCACGGTGCATTCCGTAATACTCGAGATCAGTCCGCTGACTTTTGCGTTTGCGCAATCCAGGTGTATCAATTGCGATGAAGGTTTGTCCGTCGATTTGAAAGTGCACATCAACACTGTCACGAGTCGTCCCCGGCACCTCACTAACAATCATGCGTTCAGTTTCGGCCAACGTATTGACGAAGGTGCTTTTGCCAACATTTCTGCGTCCCACGATCGTCAACTTCATCTGCGGAGTCGTGACGGTCTCATCAACAGGATCGGGCAAGCGATCAGCAATTAACTCCAGCAGACGATCACGATTTCGGTTCTGCGTGGTGCTGGTGCAAAGCACATGGCCGCGGCCCAACTTGTGAAACTCTTCAGATTGGATTTCCTGATGCTCTTGGTCAGTCTTATTCGCGACCAGGATTACGGGCTTTTCGACACCCCGAAGGCGTTCCGTCACCATTTCATCAAGCGGCATCAGTCCAGTCTGAACGTCGACCACCAGTAAGATCACATCAGCTGCATTGATCGCCAATTCGATTTGCTGCCGGACATCGGCGGTCAGATTATCTTCATCTTCGACCCCCATCCCACCGGTATCGATCAGCTCGAAATATCGTTCATTTGCTTCGATCAACGTTGTCATGCGATCGCGTGTGACGCCGGAGAAATCATCAACGATCGCCAATCTACGGCGGGCTAACCAATTGAATAGGCTGCTTTTGCCGACGTTTGGACGTCCGACGATGGCGACTTGCGGGACTGGCATGGGAAACTACTTGAGACAGAATTGCTCGCTGGAAGTGCTGCAAACTCAACCGGAAGCAGGCGGTTGAAACACGAGCAAGAAGGAAAAATGAACAGACTGCGGATGCATTACCGATGCGTTAGCCGGGTGCACAGGCTAGTGACACGTGCAGCGAGTTCAACAGGTCAAGGCTCGCGTCACATGGCAACACAACGGGAAAGCGTAAACACAGCAAGGCAAATCGGATAGTCCTGTTTCCTTCACGCAGGCGGGCAATCGCCCGACAAACAGCACTGAAATTCCCTGCTGTCCCCCCAAACCGCAATCCTTGGGCATGATTCCCCGCTCGCACGAGGCATGGCTTGCCCGATACAATCACGCCCACCGGGAACGTGTCGGCTCTGGAAATCTGACAACTTTTGCCATCGCCGATCGGCCGGGCGACCAGATTCAGGCCATTTCGCAGCAGAACGCTCATGAATACCTCCAGCGAATCAACCGATCAGAGCTCAGCGGATGGCGTTTCTGATCACTCGCCACTGGCAGCCGATGACTTGGCAGCCGATGACTTGGAAACCCTCGATCCGCACGAAACTGCCTTGGAAGCAGCGGCTTTGGCGGCGCACTTGCACCGTGCTGGTGTCGAATGGCTACCGCTGCCCAATTTGCAGGCGACCACGCAACTGGCAAGTCGTTTTGCAGCGGCTGACGAGATAGCGAAGCCTACCGTACAGACTCAGGGATCGCATGCTGCCATTGGTGCCAAGGTCCCGCCTGCCTCGGGTGGAAACGTCCAGCAAGGTGGTAGCCCCGCTGGCATGCCGACTCCCCAATCTCGTCCCTCCTCCAGTGGCGTTAAACCCAATCGTCCCCCCTCAACTCGTCCTGCAACAAGGCTTCAAGGTGTGCCGGCGATCGAGGCAACCCCTGGCGAGTACCCGGGCAGATCCCTCAACACCGACCAACGCATCCTACAACTCAAACAGCTTGAGGAGGTGTTTAGCTCTTCTTCCCAAGGCAAGTCTTTGACAAGCAGCAGGAACGGAAAGGTATTTGGTGAGGGCAACCCAAATCCACGCTTTGCGTTTTTTGGCGAAGAGCTAGTGAAGGAAAAAGACGTGACTGGTCAGCCGCTTGTTGACCCTGCGGGTCAACTTCTTACAAGGATGTTGCAGGCATGTACCTTCGCTCGTGACGAAGTGTACATCCTCAACACAATCAAATACCCGGCACTCGAAAATCGGAATCCAGAAAGTTCCGAAATTGAATCCTCTCAGACATTTTATCAGCAGCACTTTGAAATACTTCGACCTGAGTACATCGTTTGTTTTGGCGCTGTCAGCAGCCAAGAACTTTTGAATACCAAATTATCAGTTGGCAGGTTACGCGGTACGCTGCACCGCTACTTTGCAAGCAAAGTACTTGTGACGTACCCCCCGGACTACTTATATCGCAATCCAGCGGCAAAAAAAGCGGCTTGGGCCGACTTGCAATTACTGATGCGTGATGCTGGCATCACGCCACCCAAACGTTAGCAACGAGTGTCCAGGCAAGCTGCAAACTTTTTATTTGTCAGATTAGGTTGCGATCTGAAAGCGAGTCGCCCCATTCGCTCTTGACCGTTTTGTTCAGATCGGAACAATTTGCCTCAGTGAAGCAAGGACTGCTCACTGGCAGCGGTGGAACCGCTGCTGAAGCGAACGACACGATGAGCAGGGAGGCCATCATGCACCACGGAATCCAACGTTCCGAAACCTCGGAAACGAATTGCGTTTTTCCCGCCAAGGCAAAATCACTGGTTGATTTGTCGACCGGCAAATATCCTGGCAGCAATCTGGCAGACGTCCGTCAGCCGTTCAGTGTTGCCGGCACGCCAACCTTCTCTCTGCGAGCGTTGCTTTCTGACGCACGCTTCTTCGCCTCGGATGACATTGAGTTTGATTCGATTGCAGAATCATCCAACAAGGCGTCTGCAGGCGAATTGGTGGTGTATCGGATTGGTCAAGATAACCCGTCACGCGTGATTGCTGACGCCTTGGCTCGCGGCGCCAGTGGCATCCTCACCGAGCAACTGCTGCCATGCCCCCTGCCGCAGTGCATTGTGGGAGATATGGAAGTCAGTTTGGCAGAGATTGCGGCGAGTCAAGCGGGGCATCCAGACCGACAACTGCTGACAATCGGCGTGATCGGCTCGGCTGGCAAGACCACTACCTCGCTGTTGATTTCATCGTTATTGCGATCAGCATCGATCCGAACCGCATACCAAACAGACTTGGGAGAGAGCGACGGGTTGGTCCATTCCACGTCCGACTCATCGCTTCCCACCAATCGGGAACTCGTGCACTGGTTGAGCGAGGCGAAGGACAGCAAATGCAAAGCTGCCGTGATCGAAATTTCTGAGACTGAAGCTCGTCACGGAAATTACGATTCGATTCAATTCGACATCCTTGTCATTTGCGGAACAGCCACTGGTCACGACGACTTTGGTCCATCGGGTCTGCAATGCAGTCTTGAGCG
>PKCN01000387.1 GCA_002862205.1 Planctomycetaceae bacterium | reverse complement strand
TGGTGACGCACAAATCGTCCGCTGTCTATCGCTCGTGATTCTTAAATCGTCGCTTTTGACTCGCTCACCGACCCACAGGGCCCGCTGGACGAATGTTGCAGAGACGACGAATGTTGCAGAGACAGCGGTCGGCAATTCACACAACTTCTTCTTCAAAATGTTCTTCTTCAAGATGCTCTTCTTCAAAATGGGGGCTACAGGATTTGAACCTGTGTAGGCGTAGCCAACGGATTTACAGTCCGCCCCCTTTAACCACTCGGGCAAACCCCCAATAAATCTCTTGTCTGTCTGTTAATCGCTGCCGATTGCTCTGCTATTTCGGTTTATTTCCTCTCTCTGGGACGGCCTATCTTTTGCATTTCTCTTAAAAAAAAGAGCCAGCGGAGGGATTCGAACCCGCGACCGGCTGATTACAAATCAGCTGCTCTGCCAACTGAGCTACGCTGGCAAGTTGTTTTCAGTCAATGACTTACAACTTACATTCATGTGGAGTTTCCCGCTGCAATTGGCTTGCTTGCCTTCCAAGTGAACCGTCGCTCCGGCCCTCATGAAGAGCTCAAGCGAAACAGTCAGGTTCGCCACATGAGGCGGGGAGTGTACCAAATGTTCGGCAGCGGTCCAGATCAGCTGTCAGGATATTGGCAGCAAGTTCCAACAATGTTTTGCCGCTGCGCCGTCTGGAAGGTCTGCCGAGGGCGTTTTCGGGACCCTGAGATCGCGGACAGACCGAGCCGTTGGCGGGCTGGGATCGGCGATTTTGGCGACCACCACCTGTGCCCCCCAAGGATCCGTTGCAACGAATGTGTGACCCCGCGGACAGGGCGAACTCACCGCGCACGGCTGTAACGATGTTCGTGGGCGGCACCGGCGAGGTGATCAGCGCGTGTCAGGGCTCGATCGCCCGCAGGGCAGCAATCAGGTCACGCATCGACTGAAAACGGTCTCCGGGGCGTTTTTGCAACGCTTTTGCCACCACCTGATCTGCTTCTGGCGGGATTCTCTGAGCCGGTGATCGAACGCTCGGAGGCTCCACCTGCATGTTTTTGATGTTGTCGAACGTCTCATCAATGGTGCGGCCACGAAATGGCTCACGGATTGCGAGCACTTCGTAAAGACACACGCCTGCGCTGAAAATATCACTACGCTCGTCCAATGAGCGATTTCCCTGCACCTGTTCGGGTGACATGTACAGCGGTGTACCCGGTCGTTGTCCTCCCGCCGTGAGGGTTTGTAATTGTTGGTCATCATTGCGGGGTGATTTGAGCATGCTTCTGCCCAGTGGCTCGTTGTCGTCAGCATGCCCCCAGACTTTTGCAACCCCCCAGTCGAGCAGGATCACTTCGCCAAAATTTCCGACCCAGATGTTTTCCGGTTTCACATCGCGATGGATCACGCCTCGGGCATGCGCATAGGCGAGTGCCTGGCAAGCGTAGGCGACGATCTCAATCCTCCGCGAAACCGGGAATGCCGCCGCGGTAGCGTCGTCGCCACGAGCAATCCGCTTCAGGATTTCGAAGAGATTTTCCCCCGAGATCCGTTTCATGACAAAGTAGACGCCCTGTTTGGAATCTTCGCCAATGTCATACACCGGGACGGTATTTGGATGTTGTAATTGGGCTGTCACGCGGGCTTCCCGCAGCAGTCGACGCCGCTCCCGATGATCGTGGCAAATTTCCGGTGGAAGCGTCTTGATGGCGACGGTACGCCCGGTGACCGGATCAAAGCAGGATCTCAGCGTGGCACAGCCCCCTTGAGCCATGTCGCGGAATCCGGTGTAGCGTCCCAAGCCTGAGGCCAAGTCAGTGGGCAGGTCAGGGTCGGTCCCCGACAGGATGATGTTCGGTTCGCTTTGCATCGCCACAGTATACCGGTATCGGTATACCGGTATCGGTATACCGGTATTGGTATCGGTGATTTGCAGAGTCTGTCGAACAGAGCAGGGAAGCCAACTCAATGCAAAAAAACACAATAAAAAACCCGGTAATGCTGCCGCATTACCGGGGTTCTGGGTCACCACAGACTGAGCAAGGCTCAGACGGCAGCGGAAATATCGGCGTTCTTGACCGTGGTTACAATCGCGCTGGCGACCATGTAAGGGTCTGCGTTGGAGGCAGGGCGACGATCCTCCAACCAGCCTTTCCAGCCAGCTTCCACTGTGTGAATCGGAATTCGAATCGATGCACCACGATCCGAAACTCCGTAGCTGAACATGTCGATCGATTGTGTCTCATGAAGACCCGTCAATCGCTGGTCATTGTCAGCACCATAGACGTCGATGTGGTGCTTGATTCGAGGCTCGAATGCCTGGCAGACGGCGTCGTAGACGTCCTTGCTGCCACAGGTGCGTAGCGTGGTATTGCTGAAGTTGGCGTGCATGCCGCTGCCGTTCCAGTCGCCTTGAACGGGTTTGGGTTGCCAGTTGATACCCATGTCGTATCGCTCAGCAACTCGCTCAAGCAAGTAGCGGGCGATCCAGATCTGATCACCGGCTTCTTTGGCACCTTTGGCGAAAATCTGGAATTCCCACTGGCCCATCATCACTTCGGCGTTGATGCCTTCCACGTTCAGGCCAGCCTCAAGGCACATCTCAAGATGCTCCTCCACAATCTCGCGACCCACCGCTTTGCCCTGTCCTACGCTGCAGTAGTAAGGCCCCTGCGGACCGGGGTAACCCTCGGCGGGGAAGCCGATCGGCTTATTGAATTCCGGATTCCAAATTGTGTATTCCTGCTCGAAGCCGAACCAGAAATCATTGTCATCGTCGGCAATCGTCGCTCTGCCGTTGGTCTTGTGTGGATTGCCTTCGCTGTCGAGTACTTCGCACATCACAAGGAAACCTGTTCCCAGGCGGCCCGGATCGGGTACGCAGTAGACTGGTTTGAGCAAACAGTCGCTTGATCCGCCAGGAGCCTGTTCGGTTGACGAGCCATCAAAGCACCACAATGGAGCGTCTTCGACTTGACCACTGAAATCATCGACGACTTTGGTTTTGCTTCGAAGGCTCTGCGTGGGCTGATAGCCGTCGAGCCAGATATACTCCAACTTGCACTTGGTCATAAAACTGATTCCCTCTAATGAATCTGATTCGGTTGAACTGTTGCGGTGATCGCCCGTGGGGCTGTCTTGTATGCACCGCACTCTGAATAATTTCCTACGCAAATCTACCTACCACACCCAGCACCAGCTGTCGCCGAACGGACGTGCAACCGGAAGAGACAGGACGCCGATCCCTCACGCGTTGCCTTTCGGAAGC
>PKCN01000356.1 GCA_002862205.1 Planctomycetaceae bacterium | reverse complement strand
CCCTGTGTGCACTGATAGGACTTACCATTAGCTGTGATCACAAGTTGAAGTTCGGCTCCGGATAATTCACTGACAGGAACGTTCACTGTGCCGATTCGGGGCACTTTCATCGTGTCAGTATCCAGCATGAACCAGTAGTGACCAGTTCGAATGCATCGACGCCAGTCGGCCCCCTCCACGGTGCCGGGAAAGCCATCACGCCACCAAAGTGAAGTGTGATCGTCTGGCAATGGCATTTTGAGTGACAACAGTTTGTTGCCACTCGATTGGCCCGGCGCAGCAGAAGCTGCTAACGCCACCAACAACGCCAACAAAAATCGGATCATGAAGGATTTTAAAAATCTGGATTGAAATGGGCCTGCGATGCGCCGGGATGCAGGATTGAAGAGCAAACCCGATTTACCCGATATTAACAACTTGCTGTGGTATCTGATCCAACGCTTCCATTGCGATCGGAAGAAATTCAGGACTATCGGATAGCAGTTGTTCTAGATGCTGCTTTGGGTCATCGTGCCAGCGATTGTACCCTTTTGCGAAAAGTCCAACAAATTCGTAGTCACATGATTTCAAGGCCTTGATAAAGCTGCGGTCAAATGAGGGTGATATGTAATCAGGTAACTGATCGACTGTCGTAAGTGCATATACCCCTGCAAAGACAACGTGACGAATATCGTCCTCGATCATGCTGGCCGCTGCGTCAATAGCTGAACTGTCGATCCGATTTACAGTGGTCAAAGCGCACATGGCTTTAGCACGGATCTCGTCATCACGGTGATGCATCAACGTTCGGATTTGTTTTGTGAGTGAATCACTGATTTCATTCTCTTGGCGCGATGACAATCGCTCTGTCGTTGTGATTGCATTGAGGGTTGTCGCACGTTCTGTAGATTGGAGCTTGTCCAGCAGTACAGACTCTTGTTGTTGCGTCAGGTCCTGATCGGTATTCACATGGCGTATTGCGATCACTTGTGTAGACGCTGAGGGATGTTGTGCTAATTCCCACCACTGTTGTTTGTCAGGCACGTTGATCCGGTTCTGAGCCTCTCGTGGATTGAAGAAGGTGTCCCCCGTTTTGAACAGAAACTTCAGTGACCGTTTCATGGGACGTTTCACTTCAGAATTCAGGTCATTCAACCATGCGGGCGTTGTCTCGTCGCGAGCCCATGCCGCAAGCGCGTTGACGTATGCCAAAGATTGAATATTCAGAAAAGGGGGTGGAGCAATCTGCCAGTTGGTGGAGTCCCAGAATGCAGCAACCTTTTTGACAAACACCAGATTGCTGCGTAAGACACCCAGCCCAGTACCAATGACTGCCAGTTCCACCACTTCAGGGAAATGGGGCTGACTGAAAGTACTTTGATAAAGCATGTCATTCACGACACCGTGAATCAGTGTTGCGATGGCTAGTTCAGGATCTTCCTCGAGCGTTGTGTTGAGATTAATGAGTCGTTGCTTCGCATCGTAATTGCCCGGCAGACCGCCGAGTCCAGCACATGAGCCGCCGCCTCAGCCACCGCCACTACAGTCGGCTGCCTGCTGGGGATCCAGTTGAACTCGGATTTCACTCACATCATGATTCAGGTGTGTCCCAAGAAAACAAACGATCTGCTCAGGGGTATGCTGTTCTACTTCGACAAGTCCAATCAGTTGGTGACGACTTAGTACAGGTAGAAGAAATCGATCAAATCCAATGCACTCTGCAAGTTGTTGCAGGTAAAACTCGATCCTCGATTTTTCGCCGACGCTCACGTTAGGCTTGGCTGCGAAGAACATGATGGAACGTCTCCTGTCGTGTGACGAAGAAAATGAATAGGTGTAGATGCATGCAAGCGTACAGGAATGGCTGGGAAGAAACAGCGCGGATTCTCAACCGATTGTGCTGGCGGTAAACAGGTGTATCTGATGCTTGGTGAGATACCGTGTGGAAGGGGCTGATTCCCAAGACTTATGGGGGGGGTGACCCGATTTTGGTGTTGGCTGGGCGTTCTTTTCGAGAGTTTGGATTTGGTCGATTGGAATTAGCAAATCCAACATGGGGGTGCACAATTCTTACGTCAGTTGTGTACTGGATTTGCATTGAATTCGGTCATTCTCTGTTTTTTTAAAAATGGTGGAGTTTATTTGAAGGATTCAGCCAGATGGCGATCTAACTGACATGAACGAAATTGATGGGACCTTCGCCGACGCACTCGAGCACCACTGGAAAGCTATTTTCCATTTGGGGTTGAGAATGTTTGGTAACCCTAACGAAGCAGAGGAGGCCGCTCAGCAGACCTTCTTTCAGGCTTATCAGCACTGGGACCAGTTTGCTGGTCGATCTGCAATTCAAACCTGGTTGTTTCGCATCGCGATCAATGTTTGCCGTAAACAGCTTCAGGAACGAAATCGATTTCAGGGTTATGAACTCGATGCTGAGAGATTGGCGGAAAGCCGGGAGTTTGATAGCGGATTAGATGATCGTCAGGTCTGCGTGCGAATGGCATTTGACAGCCTCGATGCAAAAGACCGTTTGATCTTGACCCTTTTCTGTATCGACCAACTGCGGCATGTCGAGATTGCCGAGATCTTGGGTGTACCTGAAGGAACGGTTTGGTCACGTCTTCATCACGCCAAGAAACGCCTAGAGCAAAAAGTCAAACTTTCACAAAAAGGTGAATCTAAATGAATGAAGAACTTGCAAAGCAATTGTGTTTGAAGGTGATTTATGGGGGTGACTTATCTGCTGAAGAAAAACCCGTCTGGGACGCATTCATGAAAACTGATTCAGGACAGCAGTATCTCAGCCAAAGTAGTGAGATGCGTTTGACTCTCAGCGGAATTGCGAAAGTGGGTTTGATTCCGGAAACTCCTCAGGATCTGGCAGAGAGTTTTTTAAAGACCTACCGTGGCAAGATTGAGTCGTCGCAATTGGCGGTCTATTTTTTAGGCATGTTGTCAGCCGCATTTCTGCTGCTTGGTATGTCTGAGGGATGGGAGAGAGGATTTGTCAATCATGTCGCAATGTTATTGCTTGCCGGTGTATTCATCGCGGTCCCGACTTTGATTGTGCATCTTCATAATCGCCGTGTGCGAGAAGAAAATGATTTGATTGCTTTTCTAAAGGAGAGTCATGTCAAGGCAAAGCAAACCCCCAATCGAGTTGCGGGGATCGTCATGTTCTTGCTGCCTTCTCTGATCCTCGGCGCTTATTGGTTTTGGCGCCAAGATTTTGACAGCGGGCTTAAGAATTTCACTTGGTGCCTGACCTGCAGCCTACTTGTAACTGGGATCAGCGTTGTCATCTCACGGCGCAATTTTCGCAAGAAGGATCCTGAAGCGTTTGATTGGTGGCA
>PKCN01000148.1 GCA_002862205.1 Planctomycetaceae bacterium | reverse complement strand
TGCACGGCGGCAAAGGCAGCAGTTGGGAAGCAGGCTTTCGCGTGCCGTTCGTTGCGCGATGGCCCAAGCGGATTCCGGCTGGCGCGGTGAGCAAGCAATTCGCGACGATCATGGACGTGTTGCCGACGGTGGCTCTGCTGGCCGGGGCACAGACGCCCACGGATCGCAAGATCGACGGCAAGAACATTTGGCCCCTGCTCTCCGGCTGGCCTGGCGCCCGCTCTGAGTACGATGCATTTTTCTATTACGTCCGAGACGGCCAGCTGTCGGCAGTACGCCAGGGAAAGTGGAAGCTGCACCTTCGCGCGCCGAGCGAGTGTTGGGCAGGAAAATTACCGAAGGAAGCGTTGTTGGCGAAGAAACCGAAAACGGCGCCGCCGTGGCTCTACAATCTGAACGAGGACGTTGGCGAGAGCAAGAACGTCGCGGAAGAGAGTCCGGAGGTGGTCGAGTCAATCGCGAAACTCGCAAGAGAATTTGATCGCACGCTGAGTGAGGAGATGCGGCCGGCATACAGTTCAAATGTGCGGAAACAACCCAGAAAGAATTCAAAGTAACCCAAGGGAACCAAGAACATTCCGGTCAATATCCAGAGGTGGCCAGTCAATGTTGTTCCACTAAGCAGCATAACCAGCGTGTTCAACGGACGCCTACGGCGCCGCTGACACGAAACGTTATGTGGCTCGGCGAATCGTTTTTGTCGGCGTTAGATTGTTAACACGGGATTCAGTGACATTTCCCAAGATTACTTCGTTCGCGTCGAATATCTACCTGTGGGGCACTGGCCGATTCGAAATAGACTATGGAGCGTAAATGTCAAACGAATAGTCAACAACTGAGAAATGCGATACCCGCCCGAAGCGTTGGACTCATTTCGTTTGTTATGGACTGGTGTTTGGCGCCGGGGTCGGCATTGTGTTGGGAGCCGCACTTGACGCTATACCTCTTGGCCTTACCTTCGGCCCGGCCATTGGACTAGCAACGGGATGGGACATTAATCAGTGCAAAACTTGAATCTGACCAAGACCATCCTGCAATAGTAGCCGCATGTACAAGTTAGCTGGCAAAGAGAATGTTGAGATCAAATTGGAGCACTCCCGCGTTGTCGATTCCATTAGCCCCTTCTTTCAACGAAGCGCTGCATGACAGTTGACAACAATATTCACGTTCAAGCCGGCGACAAAGCAACGCCCGTTGCGGTGACCACTCAGGTTATTCTCATTTCATGGATTTTGGTTGTTGCAGCCATCGTTCTGGCACAACTAGCCAGCCTCACTTTTGGTCGATCAAATGAAGAGCAGAGCTTCGAGTCCATCGTCTTACCCAGTGTGCTGTTTCTCTGCGCACTTACTTTTCCATTGAGTGGACTTGGAATCGTGTTGGGGCGTCAGATGGGGTTGGGTACTCCGCTGCTCGCAGCGATGCTATCCAATCAATCGGGTTGCATTAAGAAATTGAAGAGTGATGCAGGGGTAGCAATTCTCCTTGGGCTCGTTCTGGGGACCGTACTCCTTCTGGTGCGGATGGCCACAGGGCCTTATCTCCCGGCCGAACTGCCTGCTTTTGGGCACCGGGGCGTGATCGGTGGGCTCTCTGTTTCATTCGGTGCCGCAGTAGCGGAAGAGGTTTGGTTTCGCCTCGGCTTAACGACCATTCTGATTTGGTTTCTGTCATGGTCTTTGGGCCGCCGCGAGGTCCGCCCCGCCGTCGGATGGACTGTCATTGCAATGACGTCGGTCGGCTTTGGGCTGGCACACCTGCCTCAGTTGATGTCATACGGGTGCGGGTTCGCCATTCGCCATTGGCGGCACAATTGCTGGAAACAGCGTTGTAGGAATCCTCTATGGGTGGTGCTATTGGCGAAGGAGCCTGTTCGCCGCAATAATTGCGAATTTCGCGGTCGATTTGGTGCTTCACGTGTTCCCGGCCATCGTCCAGTGACACGGCTCGACTGACAGCAAACAATCGCGTGAACCGGAGCGGCGAAGTCCGGCGGAATCTGAAATCAACGCGTACTGTCGCCGCCCGGTTATCGTGGTCGTTAGGTCGCTTGCATGGGAACTGCTTTGATACATCGAATACCTGCACTCATTCATTTGTTGGCAATTGCCATGTCGATAGCGACTCTTTGCAGTGCCCAGAACGCAAATGCGCAATGGCAACGAAATAGTAGAGCGCTATTGCGTAACTTCAATAATATGTACAACCCCTGCGTCGTTGAGGTCGACGGTGACCACCGCTACTTGATGTGGTTTTTTGGTTGGGCAAACGACCATACCAATTCGCAGGTTCCAGGATGTGATGCGATTTATCACGCGCGTTCCCATGATCTTCAGAATTGGGAGGTTTATAGCAAGAACGATTCGTGGGATAAAACGATGAACCCGCGTCTTTGGGCTCCGGTATTGCATGCTAGTGACAAATGGTACGAAGCTTGGCATACAGGAGACCCTTCTGTCACCATCAAGGACGGCGTGTTCCATATGGCGTATAGCGCAACTTCCAAGCACTTCTCCAAACGTGAGGGCTACCCCGCAGCAATGGTCCAGTGTGTCATGGGGGCGAAATCTGAGAATGGAGTACGCTGGACAAAAACTGATCAGCCGCTGCTAATTCGCGAAGACGATAATTCTGACCCAAAACCCGAGTTGGGTAGAATCGGTGACTTTCACCGCCCCTCTCTGCATTGGGATGACGGGAAGTGGCGATTGTGGTTCGACTACTGGCATCCGGAAAAAGGCGTTTGCATGGGTTACGCTGAAAACAATAACGAATTCGGGGTAAACAACGGATTTAAAATTCGGCACGCCTTGGCGAAGCCGCTTATCGCTAACTGGCCTAATCCCGAGGTTATCCGTATCGGCAACAACTATCATAGTTTCTCAGATCCGGCTGGATATCCAATCAAAAATGGCGAATCTCCTTGGAAGAGCAGGCAACTCAGAGAGGCGATATCAAATGACGGAGTCACTTGGAAGCAATTGCCTTTCATTAAGCCTGACGATGATGTCGACGCATGCCACGTTCCCCAAACGCTACTAACCACTCATGACGGGAAACAATTCCTTTACCTGTTCTATGCTACCCAAACCGGGTATCGAAAAAAGGACGGCACGTACCACTACCAATACGACCAGATTCGAGTGATGAGACGCACGATAAAATGACGAATCAAGCAATCCAATTTACAATCGGAAAATCCACCTAACACGATGATGCACCGAAGTCGCCGACGGTGCGGAAATCAGAATCAAGTATCACTGCGTCGAATCGGTGCGCATTAGCCTTCGCTCGAAGCCTGATTTGTTTGCGATGAACCCGTATTCCCAACGCAAGATGTTCCGTCAACTGC
>PKCN01000116.1 GCA_002862205.1 Planctomycetaceae bacterium | reverse complement strand
AAGTGTTCGAGGTGCTCTTATGTGGCGAAAATCGATTCAAAAACACAACAGTGACGCTTGAAAGCGAGAATTAAGCTGCTGGCTGCAATGCATTTGCCGGTTCGCCTGTGCCATGCAGGAAAGGTGGGACGTTTGCCTGTCGGGGAGGCTTTGGATTACTACATGAATTCGCTGTACTTGAATGTCCCTTCTTGATTGCAGGTCCGCGTGGAGGTGCGCTTGATGCGTACCAGTTCACGCTCTCTTCTACACTTTTGTGGCGATCGGGTTTTGACATCGTCGGCCACTTCATCGTGCATTGCTTGTGAAGTGGATTTTGTAGGTGTTCAAAGTGTGTCGGCGTGTTTTGATTCGGGCAACTGAATCTGCAAACGCACTTGGTCGCGTAATGGGCAGAATCTTGTGAAAAACGGAAGGCGACATGATGAAACAGACTCTTGCGGCGGTCGTGTCTCTGCTGGGTGTAGCAGGGATGCTTTTTGGGCCATGGCGTATGTCGAGCGGTGAGGAGCTGAAGCGGCAGCATTGCCGCCATCGCTAGATACGACGCACTGGACGAGATTCCCAGGGGCCGAACTCTTTGAGCCGGCTATGGCGTGAACACGACCCCCTGAATTAGTCGTGGCTGTGTTCAACCGGATTCACGTCTGTGTGGTGGTTCAATGCTCCTGTTGGTCATTACCGTCCTGCTTGTCCTCAAGAAGAAGTCATCGGAACCGATTTCCGTGCCAGAGAAAACTCCTGCGTTTAGTCAGGGGTTCATGCAAAACGGTAGGCGTTCTGGTTTACCGAACCTGTGAAAGGCAACCATGCGAGCCACACATTAGGGCCTCCGGTTGTGTGTTCGGATGAGAGGTATTTGCGGCTTCTGCCATCTCGGTGGATTTGTGTTGGTGTATCAGTTCTGTCGAGGACCGGTCAGTCTTCTGGGATTCGGGCAGCCAAAGTTGCGGCGTGGCGGGGGTTCCGGGGTTCGGCTGTCAGGAAACAGCGGAATAAGTCTATGGGTTGACGGTGCGCGAATTACAATTGGATGACGCGAATTCACGCTGTGGGTTTGCATGCGATCAATTCAAAGCGTGGGGCTTTCGTCAATTCGAACGCTAGTAGGTTAGATGGCTCGTATGTGGAACACGATCAAAACAGGATTTGAGAAAGCACTCGCCGCACGTAGTGAATACGAACGCGCGCCAGTTTCGGGCTTCGTGATTGCGGTTGTGGTTCTGATTGGTTTGTATGTTGTGGCTTCGATTTTCGTTCGCCCCGGAGAAGCGGCAACAGATTTCAATTTTGTCGACGAACGCGGTACGGTGACGGCATTGTCAGCAGTGCTGCTCGCAAGCGGAGCGGCCTTCGCGCTGTCGGCATTCCTGCTTGCCTCGAAAGAGTGTCTGAAAACCAGAGTATTCTGGATTCTTGCCGCTGCAGCATTGGGGGTGCTTGCTCTTGATGAGCTGTTGGAATTTCATGAACGGATTGGAGATCGTATCGATGCTTTGGGCATCGCGACCGGACCAGTCAGGCACTGGAATGATGTGATTGTGATTGCATACGGATTCTTTGCGCTTGGATTTCTGTGTTATTTCTTTTCCACCATTGTCAGGTTTCCGAGATTTGTAGAGCTGCTGGCTGTCGCATTCATGTTTTTCATGTTGCACACGACGGTGGACTCACTGGTTGAACCTCCGACTGTCCTATCAGTGATTGTGGAAGAATCTTGCAAACTTTACTGCTCAGCTTTTGTATCGCTGTCGTTTCTGATTGGCATGCTCGCCGTCTCCAAGAAAGTCGATCAGCCAGCAAGTTGACTGGATGTCGTAGTGCCTACCACGTCTCAGATAGAACCTAGCCCCGGTTTCAGCACATCGCATGCATCAGCCCTTTTACGCAGTCGGGGGCGTTGACTGGCCTGAGCGTAAAGCGTTCAGGCGCCGTATGAAATGAGGTGTGGCTGTTCTTTGCCGTCACCAACTGTTAATTTCAACCTCATGAATGCCATATTTGAAACGGAGCGACTGGTGGTTCGGAACTTGAAGCCCTCGGATTTTGAGGCCTTTCACGAGATGCAAGCCGATGACGAAGTGATGAGGTACACGACCGGTTCTGGACTGGAGCAAGCAGAAAATGAACGGCAACTGTCGATGTGCATTGATTGTTACTCAAAGCATAACAATCATTTCTGGGTTTGGGCTGTGGTACGAAAGTCCGATCATGAGTTCATTGGAACCTGTGCGGTGGTGCCAAGCGACGATCGACCCGAGATCGGCTATCGCATGCGGCGTAAGTGGTTTGGTATCGGTTACGGGCAGGAAATCTGTGACGCACTGATGCACTACTGCATACAAGAGCTTGGATTGAGCGAAGTCATAGCCTATGCCGATGTGCGTAACGTAGCATCCGTCAAAATTCTTGACCGTAGTGTGTTGGCGTTCGTTGAACAGCTTGTCAATGACGCAGGGCATGAGGATCGGTTTTACCGTTGGGTGCGCGGTGATCATCCTACAGTTGCAACCAAGCTGGGTTAGGATTTGCTCAGGGACTTGCGATAGGAGGTTGGACCTCGAGTTTTTGGGCCGGTTGGCGTGACCGATCCCAGTCGGACTTTCGTACAACAGATGAATTGTTGTGTGTCTCTCGTGTAGACCGCTTTCAGAGAAGCGAACATTGAAATGGCGGCCCGTCATTTGCGCTTCGTGATCCGACGCGTCTTTGTGGGTTGCCTGATCGTCAATACGCTCGTGTGATTGTCAATTGATGCTGGATGTGTTCACGCATCAGTATTGAGTGACGCTTGGATAGCAGCGACTGCTGTCGTTGGCAGTGGTAGAGGGTATCGCGGTTTGAGAGGCTGGCGGTGTTGGGTCAGCGGATGGTGTTGATGACGTATCGAATTTTGGGATCCGCTCGTGTCGTGTGTTGCTAACCAGGGCCTGCCCACGGGGCGGCTCACCTTCGTATACCTGCGGAACCCTCCAAGGCGTTATGCTAGGTGCAAGTGATGATCTGGTCGTACTCGTTTGTAACCTCCAACCCCGCTTGAAAATATGCAAGATGCTTTTGATTCACTAGTGGCGTACCTGGCAGGTAACTGGCCCGAGCTTGTCTGGATCATTGTGGTTGCTGGCTGTGCGTCGTATTTTGCGGGGCGGCGTTCGCGTGCACAGTGGCGCCAACGGGACTTTCTGGACCGGTTAAATGTCTCTCTGACTACGATTGATGGAGGTGTATTGAAGATTCGAACGATTCTTGAGATGGACGTTGAGGATATTTTCCTGAATCGCGCTGCATCGTCCAGGATTGTCGCTCTAGCAAAGCAGACCACGGGTTCTGACCCATTTATCCCGGTTCCCCAAGACGATTTG
>PKCN01000120.1 GCA_002862205.1 Planctomycetaceae bacterium | reverse complement strand
ATCAGGATGATATTGGGCTTGGTTTGTTTCTGCGAAACCTTAAAGTCCCAGCGCTCGTTTGCCTTTTTATCTACTGCCTCTGCATCGACGCCGTCCGAGGTGACTTCAATCCAGTCAATTTCCACAGGTTGTTTTTGGCTGGGAAGGAAGAATCGAAGATGCACCACTTGATCCTCTGTGGGCATTGGTACACTCAGTTCTCTCCAGTCACCACCTTTGACTTTGAGTGAGGCGATTTGGCCGTCGGTTGGGAAAGTGGCCTGATTTTTGGTTCGCCACTGCACTTTAGCGTTGCCATTTGCTTTGGTTCGTATGCGGACCTGAAACTTTGCAGGTCCCTGGACACGCATCTTGGCGTTCGTGATGAAAGGTTTTTTGCCGTTGGTTGAGACATGGAGCAAATCGTTGATAACAGTTGCGTCAGCGTTTCTTCCGGACCAACCAAGAATCGTCTTGGGTGCTGTTTTGCCAGTGGGTTTCGATTTGCCTGCCGGCTTGGTCTGACCGGCACGCTGAAATGAGGATGGCATCTTCAGCCCTCCAGCCTGCACTCCAACCACGGACGCATCGTACTTGGCAGGATCGAACTTGGGATTCGGCAGGGGCACAACCACCTTGGTATTGGCAATGTAATTTTCGATCAGCTGGTCAAGCTCTTTCACTTTTTCCGGTTGAGTCGCAGCCAAATTGTGGTTCTCGCCAAGGTCGTCACGCAGATTGTAGAGTCGGTATTGATGTTGCCCCTCATCGCCGTAATGGAACGTGCGGATCAGTTTCCAATCGTGGTGATGCACCGACATTGATGGTGGCAGCCAGTGCGGTGTGTTGCCATGTCCGGGGACATGCGTGAACATGGGACCTCGATACATCTTCTCACCTCGCAGTGCCTTGGTGAAATTGACACCATCGATGACATGATCGGCGGGTAGCTCGACGTTCAACATCTCAAGAATCGTCGGATACAGGTCGGTCGCTTGGATGCGAACGTCAGATCGTGAGCCGGGTCTGGTAACGCCAGGCCAAACGACGACCGCCGGGACGCGGACACCACCTTCGTGGATGCCGCCTTTCCCACCTCGCAGCGGGTGATTGCTGGTAATCGGAGTGATGTATTTGCTACCTGAGCCGTCGGTTTCTTCGAGGCCGCAATGAAGGTTCCCACCATTGTCCGAATAGAAAATGATGACGGTATCATCGGTCAGGCCCTCGGCATCAAGAGCATCCAGCAGGCTGCCCACTGCGTCGTCGAGAGAATGCACCATCGCGGCATAGGTGGGAGATTGTTGCGGCAGCCCCGTGGCGGGCGTGTGGGTTCGCAAACGTTGTTCACGCACCTTGGGGTCAGAGAGTCCGGCAACCGTGTTGCCAAGTTTTTTTCGGTACTTTTCGATTAGCTCCGGCTTTGCAGCAAAGGGAGCATGCACAGAAAATTGCCAGTAGTTCATGAAGAACGGCTTTTTCGGGTCACGAGTTTTCAGCCAGCCAACTGCCTCTGCTGCCATTCGATCTTCGATGTGGTCTCCGGGTTTGCCCTCCTCGAAGTTGGGGTTTTCGTAACCCCATGGGGCGAGATAACTTGATTTTGGCCCGGGACCCCACCAATGTGGAACATCAACGTCAAATCCACGCTCCAGTGGCGAGTGCGGTTCGCGTCCCAGGTGCCATTTCCCAAAGTGCCCAGTTGAGTATCCCGCGTCGCTCAGCACTTGACCCAGCATTGGGGTGGCTGGGGCCAACCGTGTCGATGATTTGACGTTGGTGCTTTTCTGGTGTGGCGGTCCACTTTCACCAGCAACTGCTTCAAAACGTTCTGCTTCCAGATGCGCTGACGGCGCGGTCATTCCGTGTCGGGCAGGATTTTGACCTGTCATGATGCTTGCCCGTGTGGGTGAGCAGATTGGACTGGCATATGCGTTGGAAAATGTCATCCCTCGAGCCGCGAGTCGCTGAATGTTCGGTGTCTCGTAGAGCGACGTTTTTCCATAAAGCTCTGTGTCAGCCCAGCCAAGATCATCGGCGAGAATGAGCACAACGTTCTTGGGTGATTCAGCCACCGCAGCTGCGTGGCATGTCCACAAAAGCATGGGCACGCAGATCGCGAGTTTCCAGGTCGTTTTTAGCATGTTCTTTTGAGTCGATTACTTGGTTGAAGTGATTCGTTGATTTGCTGTTTGGAGTGTGTCACGCCAAGGGCTGATCGTTGTCCTGCCAGAGCGGGTTGAACCATCGCGATGACTGCAAGCCACAAATGACCCCAAGCCGCAGATGACCCCAAGCCACAGATGAGCCACAAGCATGTGGGGGCAGTTGTCTTTCTCAAAGCACTGAAATCAAGCAGTAGGTCGGAACTTGAAGTTATGGTTGTTTCCGTTTCTTGCGGTCAGCGTTTCTTTGGGGAGTTTTTCGCGTTGCCGCTTCCGCCTTCGCAAATTTTCCCGCCGTACGTTCATTTGGCACATACCAGTCCTCCAAGAGTTGGCTGAGCTCTTGAGTAAGCGCTGGTTCTTGAGAAGCCAGATTTTCTTTTTCTTCTGGATCCATCTTCAGATTGAATAGCTTTGGCTCGCCGTTCTGTGGTGGGTATTTCATTTTCCCCGGGGCTCCATCATAAGTCAGCAGCAGTTTGTGGTTGCCTCGAATGACCCAGCGATACAGGAGTGATGCTTGCGGCTGGTTGATATCTGCGATGTCGTGCGCGAACGATTCGCCAAACAGGGTGTCGCGATCAATCTTTTGCCCGGTCTTGAGCTGAGGCAAGAGATTGAGTCCAGGGAAGCTATGTGGGGCATCGGCACCTGCAGCAGCCAGCATCGTTGGCACAATGTCGATTGATGAGCAGAGTTCGGGACGGTCGGCTGGGGAAATGGTCCCCGGCCATCGAAACATGATGGGTGTGCGTGTTCCACCCTCGTAAGGACTGCGTTTCGAGCGTGGTGCGTAACTGCCGGTCTCGGTTTGAATCCAGCCGTTGTCGGTGACGTAAACGATCAGTGTGTTGTTTCCGACTCCGGATTCATCAATGTGTTTGACGAGGGTGCCGCACGTTTCATCGAACCACTCACACATCGCGTAGTATTTCGCAATCCGTTCCTGGACTCCTTTTGCAATGTATTTCTTCAGGATGCGGTCGGGTGGCGTGTGTGGCGTGTGTGGCATGAAAGGTGCATACCAGACAAAGAATGGTTTTTTGTCAGCGACGGACTGATCTATGAAATTAAGGACTGGCTGCATTCCGTCGCGTCCGATTTTCAATCCTGCGTCGCCATGTCGTCCGCGCGGGTTTGGGAATCCTTTTGTCATCCCATCAGTGAAGCCACCACGCTGGTAAGAACCCTCCCACCACTTTCCGCTTTGGTGGCTGACGTAACCCCGTTTTGCCAGCCATTGTGGTAGAGCCCCGGTTTCGTCAATGTGCGAGATCAGCAACTCGTTGATGTGTTTGTTCTGGTCCTTTGCA
>PKCN01000332.1 GCA_002862205.1 Planctomycetaceae bacterium | reverse complement strand
TTGAGGATGAATCTCGGACTTACATCTTCCACACCGCCGCACTCCTGAGACGTTTGCCTTTAACACTTGCTGGGTGTGAGTAGTTTGGTTTTTTGACTAAGTGTGTCGAATTGGGGGAGGAGCAGATCGACTCGGCGGAGGGCTAGCGATTCCAGAGTTAGCAGCAATCGGTTTAGCACTTGCCGAAGGATTTGCAGCGATCCACTTACCACCCAACGAATCAGGTGATCTTGTTGGGGTCTGTGTTGTTGTTGTCTTCAACTCATGCCCGCAGGGACACTTCACTCTCTGACCAGCGAGGTTGGTTGGGACAACGAGTACCTTACTGCACTTTGGACACTTGATTTTCATTTTTTCAAGAAACAATGTGGCGGACGGTCTTGAGGTTGAACTAGCCGCATACAGTAACAATATCGCACCAGTGTAACACTTCCATCTTTTCCCTTAGTGTGTTGCCGACTAGCAGTTGTCCCACCAGCGGGCATGAACTGCCAGATTATCGAAGATCACATGGGAGAACTGCTGGTAATGGACTGCCCTCAAGTTTGATCTACCGTTGTGAGGTACGGATGGGATAAAAATTTCCGTAGTCCATTGCGAGGCAAAATTTGTCGACGGAAGATGACTTAAACCATTGTGTGGATGTCGATGGTGGTAAGTCTGGTCCCACTGCCCGATCAGCAACTGAGCTTCGGTTCGTGCGGCGAACATTCGCAGGCGAAGCATTCACCGCAGAGCCGACTGTCAAAGCTTTCTAAAACCCCAATTCTCTCACTCAACTTGGTGAAAAGATCTGGGGGTAGTCACAACCAGTCGAATGACGCTCGATTTGCACGGTGAGAAGCTTGTTGGAAGATTGATTCGCATTATTCAAGCGTGCAACGCTCTGTGTCCCCCTTGGTGGTGATTACAGAGGAATACTTCGGAACGACAAATGATCAACCAGCGGGATGATAGAATGACGTTCAGTACAAAGGTTTCGTTGATAATTTGAAAAGATGTGGTTGTGAAATGTTTGACTGTATTCTCAGATCTACCGTAGTGGGTTGTTTAGGAGTCTTCGCAATACACGGGTCGGTGATAGCCCAGAAAGCATCCTATGAGGGTGATGTCAGGGATGTTCAAGTGCTACGTAAAGTTGAACAGCACCCGCAGGCATGGCGTATCTGGCAACCAGTGATAGTACAGGGCTTGAAGAAGCAGCATTTAATCGTGGCTTATGGCAGTATGCTACATGGCAAAAAAGACATGGGAGATATCCATGTCATCCTTTCAAAAGATGACGGATTGAGCTGGAGCGAGCCCAACGCCATCTTCAGCCATGATGTGCTTCAAGGCGATTTGCAGTTTGCTTATGCGAATCCTGTTCTGTACCGGGTGCAAGGGCAGGCGATCATCTGGTGCTTTGCCATGAGATGCCCCATACAGCAACGAAATAGCGAGGAGTCGCATCTGGTCGGCGCGTTCACTGCCGACGGTGGAAGATCCTGGACATCGGTGGAGTTGGCGATGCACTACACGGGTCCACTCATTTTGAACGCCCCACCTGTGGAAGTCGATCGTGATGGCGTTCGAACTTTCCTTTTACCGGCTCACCGAAATACATTGGCGTCGGACCCACGTGGCTCCCGTGATCACATGATTCTCAGCAGTACTAGCTTGCTTGAGTGGAAGCTTGAGGCGTTTATTCCACAGCCGAATGAACCTAAGGTTTTCTTGCACGAAGGAAATCTTGCCCGCGGCGATCAAGACGGTGAATTAAGGATTGTGATGCGTACGGCGAACTATGACGATACGAGTTTGACCACGACTCCTCCGCGAGCCTATTCGAGCCTCAGTCAGGATGGTGGCAAAACCTGGTCGGTTGCCGTTCCCGAGCCGGATTTGCATAACGCAAAGTCAAAAGGCTTTTATTGCAAGACAGAGCTTGGTCACTATCTTTATGTCTATAACGACGGTCCAGCTCAGCGAAGCGTGGCACCTGGGTTTCCGTTTGGTGGCCGGACATCATTGCGATACAAAATTCGGATGCCGCGCGGCAATTGGCTTGGAGAAAGGACCTTTTTTGATGCTGGAATCAAGAATTCTTATCCAAGCCTTGTTGAAGTATCACCTTGTGATTTCAGGGCAGTTTGGGATAGTGGAACCGCAGAAAAATCTCGTACTCATATCCGATTCGCAAAATTCAAGATTGAGCCATGAACCGTGCACCGTCAGCCAATCAACAATTTCGCGAACGCCTGAAACAAGGTTCGTTGGTGCTGGGAACACTCATCGTTTCCCCATCGCCCAAATGGCCGGAGGTTGTGTCGCAAGCGGAGCTTGACTTTGTGTTCATTGACACCGAACACATCGCGATTGATCGATTTGAATTGAGTTGGATGTGCCAAACCTACTCAGCATTAGGTATTCCGCCATTGGTTAGAATACCAAGTGTTGACCCAAACGCTGCGACGATGGCATTGGATGGCGGTGCTGCAGGGATTATCGCACCCTATGTAGAAACTCATGAGCAAGTTCAAGCGTTGCGCGGAGCCGTGAAAAAACGTCCCCTCAAAGGGAAACGATTACAGGATGCGCTTGATGGTGCAGACCTTGAGCCAAAATTGGAGCAATATCTGAATCAAGCAGCCAATCAAACTCTTTTGATTGTGAATGTGGAGAGCACGCCAGCGATCGATAATCTGGCGGAGATTTTACGTGTTCCGGATTTGGACGGTGTACTCATCGGCCCTCATGATTTGTCCTGCAGCTTGGGCATCCCAGAAGAGTATGATCATCCAAAGTTTATCGCCGCTTGCGAACAAATATTTCGGCAAGCTCGATTATCAAAGGTAGGTGCTGGCATTCACTTTTGGGGCGATTTGAAGCAACAAGCCAGATTTCTGGAGTTGGGGGCCAACATGCTGATCCACAGCGCCGACATCACGCTTTTTCAACGTGCCCTCCAGCATGACTTGAATGTGCTCCGAAATAACGAAATGCAAGGGAAGCAAGCCGCAATCAAGAATCTCACAATCTAGGAATTCAGGTTCTATCGCAAGTGACACTCTTTTCGATTAGCTACGAAGGTGTGTTCTCTATCGAGTTGAGTCGATTACCGTTTCCAACGTGACTTCGTTCGCACACATTCATCACTTGGCGGCTGTAAGTACTTTGAGTGGAATAAAAATTCCACTGCACTTTTTTTGCGACTGATCCCGTGTTGATTGACGCTTGGGAAAGCAATGTAGTCGATCAGATTTTATCACCACTATGCCTTTTGCAGAAATCGGTTCCCGAGTTACTGCGTTATCAATCCTGCTGCTCGGACAACTCAAGCCACACATCAGTGAGACGAACGTGAAGTTTTTGAATTATGTTTTAATTGCGGGAGTTTCTGGGCTCGTTGGATGTTCCAGTGAAGATAAATCTTCTCTCAAAACTCGCGAAGTTCCAATTGTATTAGCAGAGTTCACCAACAGCGTCGG
>PKCN01000029.1 GCA_002862205.1 Planctomycetaceae bacterium | reverse complement strand
CTCTGGCATGTGTCGCGATCAACCGCGTTAAAAAAAGAGACTGACATTCCGTCTGATTGGATCCCTTGAACAGGACTCACCGAGCCATCACGGAGCGACATTGGGATGTGTTGACGTGGTGCGAACGTCTTCGGTTCCGAGGGTTTCGCCGCATCACTCATGCCCCGCTTGAAACTGGCGTGGTGATGATGATTCATTGCCCAACCGCACTCAAATTTTGTCGCCGTAAGATCTTTGCAGGCAAGAGTGTCGAGTGTAGTTAAACACAAAAAGAGGCTGCGGCCGAACACGAAAATGACCGCAGACCCCTCTGTATTTTCTGATCCCGAAGGACTCACGAATTCAATTTTCTTTCATTACCAATTATCGGTACGGAAGGGCGATGCGGGGATTCCATCCTTGTTGTAAAGGTTCGCACCACGTGGGTTCATGGTGTACCCGTACCGAACAGCAACTGGTTTTGGAACTTCCTTTGAACTGACCAAAACATGATCACCGTCAATGATGGCGTCGGCCCAGTGCCACACCTTGTCATCACCGGCAATGGCAAACCGCCCAAGCTTGCCACCTTTGTCCTCAGTGGCGACAGACAAACCATCTTTTGTTCCGACCATCAACCCTTTTCCGACATGGTCAAAGCCGAGTCGGATTTTGTTGTCTTCAACCTTGAGGGATTTGTAAAGTGGTCCCGCTGGTACCAAATCGTCACGCCCGTAGTTCTGATGAAGTGCCCATTGTGCGAGCCGCGAGCCTACATCCTGCTTGTTTCGGGGGTGAATATCTTTGGCGTTTCCAATGTCGTGGATGACTGCCATGCCTGTGTTGTCGATATTCAAACTTGTACGTTGAGCTTCACGCAGATTGGCCCACCCGTCACCACCTGCGGGATTGTCACTGGCTTTTTGAAAGTCCGCCAATTGTACCCAGTAGAAGGCGAGATCCGGATTGAACAGTTTTCGCCAGCCGTTGATTAGTGCCGTTTTCTTGTGGTGATAACTGATTCCCTCATTCCCGTTGGACTCGCCCTGGTACCAGATCCCGCCACGCATGGCGTAAGGAGCCAAGGGGTTGATCATTGCGTTGTAGATTGCCGAGGGGGTGCGGCCATTGACGTTGCCGCCCTCAGTCCACAGTTTTTCGACTTCGGTCGCAAGTTGCTCCAATTCAGGAACTGATCGAAACCCGTCGAGACTGACCCACGGTTCAATCCGCGTGCCGCCCCAGTTCGATCCGACCAGACCAATGGGTACATTCAGTTCCTGATTGAGACGTCGACCGAAGAAGTACCCGACTGCCGAGAATCCCTTGATGGACTGCGGCGAACAAACGGCCCACTGACCCGGGCCCTTTTCTTGAGGTTTGTCGGACGTGAGGTGACCGGGCACGTTGAACAGGTGAATCATTGGATAATCGGCGGCCGCAATCTCTTCTTTTGCATTCAACGAGTTGCCCACGCTCCACTCCATGTTGGATTGCCCGGAGCAGATCCATACTTCGCCTACCAAAACATCACCGAGGGTGACGGTGTTGTTTCCTTTTACAGTAAGCGTTTGCTCACTCGTGTTGGCTTTCATGGCGTCAAGTTTGACCATCCATTTTCCATTATCGTCGGCATTCACCGATTTTGTCTGGCCGGCAAACGAGACCGTGACCTTCTCACCCGCATCGGCCCATCCCCAGATGGGTGCCGGCATGTCTCGCTGAAGAACCATCCCATCACCGATGATGGAGGGAAGTGTCACATCTGCTCGGGCCAAGCCACCCGATATCGTCACCAAGCTCGCCGTGAGCAAAAGTGCAAATTGTTTGTACATGAGTTTCTCTAACTGACGGGAATCTGGATATCAGGACCATTCTGGTCATGAAGTTGGACCGAGTATTCTAACGGACTTGGGTCGGTTCAGGTGGTGGCATCATTGTGGTTGTTTTGATCGTTTCTGCAGGGGATCGATGGGCTCAGAACGTGTTTTTGTGCGATCAAGGCATCGCATGGCAAACCTTGGGTGAGTTTCCAGAGACGCTGCTGACTTGCCAGAGACACGTTGGTAGATGATGAATTCCAAAGGTGTCGAACTTTCGTCGAGCGAACGTGAATGATGTGTCAATGCCAAAGTATCCATCCGAGCATCCTGAAAACCAGAGAATTCAACGCAAGCGGACACCAGCCAAGAAGCTGAAGGCGGCGAGATTCTGCAGAGTGAGAACCCCCTGGGTGCATGGATTGTGATTCGTCGCTGCGGGGCAGGGCGTCTCACTGAGTGGAATACCTTCGCGAACGCAGTGCAGGATTCTCGATTGGTAACGCAACCGTCCATGGCTGTGATGGGTGGATTGGATCTTTACCCACCGCATGTCATCAAAGCACGCTGAGTTTCATAGAGAGAGAAACACTTTCGAAGTTTGCCGCTCTGCACAACTGCCTCACCGACTCACTGAGTTGCAGTGCTTACGCCTTATCGAGATCGTGGTTATCTGTGCTTTGGTGCAATCCAACTGGGGTGAAGCTCAGGAAAAGCGATGCCTGTTATCACATTCGTTCTTGTATTTGCGTTGCGGCTTGGAGCACGTTGCGAGCACCGCGAATCACAGACCGTTGTACTACGGCCAGACCTTGCGGTGGTTGTTGATGCGGTTGACGTGGAGCCTAGGCAGCTTGGAAAAAACGGGGACCCGCAAGCTTAGTTCGAGTTGGAATTTGGTGCGCTAGCGGTCAGGAGATTGCCCAAAAATCTCTGGCTTCGTCAAAATGCTAGAAGCTGGATGATACACATCGCAAGTGTCACGGTAAGCGATGCCGATCGCCCTATTTCATATACCTATTTAAATCTAAGCGATTCAAAGAACTCCTCGGGCTTGTCAAGCTCCTGCTCATTTTCACGCGGCGTTTTTGTACTGGTGGTGGACGCCTTTGCCTTTGAATAGGCCGAGTATGTAAGGGAGTAAATTTTATTATTGCGTAGAAATACCTCGAGTTCAGTTCCTGGTGGTATACCCGTGGCCGAAATGACAGTGTAGTGGTATCCCCGCACCCCACCCCGCCATACCGCTCGAGGATCGGTGACCTTACTGCCTTCCCACGTCATAATTTCCTCCACGCGCATCCCGGGTGGAGGGGGCACTTTAAATGTAAACGTCTCGAATCCATATAATGATCCGGACTCGAGTCGCACGGCGTTTAGTCTGGTGCCTGTCGCTCCAGGCATATTTTGCGTTGGAGTCGTTTTCACCCGCCCGGGTGGAAATTTGAATTCAACACCCTGTTCATTCATTGTGGTCCAACCCGAGTGCGTCCCCGCTCTTGAAACGGCAACTGCAATCAATCCTGCACAGCCTAACACGCCAAGTCCAGCGACGATCCCACCGACGATCAAGAGAATTTTGACGGAAGACCCTCCGCTCGATTTCTTCTTCTTTTTCTTTTTGGGTGCGGGATGTGGACCACCGCCTGGCTGCTGTCGATATGCCGGTGCAGCAGCTGATGGAAATTGGCTACGTGCAGGGGCCGCCTGGGCC
>PKCN01000234.1 GCA_002862205.1 Planctomycetaceae bacterium | reverse complement strand
CGCCGCCGAAGCCACCGCCACCGCCGAAGCCACCGCCACCGCCACCACCGCCCCGGTTATTACCGAAATTGTTTGCAAATCGGCTCAGTCCAATCCCGCTGATTCCGAGCATCATATCGTCATCAAAGAATTGGGGACTGAGGACCACTCGCGGACCATAAAGGTTGCGAATGGTGATCGCAATGGACAGCGCGTTGGGATGAAGAAGCGTGAACACCCGTGTTGCATCGTTGCGAAACACAACCAAATCTTCCTGAAACTGCTCGGTTGTCATCAACCTGATGGTGCCAGTGGCCTCTTCCTCGCGATACCACAAGTTACTTATTTTCGCCATGATTTCGATTGCGTCGATGACGCGCACATTGCGAAGCGTCAGCGTGACACTCTTCTCCGCCGCCTCGGGCGTGGCAACGATGTTGAGGCCCGAGGACTCACTCAACAAATCGATGATTTCACGTACGCTACGCCCGTCGGTCTGGAACGTTTCGAGCAGCCGCTCTTTCTTGTCGCTGCTGCCAGCACTCGAAGAAGTTTGCCCGCTGGCCATTGGGCTGAAAACAAAAAGCCCCATCAAAGTCAGCATGTATCGTGCTGCGTTTCCACTGGTTGCAAATCCAGTCAGTCTATTTTTAGCGAACATCATTTGTCCCGCGATTTAGTTTGATCATCAACCCGCCTGAGCCACTCTTTTCAACAGAATGCTCGGGATTCACTTCAGTGGTGACAGAATAAGACTCAGCTGGTATTGACACTTTGGAAGATCCCGCAGACTGATCGCTTGCCACCGGAACGCCGGAAATCGCATCGCTCAACGGGATGCTGATCACTCCCCTTTTGCGACTGGAAAGCACCGTTTCAATGTGCGTCTGCCGCTCGTCGGTGATACGTTTGACCACATCCTTTGAGGGATTTTCCAAAAACCAAGAGGCGTCCACTCGTACTTTTGGTGGATGTGTCACTGGCGGTGGTTCGATCTGCCAAAGCGATGCGCAGCCACTGCACAAACCAGCCGAACAAACCAGCAGCAAATATCCAGCCTGTCGAATTTGGCGAACATACATGTTTTCGAGGAAATCCAAGAAGACTTCGGCTCACCTGCCACTTCAGCTCCTAGACTTGCTGTCTAACCTTGCAACGCTGCTCGGTCCCGCATTGGCACGCTGCAAATAAGCGGCGACAGAAAGAATGCTAATTTTGGGTATCGTTACAGAAGACGGATAGCCATGAAGAATTGTGAAGATTTTGCGTACGTTTTTGACGATTTCAGCGATTCTGAGGACTCTCAAACGTTCGGAATCCGCTGAAGTTCAATTGTCATCGTCGCCACGGTTGTCGCCATTGTCCGACTTGCTGTTTTCTGGATCAGGAGCGGAGGGCCTGAATACGAGCAAAACAGGCGTTTCGATGTCTTCGATCACGATTTCTATCGTGCCATCCTCTTGGAATCGCGGTGTCGCGTTGAGAATTTCGTCGTTTGAGAGAACCAGGCGAAACGGACGACCGTCCACAACCCGATACGTTCGACCTGCTCCAGAAATTTCCGCTTGCAACATGGCACCCGAGCGTATCTGGGCGACCAGTTGAAACTCTGGCAGTGCAGTCCATCGACGTTCAACCTCCTCCTGACCTTGACGCATCGCGTCAAGTTGAGCGTTTAGTGTGGCGATTTCCTGCAGCAACTTCTGTTTCTGACTAGACAACTCGTCATTTTGTTTCTGCAGCAACTTCATACCCTCAACACCGCGGATCGTATCGAGGCGTTCCCGAATCTCGGGCGATTCCGTCGTCGGATCCGTGTTTTCCCCAGACTCTTGAGCCGACACAGCCAGCATCGGAAACAAGACAACGAGAACGAGGAATTTGAATGGAATTTTCACGGTAAAATCCTGTGAGATGACAATTTTTATTTCTGGATTATCGCACGACCGACCCTCCTTGGCAGTCTACAGCGTCCAAACGAGGTGCAGATGAGGAGAGTGGTACGGCGAGTACGATGGTTTCGGTTCGAAAACCAGTTTGCTTGGATCGCCAAGCACTGTCAACGATAAAGATTGGGAGTGACCGGGCATCTGGACCCGCGAAATGGCAACATCGTTTGCCGCCGTGTGTGTGAGCACCATCGACGACTCCCAGCCAAACAAATGCCTGTTTTTGTTGATCATCACTTTCAGGATTTCAAATCGCGGCGGCCGTGGCGTCGGCAATTCTCGGCAATCCGTGGGCTTTTTATCCCGCCATCTTCATTGCTCTCGCAACTCTCACCGAGTTAGCTCGAAATCCCTAGAAACGAGCTGACTCAAAACCTCCACCTGGCAAGTGAAGCCATGATTTTGGCCATTTCAAAGGCGGAAGCCAGCATCCGGCGACACGAGCTGCTCCACTCTCCCGCTTGCAATCGCGGCAACACTCAAACTCTGCCTAATCGTCAATGTTTCTCAAAATGTTCAAGAAAATTTAGACTCAACAATTGACACTCGGCTTTCCCAAGGTAACCTGCTGTTTGTGCCAATTGAGAATGGTTCTCAATTGCAACTCCTTAGCCAGCCAGCCGCCAGCGACCGTCCGACGACTCAGCTTGACAACAACCCATCGATTGCTCGGGACCACCCCGAGCAAATTGAAAAGGCAAATCAGAGGTGCAGAGTTCCACCCCCCAGATTGCGACTGATACGTACGACAGTGCAATCGCTGTACACGGGGAGCGAACCTCCTGCCTTCAACATGCTGTCGGATCCTGGAGAAGCACAATTCAATTTTCGGGACTGCTGCGAACAACGTGCACTCCCACTTACTCAAAGTTTTTTTGCCGGTTAAAGCTGGCATAGGGGAAGTTAAGATGAATCAAAAGATGTTACAGAAATCGCGTCGATCCAACCGCTCGGGTTTTACGCTCATCGAGTTGACGATGGTAGTTTTCATTCTCGCAATCGTTGCTGGACTCGCTGTTCCTATTCTGGGTTGGCTTCGCCGCTCTGCTAACTACGCATCGCAGGCGAACACTCAGGCTGCCTTGGTGTCCAACTTCGAGTTCTTCCGCACAACGTATGGAAATAACTCGTACCCGAACTACATGGACTCGCTGGTAATGGACGGTACAACTGATGCGATTTACGCAACAGGCGGGATCGGACACGACAGTGGACATGACACCGATTTGTATGAGATTGGTGATTTGACTGAAGATCAAGGCGATTGCCTGACAAAGTCCATCACACACGTTTATGACCACACTTCGCAATCTGCAGGTAGTTGGCTGCAAGGTAGCCCCTCAAATAGTGGCGAAACAGTTCGTGCTCTGTTGGATCCTGTCGTAACTGTTGCGAAAGTCACAACCACCGGCACCGGCGAAGGGGCATTGCTTACTTCAGAGATCTATCCTGCCGGTGTCCCAACTGACGTCCAGTTGGTTGTTTTCGGTATTGGTCCTGGCAACACAGCCGTCGGTAAGACAATGGCTTCGGCCCCAACTGACTCGCGAGTTGACAGTTCGGCAGTATACGGCAGGTATCTTGCCGT
>PKCN01000138.1 GCA_002862205.1 Planctomycetaceae bacterium | reverse complement strand
CATCGCTCGCATTTCGCATGTTGTTTCCGATCGCCCCACGTTCCAAAATCGTCACGTCGTAGCCAAGAAAACGCCCGTAGAGACCAGCTTCGATCCCGTGTGTGCCAGCACCCACAATCGCAATGGATCCTGGAGGATCCAGTGTCATGTCCATATCAGTTTTCGGATTATTGTTCATGTTGCGGTGTAGGATCGAACGTCGTGGTTACGTTTTTGTGTGCGAATCTGGAAGGCGTCGATCGGGATTTGTGGTTTTACTTGGCTCAACATATCGGCAATCAGTACGGCGGTCCCCGGTGAAAGGTGCAAGCCACTGCGGTGGTGACCCGCAGCAACATAAAGATTCTCGACACCCGGTACAGGGCCAATCATCGGAAAACCGTCGAATGTCATTGGCCGCAGTCCGGACCAGGATTTGACATGTTCGGCTGCTTTTAAATCTGGAAGCAAATGGGTGGCAAAGTCCAGCAGAGATTTCAGCACTGAGTCTGTCGTTCCCAGCTCGAAACCGATTTCTTCCTCGTTCGAGCCAATCAATGTGTGGCCATCTTCGCGAGCAAGCACGTACCGCTGCCCCATGTTGATGATATTTCGAATCAGAGGCCTCGATGTCTTGAGTAGCAAAATTTGACCACGAATCGGAACAATGCTCAATTCCAGGTCCAGTGATGCTGCAAGTTGTCCAGTCCAAACGCCGGTCGTAAGAACGATACCGTCAGTGGTGTGCCAGTTACCCTCGTACTGAATTTCGGCTCGTCCACCTAGGTAGCGGATGTCGGTCACATCGGTGTTTTCAAGAAAAGTAACTCCTAATTGGTGGCATGCCGTTTTGAGAGCAGCAAGGTAATTTGGCGATCGCAATTGATATTCATCAGGTACATGCCACGCTGCGGCATTATTGGTGTGCCGCCACCAGTCCGCGAGTGCCGCTTCTTGGCCAATGATTTCATTTGATGTCAGCTGCTTGCAATCAATTTCCATCTCCTGCCAGTATTCGGTCATCCCGGACATGGCCGCGATTTCGCCGGCTGTTTCCGCCAGATAAAGACCACCACAACGTTGTAGCCCCGGATCGATTCCGGTATTGGTTTTCAGCTTTTCTGCCCATTCAGGGAATAAATGGTGGCTCAGGCCACGCAAGCGATCGATTGGGTCAAATGAATTTCTCAGATTGGCTGGTGGTAAAATGCCTGCCCCAGCCCAAGACGTACCCCTACCAGTGACGCTCTTGTCGATGACGGTAACGTTGAACCCTCGTTGAGCGAGTTCCCATGCGGTGCTGAGGCCGATCGCACCTGCGCCGACAACTGTGGTGGATTTGTTCATCGATTCCTCGAGTCGGACGAAGCGGATTTTTCGAGGATGGATTGGATGGCCAAAAAGAAATCCTCGTGCTCGCTTCCTGTCATGCGTTGATCCTTCTTCCGGGACTGCAGTAGGTGGACAAGTTCCCGTTCGGTGTCGATGTCCTCACGGGGCTCGAGCTCTGTCACTGTTTGGTTCGCTTGCACTAGCTTCTGCCGTGTGATTGAGAGTACCTGCTCGGTACTCCATGGGATCTCCCGGAAGATTGTTTCTAATTCGGGACGCCATGGTCCGGCGATCCCAATCAGATAATAGCCGCCATCGCACGCAGGGCCGAGAACGACGTCAAATTGACGCAGGCAATCTGCGGCCTCGGTGATGTCATCTTTGGACAACAGCGGGCAATCCCCTCCAATGAGGATAGCAGTGCTATTTCCATCGGTTTCAAGGGTTTGTCGGAACCAGCCACTCATTCTTGCGCCCAAGTCGCCCGGCTCCTGTAAAACTACCCGCCATTCTCGCGACAACTGCCAGTGCTCCAGTGCGAGCCGCATGCTGGGCAAATGTTCCCTCGGTGTGATGCACAGGCACCGTTGATCTGCTGCACTGGATAGTGAGGCACATAACTTCGAGACAAAAAGTCGGTGCAAATCTGCGGCCTCGGCCATGCCGATTGTTTTTCCCAAGCGAGTTTTTACACTTCCAGCCACCCAGTATTTCGTCATGATTCCCAGTGTGACGGGATGGTTTGGCGGATTTTGCACTGAAATTCGGTGGTTTCGGGAACTCGGGGAAGGCCGGGGACTCAGTCGCGGTACAACGGTGGTATGCCGAAACCTGCTTTCCTGATGCTAACCGGTATATCCGTCGTTTGAGACGGGCCGACTGGACTTCTGGAGCGGAAATATCGTCGCACCAGACCTATGCTTAGATTAAAGTTCATCACAGGATTAAAAGTTCTGCGGAGATGATGTCGGATACACGCGTCCCTATGAAAGTAGCGTAAGTTCATGTCTCGTCGCTTAACCAGCTTAACGAAACCTGTTATCTTCTCACTTCGATTCACCGAATTCCATGGGGTCACGGCCGGCAGTCCATGACACAAAAGCTGACATCAGAACGCTTCCTCCAGATGGTCGCCAAGAGCGGCATTGTCGATGCGAAAGCCTCGGATCGCCTGGTGGAGAAGGTACGCAAAAAATTAGATGGGGGACTCCCTGGGAGTCCTAAGAAGCTTGCTGCGCTTTACGTCAAAGAAGAGCTTCTGACTGAGTGGCATGTGGAGAAGTTGCTGGCTGGGAAGTACAAGGGGTTCTTTCTGGGCAAGTACAAGTTGTTGGGGCACATTGGCACTGGCGGCATGAGCAGTGTCTATCTCGCCGAGCACATCAAGATGGGCGACAAGCGTGCCATCAAAGTGTTGCCGAAGAGTCGAGTGAATGATGCAACCTATTTGGCTCGATTTATGCTCGAAGCCAAAGCGATTGCTTCGCTCAACCATCCAAACATTGTTTTGGCCTACGACATCGACAATGAAGACGATGTGCATTACATCGTGATGGAATATGTCGATGGTTTGGATTTGCAACAGTTGGTCAAACGAGACGGTGCTGTCGATCCATCGACAGCGGCTGACCTGATCGCGCAAGGCGCACGAGGCCTAGCCCATGCTCACAAGAAGGGTGTGATCCATCGTGACGTTAAACCCGCGAACTTGTTGATTGATGTTGACGGTGTGGTTCGCTTGCTCGACATGGGACTTGCACTTGTCACTGCGACAGATGATGAGTCACTGACTGTAGCCAACAACGAAAATGTTCTTGGCACTGCAGATTACCTTGCACCCGAACAGGCTTTGAATAGTCACGAGGTTGATCACCGTGCTGATATTTATGGGCTCGGTTGCACGATGTATTTCCTGTTAACAGGAAAACCACCATTCAGTGACGGAACTTTGGCACAGCGAATTGCCAAGCATCAAACTGAAATGCCAACAGCGATCCGACAGCTGCGGCCTGACTGCCCAGGTGAGTTGGAGGGTATTTGCGTGAAGATGATTCAGAAGGATCCACGCTACCGCTACCAATCTGCTTCTGACGTTGCAGAGGTCCTTGAAAAATACACAAGCAAGGTACCCAAGGGAACGAAAGTTACTGCCGGGCTTGGAGACATGCCCGAGTTTGACACTGATGAATCATCTTCCATTTCGCTCGATGATGATGACTCTTCGTCGCGTTATGGTGATACCATCAGTAACAAGAATG
>PKCN01000317.1 GCA_002862205.1 Planctomycetaceae bacterium | reverse complement strand
TCGCCGCATGCTGAAATCGCCGCATGGTGAGCATTTAGGTGCAACTCAATCACCGGCGAAGCTCAGCCCGGAACACATCGCCTCACTGACATGCCAAATCACTCTCCATCCATGGCATCATCAGGAATGTTGAGATTCGTGCTCACTGTTTGTACGTCATCATGCTCATCAATCGCTTCCAACAAGCGGACCACTTTCTTGGCCGTGCTCGACTCGACATCGACCATCGTCTGAGGCAAACGAGTCACTTCTTTCATCTCGACTACCAGTTCTGCTTTCTGCAATGCCTCTTCCAAGTTCTGGAATTGATCAGGTGCGCACGTGACCTGCAATTTTGCATCGTCCGTACTTTCGACATCATCACCCCCGTTCTCAAGGACCACTTCCATCAGGGTTTCTTCATCGACTGCCTCGGCACTGAAAATGAACAAGCCTTTGCGTTCAAAGAGGTAAGAAACACATCCGGATTTGCCAATCTCACCACCCAGCTTGGAAAAGATGGATCGCAATTCCGGACCGGTTCGGTTCCGGTTATCAGTGAGTGTTTCGCACATCACCGCAACACCACCAGGCCCGTAGCCCTCATAAACGATTTCGTCGAGGTCTCCACCCGCCAGTTCCCCCGTCCCACGCTTGATAGCACGTGCGATATTGTCCTTGGGCATACTGACTGCCTTGGCATCATCGATCGCTTTCCGCAACCGAAAGTTTGTATTGGGATCCCCACCGCCACTTTTCGCAGCAACGATGATACCTTTACTTAACTTGCTCCAAAGCTTTCCTCGCTGGGCATCCACGCGTCCCTTACGGTGCTGGATATTGGCCCACTTTGAATGTCCTGCCATATCAGATCTTATCAATTGATTGAGAGGTGGATCACACCGAGGCAGTGTCCACGGAAGTCGTCGTTATAAAAGGATAACCCGAGTGCCGGTCCACAACCTAACGTGGTTTACGCTTGGTCAATTTCCGGTTCGTTGATTTTTTCGAACTGGCTTTTTTGACTGGCTTCGCCTTGGTTGCAGTCTTTTTCTTGGCACTCTTTTTCTTGGCTGGTGCTGGCTTCTTGGTTGCTGGCTTCTTGGTTGCTGGCTTCTTGGTTGCTGGCTTCTTGGTTGCTGCCTTCTTGGTTGCTGCCTTCTTGGTTGCTGCCTTCTTGGTTGCTTTCGTTGCGGGTGCCGTCTTCTTGCTCACCTTCTTTGAGCCCGCAGCTTTCTTGGCTGCTGCAGTTTTTTGCGTCTTCTTCTTTGCAGGGGCTGGCTTCTTTACCGGCGCTGGCTTCTTTTTGGACGTTTTCTTTGCTGCTGTTTTGCTCGGTGCTGTTTTTTTGGCGGGAGCCTTTTTCTTTGCCGGCACCGCCTTCTTCACAGGAGCGGGTGTACTTTTCTTGGCAGCCTTGCTGGCAGCAGCCTTTTTCGCAGCAGCCTTGGCTGTTTCTTTGGCTGCAGCTTCAGCAGCCGGCACCTCTTTCCTGACCGGATCTTTTGCCTTCTTCTTTTTGGGTGGATTCTTCGCGGCTTCGATGGCAGCGAGCGCAGCTGCTTCGGCTGCTGCTTTTGCAGCAGCCTTCTCTTCGACCTTGCGTTTCAAAACACGTTTTCTCGCCGCTTTCTTATTCGAGAGCCACTCATCGAGTCGGCTACTGGATCCTTTGCTGACAGCATCAATGAATGCACGGGACGCTTTGTCTTTCAAGTTTTTGTTCAATGCGACCGCTGCCTGGTGCAAAAGACCAGAAAACTCAATCCCTTTGCTCTTGGGAATTGCTCGTTCCAAGCCCGGTACTTTGCCGCTCATTGCTTCCTGCTGTGATGCGACCTCGGTGCACAACATGATTACCATGGCGGAGTAGTCAACCGGGATCGAATGCCCGCCCAAGCCATGCTGGACCGTATAGCTGAGTACAAACGGTGTCATCCCCGGCATTTTCTCGAACTTATTGACCGCCTTTCCCAGATTCTCTTTCTTCAGATGATCCAAATCAAACGTGTAGAACTCTTCGAAAATTGCCTGCAGGTTACTCTTCAACCGACGGGCCGCGACCACAGGTTCGGGCAACCTTGAGAGAACCTGAGCCAACTCAGTGACCGTGGTGACACGCACCTCGTTCCAGTCGTAAAACTCCTGTTCACACTTTGCCATCCCCTCATCAGCCAAATCTGCCGGCGTATCTTCGAGGAGTGATGCATACAGCACATGCTCAAGCAGCGGACGCGCAGGCTGAGTGGGCAATGGCTTGTAATGTTTCTTGAGGGCAGTATTGAGTTTGCCGATCAGGGTTGCACGCTTACTTGCAGACATCTTGTTTTGTCAGATCAAAGGTACTGATAGGTAGGATCGCCTTGCGATCACGATTATGTTTGGTTATCGAGGCATTGAACCAGGCAGTTCGGATTATTGCATCCGATCATCAGCCTGTTCAGTCGAAGTCGAACTTTCAGGAACAGCATCTTGCACTGGAAGAGAAGACTCAACCGTATCAGAATCCGTCGAATCATCTTCGTTCAGGTCCTGCTCAATGGTCTCGTCCTGCTTCGACTCATCATTTTCTCGCTTGATTTTTTCGAGGATTTCACCAACCAGCAGTGAATGCTGAATTCCTTTATCGACCACAAACTGCAGTCGAGGGGTATACCTCGCCTCGATCCGCGAAGCGATTCGACTTTGCAGAAAGCCCGCAGCATTCTGGAGACCTCGCAGTGAAAGCTGTTGCTGCGATTCATCTCCCATGATGCTGACGGCCACTTGTGCTTCACGCATATCAGGGCTGACTTTGACACCGACCACCGTCACATCCTGCACACGTGGATCTCGCAGTTCAGTCAGAATCGACGCGGCCACCACCTCTCGAATGGCTTCGGCTGCTTTTAACAAACGTCTACTGGTCACAAAGAATAGGTGGGTTGGGGATGAACGGGGGTCACAATGCACAATCTGATGGTGAATCTTGTGCTGTGCAGGCGAGGCCAGCACGTCTAATTTTCTGGTATTGATTCTCTGTAAACAGGCCACGCGCACCCTGCTGGGCGAGCATTTCCTCTCTTTCCAAACGAGAAACCCGGGCGTCTCTTGACAGAGTTTTCCGCTTTACTGCGTTAGTCGGACTTACTTCACCCGTTGGCCTCAGCAGGATTTATCTTCAGTATCTCAAACTCACGTCTCGCGTCTCACGTCTCGCCCAATGCGTTTCGTCGCACGAAGCCCTTTGGTGCAGAGACGATCTTAATCGAGCGTTCGTGCAAACTCTTCGATTCGATAGGCTTCAAGGACATCATCCTGCTTCACATCGTTGAAACCTGACAGACGGATACCACATTCCATACCGCGAGGCACTTCCTTGACGTCTTCCTTGATCCGCTTCAACGAATCCAGCGGGTAATCGCCGATGGTTCTGCCGTCACGATTGACACGGATACGACAACCACGCTGGATGGATCCCTGAGCAACATAGCAACCGGCAATGCTTCCTACGCGACTGATCGAGAACACCTGTTTGACCAGCGCCCGTCCCAATTCGACGACCCGTTCTTCCGGTTTCAATCGACCTTCAATCATCGCCTTGATGTCGTCA
>PKCN01000409.1 GCA_002862205.1 Planctomycetaceae bacterium | reverse complement strand
TTTTGACCACTTGTGTCGGACCGCATCTCGAATCGAAGTATCGCAAAACAGGTAGAATAGCTAGGATGCCGAGTCTTCTACTGTCTTCTCCTTTGAAATCATCACCCAAGACCAAATCCAGCAGCCGTCCATGGGCAAACGTAAGACCAAAACTTCCGCAAACAAGCCTGCCAAGGACCCCCGAGATCCTGCTGAGATCCGCACCGAGTCCTTTCGTGTTGCTGCGCAGCGGGAAACGGTAGAAGCGTTTGTGGTCGCGTTCATCCTCGCCTTGTTGTTTCGTGCCTTTCTTGCCGAGGCGTTTGTCATTCCTACAGGGTCCATGGCGCCCACGTTAATGGGAGCCCACAAAGATATTGTGTGCGACGAATGTGGGACACCTTTTCAAGTCGGAGCCAGTCGGGAGCGATCTGGTAACAGCATCGATGATGTGGTTGTGGCCGGGATCTGTCCTAATTGCAGGTATGTCAACCCTTTGGATCTGGCGAATAACAGTAATGACGAAACGTTCAACGGGGATCGGATTCTGGTAAGCAAATTCACCTACACGTTGAATGAGCCAGAGCGGTGGGATGTCATTGTTTTCAAGTACCCCGGTAACCCAAAACAAAATTACATTAAACGGCTGGTAGGGCTTCCCAACGAGACGCTCAAGATCAGGCATGGTGATGTTTATTCACGACCCACTGGTGTTGACCAAAAAAGTGAGATTCTTCGCAAGCCGGCGCGCAAACTGCTGGCGATGCGACACCTGGTCTACGACACCGACTATCAGGCCGAGGATTTGATCGCAGCGAATTATCCGAGTCGTTGGCAACCTTGGCGCGAAAAGGCCGAAACACCTCCGGGCGATTCTTGGCAGATTGAGCGAAGTGGCGATGGATTGGAAGCGGTCCTGAAGAATGGAAATCCAGAGCGTTTCGAATGGATTCGTTATTTCCATCGCTGGCCAACCGATAAGCAGTGGGAGCTGGCAAGATCAGGCGGATCACTCGCCAATGTCAACCCATACAGCAGTCGGGCAATCACTGACTTCTACACTTACGGTTCGTATGTTCTTGTACCAGCAAGTGCGGTGTACGAGACCCGTCCCTCACGCTCGGGTGGTTCTGCTGTTTCTCGCCTGATGAACGGTGGGTATTCAGCAGGCAAGTTTTCACCGGGATACAAGTCTGGGGAAAGTATCGATCAGTTTGGTCGAATGCCGCGTTGGGGTGGAGCGGACCAGGGCAAGAAGGGAATTGGACGCGATGGCATGGACTGGGTGGGAGACTTGATGCTGGAAACGCAAATAGAAACATCCAACGACAGCCAGGAATTGATGCTCGAGTTAGTGGAGGCAGGCGTCAAGTATCGTTGTCGTTTTGATCTTTCCACCGGTCAGGCAACGCTGGCGATTAATGATATCGAGCCACGTGACTTTGACCCATCCGAGGATGGCAGTGTTGGCGTACCTACAGCCGCAACGTCTGTGATAAACGGTGCACGACACGATCTTCGTTTCAGCAATTGTGATGATCAGTTGCTGCTCTGGGTTGATGGCTATCTGGTTGAGTTTGATCGACCCACCACTTTTGATTCCCGGAATTTCCGTACCATCGACGAGAGTCACCCGATGTATCTTCCAGAGCATCCTCTGGATGGGGCACCGGTCGGTCTGGCTGTTCGCGGAGGTGATGCCAACGTCACATCACTTCGCATTTATCGCGATAAGTATTACATCGCGACCACGAACAGCAACTACGGTATTTATGACTATGATATGAACAAGTTATGGCAACTCACCGATGGTGCCGTTTCAAGGCCCATCCAGATCCAGGAAGTGTTGGCAGACCCCACCACTTGGAATACGTTTCCTGGATGGAGTGCTCGCCGGACAGTCGAGTTTGAACTCGGTGAAGATCAGTTCTTTCCAATGGGCGATAACAGTCCCGAGAGTCTGGATGCGCGTTGTTGGGCAGGAAGCAAGCCTCAGCGTCCCCTTCCGCGTGGGGTGAATGAGGATGCATGGAGGTGGTCAAACGACTACTACGTGCCGCGTGATTTATTGGTTGGCAAAGCTTTGGTGGTATTTTGGCCACACTCATGGAACTCACCAGTTCCGCTTTTGCCGAATTTCGATCAGATGAAGTTGATCCGCTAAGGATAAAGGAAGTGTGTGGAATGGAATCCCAGACAATCAAGTCGCCGTCGAATATATCGGAACCAAGCTCACCGTCACTGCCCATTCTTGAGGCTGTGGGTTTACAGAAGACTTATGGGCGGCGACGTGTCGTCGATGGTGTGAATCTTACGGTTGGTAAAGCAGAAATTGTCGGTCTGCTGGGGCCTAATGGTGCCGGAAAGTCAACCAGTTTTCGGATGATTTGCGGGATGGTTGAACCCGATCGTGGGCGTGTTTGTCTCGGTGGGCGAGATGTTACGAATTGGCCCATGTTCCGCCGTGCCAAAGATGGACGGATGGGATATCTTCCCCAAGAGCCCAGCGTTTTTAAAAAGCTGACCGTCGAGCAGAATATTTCCGCTCTGCTTGAACTTCTGGGAGTGGATCGTGCAACTCGGAAACGACGCACCAACGAGTTGTTGGAGGAGTTCAATATCACCCATATCCGAAAAAACCGCGCCGGCGGACTCAGTGGTGGAGAACGGAGGCGTCTTGAAATCGCCAGATGTCTTGTTTCCAACCCGAGGATCGTCATGTTGGACGAGCCTTTCGCTGGCATTGACCCTGTGACTGTGCAGTCCATTCAAGGTGTCATTCAGCAATTATGCGATAGCGGCATCAGTGTCTTGATCACGGATCACGCTGCACGTGAAATTTTGCAGACTGTTCAGCGTTGTTATGTCATTTATCAGGGCCAAGTGCTGATCGATGGTACGCCTGATGAGGTCAAGCAACACCCGAAGGTGCGCGAAGAGTATCTTGGGAACCTTGATTCTGCGGAGGACCATCCCGCAACACAAGCGGGACCGAGCGTGCCAAAACCGCATTTTCGGCAGGATGCGGCGGTTCGAACTCGAACAAAACGTCGCGTGACTGATGTTTGAATATGCAGCAACTCGGTTGAGCAACCTCAGGTGCTGAAACGCGAGTGTGTGGATTCGAGTGCGTTACTGGAGTGCGTGGACTCGACACGCGCCTTGCATTGACTTCCTTGAGGATTCGAAATGAGGATTCGAAATGAGGATTCGAAATGAGGGTTGCAAGCGAGGAGCTTGGTGACGATTTTTTTGTGCCGCCCATGCAAAACATGCGATGTGGATTCTTTGCAGACTTGTCTGAGCGGTCGCAGATTCTCAACATGCTGCCAGAAGCTTGACGTTAGGTGTGCTCGCGGGGTTGCCATGCAGTCAGCCTGCTCATGTCGCTATTGTTGCTCTAACGCTGCAATCGCTTCACTGTGGTTCGGGTCAATTTCGAGCACTCTCTGGAGGTGCTTTCTCGCTTCCACAGCTTCGCCCTTGCCCGACAATGCTTGAGCTAAATTGAAAAAAGCACGGAGATAGGATGAGTCGGAGGCAACCGAATGGCGATAGCATTTGATCGCGTCATCCAGCCTGTTTTGTCGTTGCAAA
>PKCN01000016.1 GCA_002862205.1 Planctomycetaceae bacterium | reverse complement strand
TCTTCCGAGACGCGAATTTGCGTCCACCAGAGCACCACAGGAAAACTCTTCTACGCCCGTCGAATCGACAGCGTGATATTGCCAATGACGATCACCACAAACGATAAAAAAGTTTTGCTGATCGAGTCCATTGGCTTCGAGAAAACCAAAAAACTCGTCCCGCTCATGCTGAAACCCACCAATATCACAATGGTTGTCTGTTTTACGCAAATCGTCGGGTCCAACCATGGGAGTCGGTGAAATCAACAATTTGAACTTGGCATCACTTTCTTTGAGCGTCTTTTTCAACCAAGCCTTCTGTTCCTTTCCCCACACCGTCTTCTGAGGTCCATCGGGCATCATATTGGGGCTCCGATGAAAACGATTTTCAGTGAACCAGATCTGCAAATCTTTGCTCACACGATACGTCCGATAGGTCCTGGCAGCTGGCTGGTCATGTGCTGCATAAGGCAATTGCTCCAACAAAATCTGTCGGCCAGTTTCGGGCAGAGGTAAAAACTCACCTGAGTTATCGCCATCATCAACTCGATAATCGTGATCGTCGACGATCCAGTGCGTGGGAACCTTGGCAAATAACTCGAGAAAACGTGGCTGAATGAACTGCTCGTGCCACTTTTGCCGCATCTCTGTCGGGGTTTTTGCTCGCGGGTCATCCGGCGTGTCGTAATAGACGTTGTCCCCAGTTCCGATAAAGAAGTCTGGTTCCATCTTCAGAATGGTCGCCAAGGCGGGATAACCGAGCTGTTTATCTGGCCCTGAATAGGGCTGCGGCAGCTTGGTGTTATTCTTGATTGCCGAACGAGCACGATTGATTCGATCATCACCATGAAACTTGGCATAGTTCATCCCAGTCACCACAGCAAAAGTCACATTCTCAGCAAGCTCAGGACCAGGAAGTGTCTTGAATGTCACCGTGGGACCCGGTGCCAATGCCTCCAGATCAAGCCCCACACGTGTCTTGCATACATAGCTGGTGTTGGGCGTCAGCTGGTCAAACTTGACACGAGCAATGAAATCACGCTGCGGAAAGGAGTGGGACACCAGCACTTGCTCCGATGCTGCGGAGCTGAGTGAAAACTCAACAACTCCCCAAGCTCCTGGCAAATCACCCTCAGCCAGCTCGTCACCTTCACTCAACCGCACCTGCACCAACGCTGAATCATGCGACACCGACCCAGCCATGATCCCCATGCCCGCGACTGGCACTGGCGCACCGATGGGCGGTTGGGGTGGACGATTCAAGGGAGAACTGGACTGTGCCTGCAATGCCTCTCTCCCGGTCAAGATGACCAGACAGGCGACGATACAATGAACCATGACCGGCCCAGACGCAAAACGCTGGCCAGCCCCCGCAACGAAGTCACTGAATCTTGCAGTCAACTCGCTGAACACATAACGGCTCAGTGATCGCAAACCTGTCGATCTCAAACCTGTCGATCTCAAACCTTTCATCCAGATCCTATCCCTTACTTCTCGATTGATAACTTGGACTCTGACGCCAGACGGAATCAGCCAGCAAAACACGGAGTTTCTGAACTGATCGTTCTCGCCCATGTCAGCATAACAGACTCGCTGGAACGATATGCACTGATAATGCCCCACACACCGCACTGGCGAAACAACGACGCACTTCAGCCTTGGTCCACGACGCGCTATCCGATAGTCTGACGACAAGCCGGAAAGTTGCTCAGCGCCGGATGAAAATGCAAGCATCCCGAAAGGTGAACCACTCACCCGCCCGCAACTGAATTTGTCGCACACGCTTTGAATTGACCAAGGTAGCCTTCAACCAAAAATCCATCATGAACAGATTGAACATCTTCGCATCCGTCACAGTGTGGTTGCTGCTCTGGACACCCGCATTCTCAAATGACAATGACACCCAAAGTTCGGCACAGGCAAAGTCGGAGACCACTGGGCATGTCATCATCGAGATCAATGGTGTGCCCCAAGTGATCGAACTGGGCAGTTCGCCGGCAGTTCTTGAAAAACAATTGAAGGGTGTTGTCGAAGGATTGAACCAGAAAAGCCTCAAAACGAACAGCAGATCCAAAACCCAAGCACCAAAAACCCAAGCACCAAAAACCCAAGCCAGCGGCAGTTTCTCGTATCACACCATCATCGTTGGTCCAGATGGCGTTGTTCAGGAAGCAAAAGGCGAACAGAACCTGAATGGCAATTTCCTCGACAACAAGCAAATGCTCAAGAACCTTCCGGAACCGGTTCGCAAACAAATTGAAGAGGCGATGAAAACAGCTGGCCAAAAGTCCGGGCTGCAGATGAAAATTGAGGCGGGCAAGCCCCCAACTGCTCAGTCGAAAAAAATGGATATCGAGGCGTTACTGAAGAACGCTGCCGCCGACTTACCTGCTGACATCCAAAAACAACTGATGAAAGCGATCCAAGGGATTGATGCCAGCAACATGAACCTGGGCAACGTTCAAGCGCGGGCAATTGTGATCGGAACCGATGGAAAAATGAAGGATTACAACTTGGACAAGGACGAGAACAAGACACTCAAAACGAAAAAAACGCCTACAACCAGCAAGAGTAATCTTGAAAAAACACCATCCACAGATGCAAAAGTGATGGATGCTCTCAACCAAATTCTTGAACGACTCGACAAAATCGAGAGCGAACTTGAAACATTGAAAAAATCGAATCCTTGAGTTTCGCTGCCGCTCTATCAACCGCGGAAATACTGAGAATCCCGCTTAGGGGGCAAATGCTCACCAACAACGTGCCCCAGCGAAGTCATTCGCCGCCGTTGGCGATTTGAGAGGTAGCGTCACGTCAGTAGAGCTCCGGAGCTTGGCTGACGGTTATGCTGGTAACACTCCAACCGGGGCCGATCTTTTCGATATTCATCCCGAAAAAACCCTATCGCATTATTCTTGCTTGCGATAGTTTGACGGCTCACCTGAGTCCCGAAAGTAATCGAGATCGAATCGTTTCGACGAGACGATCCAGTTGAGCACCGCAGTTACGCGGCCAACAACGGGATTGATGCGACAAGTCTTCCTGACGCGTGAAAAACACGCGAACGCCTCAACAGATGGCGAGCGAAAGAATTTGTGTGAACGAAGCGGCGTCGCTGTCAGTGTGATGATCGGAAAAAAACCGATCGTTGATTGCGTACGAACCCTTCAGTCGTTTGCCAGTTGCATCGCAAGTTTGCTGCTTGTGTTGGATCTGCGCGCCGACGCTCACTCCAAAAGATTTCTCCATGTCGGCAAACGATTCCCCCAAGACCCCCCACGATAACAACAGCCGCCCTCAAGAATTGAGCGAAGCAAAGTCGGCAAACAGTGTGGACCCGCATCCCCTGTTTTCCAATATGTCAGAGCACCCCGAGGAAAACCCGGCATCCGAGCCTGAATCTTCCGCCCCGGTCCTGAGTAAGACACCCAAGCCTGTACAGGAACCAGCTGCCGTACAGGAAGAGGCTGCCGTACAGGAAGAAGTCGCTGTGCAGGAAGAAGTCGCCGTACAGGAAGAGGCTGCCGTACAGGAAGAAGTCGCTGTGCAGGAAGAAGTCGCTGTGCAGGAAGAAGTCGCTGTGCAGGAAGAGGCTGCCGTACAGGAAGAAGTCGCTGTGCAGGAAGAAGTCGCTGTGCA
>PKCN01000255.1 GCA_002862205.1 Planctomycetaceae bacterium | reverse complement strand
CGGGGATTTGCACGAGGCAGATTTTGGTAACGACGCCTTTTCACCATTCATGCTTCAGCGGTAGCGATGCTGGGGCAACTCTTCTCATCACCTGCAGAACCTATCGGAGCAATCATGTTTCGCCTTCCCTTCGCGTCGTCAACTTCTCACCAAAAACCGAGAGCAAACCGAAGCCGCCGCGCTTCCATGAGAGCTCGCAGGCGGCGGTCTGCCATCCAGAAGCTTGAATCGAGAATCGCCATGTCGGCAGAGCATGGGATGATGCTTGTACCGATTGATCAAGTTACCGTAGAAGCTGTTCAGAGCGGCCATTGGACCGATCCGGCTGTCTGGGGTGGGCAGGCGCCAACAGACGGGGATCGAGTTCACATACCTGATGGAAAAACAGTCACTTTGAGTACGGTTGAAGATACTGAACTTGACTGGGTCAGGATTGACGGAGACTTGTATTTTCAAAATGACGTGGACACTCAACTGATAGCTGAAGATGTCGTCGTTAGCCGCAGTGGCCATCTGAAGCTGGGACTTGGATACAGTCAATCGGTTGCGTCCGATAAGTCGGCAACGCTGATATTGACCACCGGCCCAGTTACCGATGCCATGCAGATGGGGCGTGGTTTGCTGGTCAATGGACAGTTCGATGCGTGGGGTGCGGACAAGACCGACCGCGCTCTGGTCCAGTGGACCAATGCTGCGGGCGACATCATCAAACTCAACGAAACGCATGATGTTTCGAATTGGCGTGTGGGTGACCGAATTGCTGTTCCTCAGACGCAGTTTGTTGACGATCGATCCACAACGGATGTGTTCGAGAATGAAAATGAAGTACGGGCGGTGGCGGCTGTTTTGTCAAATAATCGTGTGCGACTCGATAGTCCGCTGGATTACAAACACAATCAGATGGCGGGTGAGAAATTCTGGGTTGCCAACCTGACGCGCAACGTGAGTATCCGTTCCAGTGATCTTGATGCCGAGATTGCGGAGAAAGCCCATGTGATGTTTGCGCATACCAATGACGTCAAAATCAAGAATACCGAGTTTGTAGGGCTGGGGCGAACTGACAAATCGGAAAAACTTGATGACTGGTTATTTGACCTGAATAACGAAAATGCGGCTCAGGTTCAAAGCGACGCTTCCAATCGACGTGGTCGATATGCAGTGCATTTCCATCGCGGTTACATGGACCCCATCAATCCTGATGGCACCATCATCGTCAGCGGATCCGTTGTGGATGGTTCGCCAGGCTGGGGGTTTGTGAACCATTCCAGCGAAGTCGATTTCAAAAATAACGTTGCGCATGACACGGTAGGTGCTGGTTTTGTTGGCGAGGCCGGTGATGAAACGGGCATCATGAAATGGAACATCGCCATTCACATGACGGGTTCCGGTCAACTTGCCCAGGAAGGAGGCGCCGCAAACGGGCGATCACGCAAACGGATGGATTTTGGCCATTCGGGACACGGCATCTGGGCGCAGGGGCCAGCGATCGAAATGGAAGGTAATGTGGTTGCCGGGGCACGCGGGACAGGAATTTGGGTCGACGGTCGTGGCGTCATTGAACTGGACAAGCAACCAGCGGGTGAACGTTTCGGTGATGTGGCTACGGCGTTGGATCCGAACAAAATCACCTGGATGACGACCGACAACTATCGGAAATACGACGAACCCGGCCTGTTCAATTATGAGCAGGCGGTTCTCAGTGATCTGCACCCCAAGTTGTTTAAAAACAATAAAGTCCATGCGTCGGGTATCGGAGTCCACTTCCAGCGGATCCACGGGCAAACACCGGGCAACACATGGAACAAGGTGGAACGCACCAGTGATTACACCGAAGACTTTGGAACGATTCAAGGTACCATTCTGGCCAACAATCGAATTGGATTCTCGGCGATTTACTTTCACAACATGAGGGTTGTCGACACCACCGTTGTGTCAAATACCCGCGCAACGGCCGAGGCCGCTTTTGAATTGGACGAGTTCGCCAGTCATATCGAGTTCGATACGGGGCGAATCAGGAATTACAAGATCGGATTTGATTTCTACACCGATGATGAGAAGAATGGGCAACTCGAATCCTGGAAGATTGGCGGATTCACTTTCGAGTACGTGGTTGACAAAATTCTCGACGATCATGGTGACCTGATTGACGACATTCCTGTTGAACATCAGCTGTTTTAGGATCAGCAGTGTTTGCCGTTGGGTTTGTAACTTGATAGGTAAACCGAGGCGTCAGTCGAGTATGTCTTGGCTGGAATCCCGGTTTGCCTCGGTTGGACGGTGCTCCTGCTGACTCGAGTCCTTGATGCCCGTGCCGAGTCTGTAATCGTCAAAGTGCGAGCGGCGATGACGTCCCCCTCAGTCAGCTTTTGGGCTTGGCGGCTGCTTTCCGGTGTTCGATTGATCCCGGAATTCCGTAGGTGTGAGCCCTGTTTCTTTTTTGAAAGCGGCAGCCATGTAGGCTTCGTACTCATAGCCAGCCTGCTCGGCCACGTGGTGAATGGGCAGATTTGTCTCGGCAAGTAGCTCACGAATGCGATTCATCCGGACGCGGTGGATCTCTTCGTGAGGCGTACGTCCAATTGCTTTTTGAAATCGATGCTCAAGGGCTCGGCGTGAAATGGTTACATTCTTCAGCACGTCGGAGACACGGATATTTTCGGTTGCGTGCCGGCGTATGTAATGAAGTGCACCAGCAACCTCTTTGTCGTCGATTGCAAGTGTATCGGTTGAATGTCGAAGCTGGATCCCCAGTGGTTGAGTCAAGATGGGCTGGGTCGTTGAGATTGTTTCGCCGTTCATCATGCGGTCAAGAAGTCTGGCCGCGGCGTGGCCAGTCGCTCGGGTGTCAGGAATGATGCTCGACAGAGTGGGTTCGCAGAGTTCACAGAGCAGTCGATCGTCGTCGACGCCCAGGATGGCGATCTCGGTTGGAATGGCGATATTCAACTGCCGGCAAGCATCGATGACCTGCTGAGCCTTGAAGTCGTGGCACGCCATGATCGCCACTGGACGCGGAAGCTCTGCAATCCATTTGACCAGCTTCCGATGCTCCGTGGTTTGATTGAAATCCTGATCAAGGCGAGACTTTGAGTGAAACTCGTGCGTGTCACAGTCGCCCATTTCGGCAACTTGATGAAAATGGCGGCTACGTCGTACAGACCATTCAAAACCCGCATCGCCGCAATACGCCAGATGCTGGAATCCCCGGTCCTTGAAGTGCTCGACAGCCAACCGTGAGATCGCTTTGTCTTCGGTGTCAGCCCAGGGAATCCCCTTCACATGACGTGCAGCGCTCAAGTCAACAACGGGCACTTTCAACGCTTTGAGGTCTCGCCCATATTGATCAGTTTCTATCCTTGCGATGATTCCATCGCAATGCGATGAACTCAGCCAGGCAGGGGGAGACTCGGCGCGGTCCGGTTCGAGGATGACGGACCATGACCCCCGTTCTTTGACATATTCGATCACGCCTTCAAGCAAGCCACGGCCGTAACCGCTGGACGTCTCAATCAGCAATGCGACAGACTTGCGAGCCACGGGCTTTTGAAAAGATAGAGGATTACGCTGGCAATGGAGACGCCGATGAGCGATGGTATCCAGATGTCAAGCTACAAGCTTTGCTCGGGCGAAGCCACCTCGTGTTCT
>PKCN01000367.1 GCA_002862205.1 Planctomycetaceae bacterium | reverse complement strand
AAAACCAATCATCGTCGCCTTTAAACCAATCGTAACGTAACTCTGGTCGGATAACGATGTTTTTGCCGAGCTGACAATTAAGCCCCCATGTCATTTCGCAAAAGTTACCAGCAAAGGCGTTTCCGTTACCGGTAGCCGCACCAGGACGCAAACCACCGGTGAGAACTCGCGTTCCGTTGTTATCACGGAACCACTCAAATCGCAGACCACCAGCTAAGTATTCCGTGATGTTGTAGAAGAGATACTGGTTCAGGCGATACCAATACGCTGCACCAGATGGCTGGCCCGGAGGCTGATAAAACGTGTCGGCATTTTCCTGGTAACCAAAGTCACCCTGAAACACGTACGTCAGCTTATCTATGACCTCGTTTGACTACACAAGACTAGTAATTGGGCGAGTACTAGTGAATAACTGGCCAGCATCGTTTTCCGCACCACTCTCTTGATTTCCTGTTGAATTGGCAATGGTAACTGCCCGCGTTCCATCACAACTTGTGAACTTAACTGCACCTAGGAACTACGCATTACTCGAGCTTCCAGAATTCGACGATTGGGGTGTTTATCGTTTAACCCAAGACGTTGGGTGGTCGAGAGGTTTTGAAAAGGGTTCGGTTCGCTCAGGTAACGCTCCGACAGAGAAAAAGCCCCACAATCGCGGTGTCTTGCAATTGGGGGCTTGAAGTTGCGGGGGGTTACCCGAGGCCTGCTGTGTGTGTCCAGTTTCAATTGCTTCGGAGGACAACGGGTCGGTGAGCAGGTGTGCCGGAGTGTTCTGTTGGTTTCCATTCCGCAGGTGCACGACAAACTGGTCAAAATCATGCAGGCCCTGCTCATTCAGTTTTCTGACGATCACGCGTCTTCTCCTTCAAAAGTACTCAGCAGCATCTCGTTCAGCTTGAATCTCTCTGAAAAGGCACTTACGACTTCGTCCACCCAGCGATGCAGTTCCGTCGGGTCCTCTCCCGTTGGCCGCTCTGCACCAAACATGGATGCAAACGCCAACCAACGCTCGCAACGAATCTTCTGGGAAATCACCCATCGCGTGGTCGCAAGTGGCATTCGTCAGCTAATTGGAATACCTAAAACGAAACTCACTCTTGAGTCTGGGCTAACACTAGGTGGCTTTTGTAGCACATCGTGCTTCGGCTATGGACACGAACCTGCCACTCAACTTCTTGCTCAGCTAGAAGGTGCAAGTACTTCCGTGACTGGCTCGCATTCTGTTTAAGCAAACGACGAAGCGCAGGCTCGCTGGCTCCACCCTCCGGACCGCGCTGTGAATGCCCACCAATCCAACATTCCATGGGAGTTGCTGAGATGGACCAATCATAGGGACAAGTAATCACAGCAGGGGCACCACTCCCAAGCACGCTTGCCATGGCACCCAGAAAATCGACTGGAGAGGCAACGCAGTCCAGCATGTTCATGCTGGTGGCTGCTGCGAACGCACCGTCAGCGAAAGGAAGAGCCATGGCATCACAGGCCCAAAAGTCAACGAGGTCAGCATTTGGTAGCGCTGCGTGGAATTCTCGACGATCATAAACCAATCCAACACGTCTGCGTGGGTACGAAACCGTTCCGGTACGTAGTAGCCGACTAGCTAGACGCAACATGGGGAAATTCAGATCCACACCAAGTGTGAGACCGTGGTATCTTTCGGCCAACGCGAATGTGCTGCGTCCGACAGAGCACCCGATATCAACCATTGGCCCGCTTCGTTCTGCCAAACTGCAATGAGTATCTGCTAAATCCAATCCTTGATGCAGGGCGCGGACCATGGAACCCGGCCTAATGTCGCCAATTTCGCCTTGGGGATCCAAATCCGCGTAATGGTCCCACGTGTAAGAACTCAAATGCTGTCTGCAAATGTCGAAAGTGCTCCCTGCGCCCAAGCAGTCACCTAACGCACTTTCCAACACCGGAGCCAAGTCATCACGCAGAGAGATTTGGAATGCGTTTTCGGACAGGTAACCTCTGATATCTCGAATGATCAATGGGACACCGTCAATTACAGGGAACTCACGCTGGCAAGTCGCGAGCGTGCAGTGCAAGATACCTTGCACGATGTGCCTGCCATCTTCCTGCGTAACATCGGCGATCACTAGCGGGTGCAACCGCCCAGTGGCTGCTTTGCAAACCGGACAAACGGGCTGCAAAGTTTCAAAATGTTGAATGCGCACGCGTAATCAACCCCCAATCATAACGGTCGGGCAACCAGGCGGCAGAATCTTACCTGCTGGCATCGGGATGGGCCCGACGCAACTGGAATGTAACGTGGTATCCCCGGCTCTCGCGGCACCCATGTTTCCAATCATGACCGTAGTTGAAGCAACCTGAATCATACCGGGGCCTCCGGGAACACAGGATGGCAGCATGCAAGGCGCAGTAGTATCGGTCATCCTCGCTGCGGGGGAACCTCCAATCAATACATTTGCTTGCCCCTTGATGATCGCCAATGGAAGGGGCGGGTGCGGAACCGGCGTGGGAACCGGTGCAGCGGGGTGAATGGGAGCGTGGCAATGAGGCCCATTCTGGATCACTTGATCACCCATGCGGGCGGCTGGCTTACCCATTTCTTCTCTCCAAAATGCACGAGAGCCAAGACAATCCGACGTCAGCGATTTTAATTCAATCGCGCAATTTACGCCATTGCCAGTATGTAATTATTCTTGGTGCAGCGAATGCGACTGCAATTGGGCCACCACATGATTTATCCGGACGCTAGGTTGCCCTTCGCTCAAGCACTTGCACAACGTGGAATCCATGCTCGGACTGAATCGGTCCATACAGTAGTCCAACGTCTCCCTGAAACACAGCCTGATCGATTGCCTCCCCCATTTGCCCCTGGCTGAACAGTCCCAGATCACCACCGTGCCGGCCCGTCGTGCAGAGCGAATATTGCCGGGCCAGAGCTTCAAAATCGGCTCCAGCGAGTAGTTGGTCGATCAGATTTTGACAAGCAGGCTCGTCAGAAACCTGAATATGCCTCGCTTTCGCACGTTCCACCATCAATCCAAACCTTATCGCTAACTTGTTCGCCGTGCTGCCTCTGCTCGGCATGCTAGAACCCAGCAGGCTGCTCTTGGCAATACTCAAAAAATATCTGTATGTGCGCCACGGTATCACCGTGACAGGACTCGGCAGCCGCTTGCCTAACTTCGGGAACCCCTCTTGCTATTTGATTCTATAACACGACCATAGTCTAAATCACCCTCAAACTTCACGGTTGGCTTACGCCTTGGGATGAACATTGAATGTTTTGTCTATGCCTCATCAAAATGAATGAGTTTCTGGCTGGGATCGAAGGACCCGTCGCAGAACTCAGCTCGACGCTGCCCGAGATGCCAGCACTGCCCGACCTGCTAACCATGCCACAACTTCCGGAGCTTACAGCTCTTGCTGCCGGGCTACCGGCACTAGAGTCCGCAATGCAGATGAACTTATCGGCAGCCGGCGAACTCTCGTTACCATCAGCCGGAGAATTAGCCAACCTCGAAGCAATGGCCCATCTCTCTGGAAGCTTTGGCATTGCTCCGTTTTCGGCAGATGGGCAGGGGCAACTGGAACTGGCTGCAGGTTCATTGAATGTCAGCGCGCCAGCATTGGCAGAACTGGCTGTCTCGCTACCACCTGCAGTTCCTGCAACCCAAGGGCTGGGAG
>PKCN01000250.1 GCA_002862205.1 Planctomycetaceae bacterium | reverse complement strand
TTACCGTCCTTCATGACGACCGGCCAAAGAGCGGGTTCAATGCCCATCTCTGGTGTATCTTCTTCAAGTTTGATGCGTGTGCGACAAAACGTGCCGCGATCGATCAAGGTCATTTTTCCCGACGCGTTGTCTCGCACGAACCGCCAGATGCTCAGCCGGTAGAACTCCATCAACTCACCGTGTTCATCCATTTCGAAATTTCTCGTACCCTTCCCCCAAGCAGTGCCCTTCGCCCACGCCAATGCTGCCTTCGGGTCAGCGATGTCTCGGCGCAGCGTCACCAGGGCGGTGATTTTCTGGCCGCGATCCTCGGAGATAATGCCCAGCAGTTTCTTTTCGGTGTAGTAGTCCTGAACTTCGAGCAACTCGGTTTCGACGGATTTGAAAAGGTCCGTGCGTTTGGTTCCTTCCGCGGGCCAGCCAGCCACCCACTTGCCATCGACCTGAGCCGCCACGAAGACGTTTTCACCCAGCGTTGAATGGACCCCGATCTTGGTGTCCGCTGCATCCTTTTGGACGACCATCTTCGAGAGCGTGCGTTGCGTCAGGGCCTGTACTTCACTGGCAGAATCGAATTTGAACGAACGAAAGTCGACTTCCATGGTGCGAGCAAACTGCTGGCCCTCGTCCAGCATTTTGATGCGTTTGACATGTACCAGATCGTCCATGCCCTGGCCCGGCTCGCCCGAATACTTCGACCGCATCACAAACTTCCTGGTCTCTGTCACGAAGCCGGTGTCGGGTTCTACAAGCCGCGCGTACATGACTCGCGTGTCCACAATACCGGTCACCGTCTCTCCGCTATTGAAGACCACGGTGCACTTGGGCTTTAACACGGGATATTCTAACCCGAATCTCACCTTTTCGATTCCAGCATCCTGGTTGCTGATGTTGAGGATCTTGTACTTTTTCAGGTACTCCTCGCTGTTGGGCGAGAACGTCATTTCTTTGACGACGTCAAAATTGAACGTGAAGACTTTGGTTTTCGCTCGGATGTTTTCGACATCCACGGTGGTGGTCGTTTCCTCTCCCGGCAGTTTCGTCATCTTGAAATCTATCCCCGGCGTTAGCTGCACAATCCCCTCGTACTGCGTCCCATCCGACATAGAGACCAATGCGTGTCTCTTGTTCGCCGTGTCTTGTGCCGACAGTCGTGCTGGCAGCAAAGCGAATGTCGCGATGATTAGCGTTATGTGTATTTTAGTTTTCATGCTCAACTCTTTTTATCGTGTCTTTCTATCGTGTCTTTCTATCGCTGGCTCAAACGATGTTCATACGTCTACGAAGGAACCATTCCCAAAGCAGAACGCCCATCACGAGCAGGATAAAAATTGGCAGCACGCCGAACAGAGCGGGCTCCCTCACTAGCGGTGTGTCATGCGGATCCGCGCTGGTCATCAGCATCGCCTTGAGACGTTCGATCAGTTGCCCGGTGTCGGCTTCCCGTTGATAATTTCCACCACTACGTGCGGCCAGGTTCTCGAGGAACGGATGATCCACCGCGAGGTCCGCGCCCTCGCTGACATTCGATCCCACACGTAGGACGCGTTGATAAGAATCCAGCGGTTCACCGGCTAGGGTCGCCTCGAGTTTGATCTTGTAGTCGCCTCGATCAGGGAAGAACACTTTGGTCGTATAGTCATTGCCATCTGTGAGTACGATCGAAAGTAGCTGGGTGGTCCCCTCATGTTCGACCGATCCCTTCAGATGCACTTCGCCTTCTGCATAACGCCCAACAACGCCAATCTCCGCGTGGGCTTCTTCACTGGAGCGGTATCGCTTGCGATCCCAGTCGACGGTCAGGAATCGACCGCCCTCAATCTCACCGGCCAAATAGCGAATGGAATCTCTCCAGAACTGTGCGAAGGCGTTAGAAATATCGCCTTCCATTCGCGACCATCTCCAGAGCGTATCGGTGGCCACGCCCAGGGTCTGGCCCTTGCCGTAAGGTTGCAGGGCAACAATGGGCACGATCTGAGGGCCGACCGAAGCATTCATCAGGCTGAGTGCTCCGCTACGACGCTCTCCTACTTTATTCACCGAATAGAACACCGGGCTTGTCACGTCTTTCAAGATTGCGGCGGTGGCGGAAGACAATCCATGCCCCGAGCCTTCTGGTGGGATAACGACGGGGAATTGTCCCGAGCTGATTCCTCGGGCGGCGGTGCTTTCCTTCCACGGTATCAGTGGCGCCAAAGCTGTTTTGAAGTAGCCACCTTTGTCAAAGGACTTGGGACCTCCAAGCAAAACAAGGTTGCCGCCATTCTCAACGTATGTTTTTATCGCGGTGAAGGATGCAGGATTGATAAACTCCGCAGGAAATGAACCCAGGACAATGCAGGTATAGAGATCCAGGACCTCTTCATCAGCAGGAAACCCTCGCGAGAACACCTGGTCGCCTTCCTGCCGCACGCCCTCGATCAGAAATACTTGGGCGTTCTTTCGGTAAACCGAGGTCAGCTTGATCGTTTCATCGTTGCTGAATTCCCGTTTGAGCATCGAGAAATTCACGTCCAGCATGTTGCCATACAGGAGTACATTGATGCTTTTCTCGCGCACGTCCACGGCAAATTCCCGCGCGTTGTTCAGCGTGGTCATTTCGCCATCCACGTCCTTGACCGACAACCGAAAGTTGTAAACCCCTTCCGTCTCCTCGGCAGGAAGTTCGAACTCCACCCGCCCATTGTTTTTTCTCGGGTCGACCGTGACGGATTGCAATTGCTGGTACTGCCCAGCAACTTCTTGCTCAATCCAGACATCAACTTCCGCAGTTTTCTTCGCAAAATCGTCCGACGTACTATGGACGACAATGTCCGCAGAAACCTTGAACGGCGTGTCCAGTTCGACTTCTTCAGGGAAATCCGTATTACTGATCTCCAAATCATCCCAGGTTGAGGGATCCGTTCCGACGCCGAGGATATAAATGGGGACCCCGGGAAGCCGCTCGCTACGGATCACTTCGTCACCCCCATCGGTGACCAAAACAACCGCTTTGCAATCCGACAGTCCCGGCTCTTCGGAGAGCGAAACCACCGTCCTGCCCAAATCCGTATTTCGTGTTCCGTTTACCGGATCATCTTCTGCTGCGAGTATGTCGACATCGAACTGGTAATTCTCCACGCTGGCGATGCCTTTGAGTTCGCCCTCAATGGCGTTGGTCATGTTCTGGGCACGCCCGGTGCGTGAATTTGATCCGTCGTCTTCCACATCCATCGAGGTGGAGATGTCGTTCACGACAGCAACTTTTTGAGAATCATCCGATGGCCTTGCATTCCGCCACGCTGGATCCATCAGCGCAATAATTGCGAGAATGGTAAAGAGTAATTTCGGAGCCAGCAGTTGCATCGTCCTCGGTACTGCGTAACGCGACCGGTACCGGTACCACAGCAGGCATAACCAGCCCATCAGCGCAAGGATTACCAGACTGTTTGCCAGCGTACCAAGGTGCGGTTTCCATATCAGCATGCCTATCATCAAACGACCTCCCTGCCGGATTCTGTAGATGCGGCCAAAGGCTTCTGAACAGACTCGTCTTTGGCGCTGTCTTTCCATTTCTTAGCCGGCGCTCCCAGCAATCCCTCAGCCATCATGAATGCCAGGGCCAACAATAGAAACGGTAAATACAAACCGGTGCCAGCAAGTGATTGTTCCAACTCGTCCCGAAAGTCATCTTCGTCGGAG
>PKCN01000077.1 GCA_002862205.1 Planctomycetaceae bacterium | reverse complement strand
CGGTCGCCACTTGAGTCGGGCACGAGCAACACGATGGCTGCCTTTCCTCGCGGATCCATATTCTTCAGCAGCGCACGCGCGCCCTCAACAGCCACACTCAGCTTCGTTCGGTCACTGCCCTCGACTTGCCCAACCATCGAGCTGGAGTTATCGACGACAATCACAACCGCCTGCTGGCCACCTAACCCCAGAACGTTCCCCATTCCTGGAAGCGACAGGCGCGCCAGGGCGAGCAGCAGAAACAAAAGCAACAGCGTTCTGGCCGCCAAAAGCAACGGCTCGCGAAACTTTCGATGAAAAGAAAGCCGGGGTTTCATGCTGTCAAAGAACATTCTGGTCGAAAACAACACCGTCTTACGTTGGCGGCGCATCAACAGATGAAATAGCACGGGCGCCGCGGCCAGCGGCAGCAAATACAAAAACAAGGCGGCACCTGGAATCATCAGCTGGTTGCCCTTTTCAGCAAAGCATCGTGAATATCCGTCGAGGTATCGACCAACAAATAGTTGGCCCCCTCGTTGGTGCATCCAATGCGAACATCGTCTAAGTACTCTCGGATTCTCTGCAGGTATAAGTCGCGGAAGTCGCCGATATCGACGTTCATCTTGTCGTGCGTTTCGAGAAACTCGACCTCAATCAATCCCTCTTCAGGCAGGCGAATTTCGGCCGGGTCCAACACATGAAATACCGTCACGTCGTGCCCGGCGTAGCAGAGACTTCCGATGCCTTTGAGCGTTTCACGCGGGTCCTGTAACAGATCGGAGATGACGACCACAAGCGACCGCCCCCGGATAAATTCAGTCGCCTTCGACAACGCCTTTTGAATGTTACTCTCGCCCGCTGGCTTAATGTCCTCGAGCCCATGCAGCAGCGGCCGAAGTGAGCCGAAGGTCGCCGCGGGCTCGTACGTTTTTCGCAAGTCATCATCAAAGGTGACCAGGCTGGTCGAATCGCCCTGGTTTACCATCACATACATCAAAGCCGCAGCCAGATGGCAGCCGTAGTCCATCTTTGACATCGATCCCATATTCTGGAATGACATACTCTCGGACGTGTCGAGCAAAACGTTCGCCCTGAGATTCACTTCGTCGTGAAAGCGACGAATCACGTACCTGTCTGTGCGGGCATAGACATTCCAGTCGATCCGTTCAATCGGATCGCCCTGCATGTACTCCCGATATTCAGCGAACTCGACTGAAGACCCGAATGTTGAGGAGCGGTGCCGTCCTTGCAAGCCGACGTCCATACGCTTGGTAACGCCGATCTGCAAATTTCCCAGATGGTCGGCCATCTGCGACGGCAGGAACTGATAAGTATCCGCTGGTGTAGCCATGTTATTGCACCGCCGCTTTCTTTGTTCCGCCCCAGAGTTTTCCCAACAATCCTGGCTTTCGTTGATCGTCATGAATCACCGGCACCGACTCGAGCAGCCAGTCGATAATCGTGTCCGTATCGTAGCCCTCACTGACGGCAGTGAAGTTCAAGCCAAAGCGGTGCCGGAACACGGGATGAACAAACTTGCGAATGTCCCGCACGGAAACATTGAATCGTCCGCTTAGCAGAACGTGGGATTTGGCGGCCAGTAACAAAGCCTGCCCTGCTCGTGGACCGCAACCCCACTGCACCCATTTGGGAATAAAGTCAGGGGCGATGGAGTCGTCAGGGCGTGTCGAACGGGCAAGACGAGCCGCGTAGTTTGCCACATAAGGACTCACCGGCACACGCCGAACCAGGTTTTGAAACCTCATAATCTGTTCGCGGGTCAGCATGGCTTCCAGACTGGGAGTCGAATCCAGCGTGGTCCTGATGAGAATTTTCTGCTCCTCATCAAGCGATGGGTAGTCGACATTGATCATGAACAAGAAACGGTCCAGTTGCGCTTCCGGCAACGTATACGTCCCTTCTTGTTCGATCGGGTTCTGCGTGGCCAAGACAAGAAAAGGCTCGGGCAAAGGGTGCGTCACGCCGCCCACGGTCACACGTCTTTCCTGCATGCCCTCGAGCAGAGCGGCTTGGGTCTTGGGGGGCGTACGATTGATCTCATCAGCAAGCAGCATGTTGGTAAAAATCGGGCCACTCTGAAACGCGAACGAGCGGTGTCCCCGACCCCCGTTATGGTCCCCTTCTGCCAATACCATGGTCCCTGTGATATCCGTCGGCATCAGGTCGGGCGTGAATTGGATCCGCTTAAAATCGAGTGACAAGGTTTTCGTGAGACTGCTAACCATCAGCGTTTTGGCAAGTCCGGGAACACCGGTCATCACACAATGCCCCTTGGCAAATAGGGCGGTCAGGACTTGATCGAGCACATCGCTCTGTCCGACAATGACCTGCCCCACTTCCTCCAGTAGACGCCTGCGAGTTCCCGCAAGAGCCGCGACCAGCTCCACTGTATCCTCCGACAGCTCATTCTCGGATGAGTCATGTTCCGCCGTGTCGCGTGGCGACAGGTCGATCGGAAGTGAGGCTGGTTTATTTGATGTCATGTAGGTTTTCTTGCGGTAGTAAAGTCACCTTTCGTTACGCGAAAGTGGCTTGACTGAACAGCGTTTCCGCTACTTTCGCGGAGCGAAAGGCGACAATGATCGTGAAGCTTAATGTGTCATGGCATACATGATGATGTTGCTGCCAAGCTTCTTCGCCGAATCAGATTGATACCCGCGACTCAAGGGATATCGAACCTCGTTCCAGCCTCCTTCAAGGTCGTAGGGGCTGTAAATGACTCGTAATTTCCCTGCTACCTTCACTCCAAACAGCACCGGTCGCCCCCCTAACTTATCTCCCTGATCCTTCATTAGGGTCGGGGTGTATTTCACACGCGATACTGCGTGGAGCGAACGGAATATCTCGTGCGTTTGCGGCAGCAGCCTGAATTCGTCTGCCGGGAAGACCCGACGCATCTCCCTGACAGCCGCCTGATGAAACGTAGCCAGCCCCAACCCATTGTTAATCACCAGCGTTCCACCTTGATTGACGTGCCTACGGAGAACTTGGATTTGCTTGGCGGTCAGCACAAAATCGTCCAGCCCGGTAAAGAACAAAAACGGATAGGCTGAAGTGTCGTCGCGATTGAGATCCACCGACACTCGTTTGAAATTCACGGGGATTGCCGAATCCTTTTCAAGTCGAGTCAGCAACTGTCGTGCCGCACCCGGATGTGTATTCCAATGGCCATCGTGCTTGACTTGGGCAAAGACAAATTCCGAAGTGGGAGCATTCTGATCACTCGCCCCGAATAACTCCGCCTTGCCTTCCGCTTCGCCCACGCGTCCGTAACCGACGATGTACGGTGCGAGGTTTTCGCCAATCTGACGAGCGCTCTGCTCGCTATATGCCTTCGGATTAAGCCCCTTCTTCTCCAGCTGATCAAAGACTTTCATCTCGCCAGCCATGCCGCAACCAAGACCGTACTTGGACACCAGCACACCAATCCGACTGCCAATATAGAGACCTTCAAAAACCGGCTTGCCTTTCTCTCCCTCGCCACCGCTGCGATAAGTAACCTCTTCAATATCAGTGGCAATGTGATAGAGAGGATGATCAGGTGGCAAGATTCGGAATCGCGATTCGGGGAACATGTCATCAAACACCTTCAGCGACGATTCATAAAACCAAGGAGAACCATACACCGAGTCACAGACAATCATCCCGCCATCAAGCACATATTGTCGCAATTTGTTAATTA
>PKCN01000203.1 GCA_002862205.1 Planctomycetaceae bacterium | reverse complement strand
ATCCTTATGACTGACTATCGCTGCTTTTTTTGGTTGATGATGCTGGCCGGACTGCCAGCCTTACATGCGAACGTTGCCGCTGCCGAGCAAACGGATGGCAAGCGTTACAACGTTCTGTTCATTGCTATCGATGACCTGAATGACTGGGTCGGTTGCCTGGGTGGCAACCCGCAGGCGATCACTCCCAACTTCGACCGCTATGTGAGGGATCATGCGATGGTCATGAACAAGGCCTATTGTCCATCCACCGTTTGTGGCCCGACGCGGTCGGCGTTGCTGACCGGAAAACACGCAACGTACACGGGTGTGTACGGGAATGGGCAAAACCTGAAACACGCCCCAAAAGCGAAAGACCTCGAGACCTTGCCGGAATATTTCGGCAACCACGGCTACCACACACTCACACGCGGAAAGATTTTTCACAAGCATGGCGACCCCAATGCATCTGGCGGACTAGATGAGGGGCAATGGGCATTTCATGAGTTTGTCAAAGCGAAGGGTTCTAATGGTGCGACGTTGTGGGAAGAGAAACCTGCGTTGAAAGGGATTCAGTCTGGCGGTTCGCCCTTTACCTGGGGGGCCGTCGAAGGCCCCACGGAAAAGACCAAAGATTACGCGACTTGCAACTGGGCCGCGGAGCAACTCGAACGCGACTTCGATGGAAAGCCGTTTTTCATGGCGGTGGGCGTATCGAAACCCCACCTCGCATGGTACGTGCCACAGGAATTCTTTGATCTGTATCCGTTGGACGAGATCGAGGCCGCGCCCTTCAAACGCGACGACCTCGACGACATTCTGCGAAAAAATGGCAAGCCCATCTTTTCACCAACCAGCCGGTTTCTCCTGGCCGATGGAAATGGCATGCACAAGCAGGCGAACCGCGCCTATCTCGCATGTGTGAGTTACGCCGACCATTGCTTGGGCGTCCTGTTCGACGCGCTCGAAAAGAGCCAATACGCGAACAATACCATTGTCATGATCTGGGGTGACCATGGCTGGCACTTGAGCGAGAAGATGCATTACGGAAAAACGGGGTTGTGGGAGGAGTCCGCACGCGTGCCCTTCATTGTGAACGTTCCCAGCGTCACGCCGCCGAACACGAAGTGCGATGGTGTGGTCAACTTGATCGACATGTACCCAACGCTGCTTGAGCTCTGCGGACTTCCGCCCAATCCGGAAAACGACGGGCGTAGTTTCGCGCGGCTGCTCGCGAATCCAGCCATGAAGTGGAACCACCCGACGCTGACAACCTATCAATTCAAGAACCACTCCATCACTGACGGTCGCTACCGTTACACGTGGTATGGTGGCCGCGCCGATGGTGCGGAGGAGCTATACGATCACAAGACCGACCCGCTGGAACATACCAACCTCGCGAGCAATCCGGAACACAAGGAGGTCATCGCGCGGCTACACAAGCACGTGCCGACTCATCACGAACCAGACAGCCCGCGTAATCAACACAACTCGCTAAAGAAATCGAAAGACCAAAAGCGCGCGGAACGCAAGCAGGAAAAGCAGGAATAAAAAGCCCCGTACTCATCGCCCTCTTGGCTCTTTACGACTCGCCCGTGACGGCAGAGCGGCCAAACGTTCTGTTCATCGAATTCAAATATTTGAACCGAGGAAAATAGGGGACAAGAAATACAGGAAAGCAAACAGGTGACAGGCTTAGTTCACGAACCCAGCACCCAGTGATGGCTAAAAAGTGCCACCTGTACCCCTCTTCTTTTGGACCAACGGATTAAATCTTCTCGGATGGATTACCGCGAGGCCGTAAAGTTGATGAGCAACCGGGACCTGGATGGTATCGCGATCAGCAAGAAAGACAGCGACATAACTTCGTGATACGGTAAAGGCGTATTCGGGCAAGCCTGTATTTTTGCAGTTGCGGGGGAAAGATCGATCATTCGGGATTTTGAAAAAGAAGGCTACGCCGATATGATGGTCACTCGTTGTCATCATCTTGACTCAATCATCCATCACATGGAGTTTTTCCTATGTTGCAATCACGTCGCGATTTTCTTCAGACAACGGGAGCTGTTGCACTCGCTGCAACCACTGCCATCGGCGGTCGACCTGCCTGGGCACACGACAAAAATTCGCCCTACACAATCGGTCTGTCGCAGTATTCATTGCGGGCTTTGATCCGCGACAAGTCACTTGATCCGCTCGATTACCCCGCTTTTACGGTGGAGAACTTCGGCATCGATCACATTGATCTATGGGAAGGCGGTCTCAACGGGAAACAGGGGGACCTGCAGTATCTTGAACAGCTCAGAGGCCGGAGCGAGAAAGCTGGCACTGAGATCTTCCTGTTGATGACCGGAGCGCTCGACGCCAACCCGAGTAAACGCGAACAGAGCTTGCAGACGATCATCCCTTCGATAGAGCGGGCTCAAATTCTCGGAGCCGAATTCCTGCGAGTCTTCCTGAAAGCCCCCGGTAAGGATGCAGCGGCAGGAGTCGCTCCATGTGTAGAGGCATTGAAACCGCTTGCAGATGCTGCTGCCAAGAAAGACGTCATGATCGCGATTGAACCGGGCGCATCAGAACTGAGTTCAAAAGGCGCGTTCCTCGCCAGCGTCATGAAGGAGCTGAAACACGACAACTGCCGTCTGATGCCCGACTTCGGCAAGCAGAAGAAAAACGTGTATGACGGCACGGAAGCGATGATGCCATACACGGTCACCATCTCAGCCAAAATGCACAGCTTTGACGACAGTGGGAATCAACCGGACTTTGACTACGAACGACTAATGAAGATCATCGCAGCGGCGGACTACCGCGGGATCATTTCAATCGAATGGGAAGGCAGCAAACTGAAGCCAATTGAAGGCGTCAAAGCATCAAAGAAGCTGTTGGAAAAATCGATCGCTGCCCTCTGAGGTAATACGTCGTTGCCACCTGACGAACCCAGTCGGTAGTCCAGGAAACCAAAGCAGTAAATTCTACTTCTACACAAAGTAGAATGTCCGAACATCGCCTTTGTTCTTCTCCTATCCGCTTCGAATACTTTTGAAGCACCGCCGACCGATTCTCGCCAACGTCTGCCGCTGGATAGGCTCAAAAAACGATGGGACAGAATAAAAAACGTGAGGAATGCTCGTAGACGTCCAGTTCGCTAAGAGGCCAGACCAAATCTGACGAATAGGATGTAAACGCACGGCGCATGGACCTTACGCGAAACCTGCGAACACAGACATGCTGCCCAGAACGTCGCCTTCGCGTAGTCTACTGGGGCCCTGAAAACTCAATTTCCATTGGTCTACCACGCTCAGAAAAGCAGCAAAACAATCGCACGTCTACCTGATGATCATCAACCGTTGAGGGCTTGCGTCGCTCGCAATCGCAAAGTGTTTGCTGCTGCAGTGGTAGCTATAACCCTCTTACTTATGCAGGTTGCAGATTTCAACGATCTGCCAACGGTGCTGATGGCCTCACCGTTTCTGGCGTTCTGCTTCTGGATTTGCTGTAAACCAAAATAGATCGTAGAAAAACCCTCCACATCACAGGGAAAAGAGGAGTCGTTCTCCGGTGTCTTCATCACGTCCTAGCAGTCGTTTGGCAAGAACGAAAAACGATTCCCTTACAAACATCGCACGGGCACCTCTACGAGGGGACAGGCTTGGTTTTGTGTTACGAATTCTCACAAGCGATGGAGCTTGATCGCTTTGCATGAACGAGTTCTGACA
>PKCN01000261.1 GCA_002862205.1 Planctomycetaceae bacterium | reverse complement strand
TGTGAATGCGCGTCTCATTGGCAATGTGAGACGGCACCCGTTCATCAACTGAATTATTAATCAATTGAGGAAGGATGCGTTCAGCAGATTCAGCAATAGCGTTCATCTTCGTCTCGTGAGTTCCGTAGTCCATTAAATTCCTACAGAGGGTGGAATTGTACCTCCGTCTTGCGAGCAACTGGAAAGTGGAGGACCGCTGAGAGTCCTTGCCAGTCGATGTCAGGAAGTGCCAGAAAATAGGATGCTGCCGATCTTCCTGCAAACAACAAGTGGCTTTCCTGGCAGCATCACCCGTTTATCTTTGTCCCCGGCTATCCAAAGCAGGTCACAACAATATACAGCCAGCCGATTTCAAAGCACCTCGTCGTTTCATGGGAACATTCTAAGTTTTGAAGCGATCTCATACCCTGTCACTCCCAGAATTGGACAGCCTGGGAATCTATTTGAAAGCAAAGTGGGTAATTGGAACACTGGCATTATAGTGTTTCCACGCATCGCCGCGTGTTCGACCGAGGTGCGGCGTTCTTTTTGGATGATGATCTTGCTTTGCGGACGGAAGGAGAGCCATCCGGTTCAGCGATTCCCTATCGAGGGCACGCGAATGAATACAAGGTGGCAAGCAAAAAAAGGTATCAGGGACCGTTCTTGCTTCTGTATCGCAATTAATCAGCGGCTAGCAGTTCGGGTTGATCGCTTTTCAAACTTACTGAGGAGCTCCAGTTGTGTCACTGTGATTTCTGTAAGGCCATTGAGTCCAAGCCGATCAAGAGTGCTCAACGTACTCGCCTGTGCGTCTGTGATGGAAGTTAGCCCATTCAATTCAAGACCTTCTTCAACTTTCGACAAGATCACTAACTGTGCGTTGGTGAGTGAAGTCAATCCACTCAAAGAAAGATACCACAGCTCGCTGAGATGTTCGGCCTGTGCGTCTGTGATGGAGGTTAAACCGTTCAGGTCAAGTTCGCTCAGGCTGCTCAGGGTCTCTGCCTGTGCGTCGCTGATCGAGGGCAGGCCGCTCAAGTAAAGAGAGCCAGCGTAGTCAATAGAACCAACGTTGGTCAGAATTTCTGCCTGTGCATCAGTGAGGGAGGTCAAGCCGTTTAACTCAAGATCACTAACCCGACTCAGGGTCTCTGCCTGTTCATCGCTGAGGGAGGTAAGACCGTTTAATGCAAGATTTTCCACCTGACCCAAGCTTTCTGCCTGAGCGTCGGTGATGGAGGTTAAGCCGTTCAAGTAGAGATTTTCTTCAACCTTACTCAGGCTCTCCGCCTGTGCATCGCTGATCGATGTTAACCCGTTCAGTTCAAGACCTTCCTCAATAACACTTAATGAGAGTGTCTGTGCATCTGTAAGGGAGCTTAAACCGTTTAAAGAAAGCCAGTAGACATTGCTCAGGATCTCGGCCTGTGCGTCCGTGATGGAGGTCAACCCGTTGAGGTCAAGATAACCAACACTGCTCAGGCTCTCCGCCTGTTTGTCGGTGATCGAGGTTAGCCCGTTCAAGGAAAGAACGTTGACCTTGCTCAGGACCTCTGCTTGGCCGTCGGTCATGGCGGTCAAACCGTCCAATTCAAGACCTTCCTCAACGTGACTCAACATCTGCGTCTGTTTGTCGGTGATCGAGGTGAGACCGTTTAGAAAAAGATCACTCACTTTGCTCAAAATTTGCGTTTGTTCATCGGTAATCGAGATCAAGCCATTTAATGAAAGCCAATCGACCTTGCTTAGCATCTCTGCCTGTGAGTTGGTAATGGCGGTCAAGCCGTCCAGTTCAACTCCTTCCTCGACGTGACCCAAAATCTCCGTCTGTGCGTCGCTGATGGAGGTTAAGCCATTTAGCGAAATCCACGTAAGCTGATTGTTTTCTTGTGTTTGCACCGGGGAACGTTTGCCGCACCCCTGCAACACCACCAAGCTCACGCCAATTGCCAGTAGCAGAAAATAAGTCCTCACGTGATCGGTCCGCCTAAAGTTAGAGTTGTTTGCCTTGATACTCGGGTTCTCGTTTTCACAGTGCCCACACGACTCACCTTCATGTTTGAAGAACTCAAATTTTGCCGCTTTTCAGGAACTCAATGCCGAAAGCCTGTTTAGTCAATCTTTTCCTTCACTTGCGTATTCAGCTTTCCCGCATCCTTCTGTGGTTCGCAGTCCAGCGTGTTGCTCACTGCTGTGTGATGCGCTTCTAAACACGCTGAGCAGATCTGTTGTGGGGGCCCCACTCCTGATCCGCGTAAAGCATGCCTTCTTTGGTGACTTCCCACATCCATTTACGGGACGCCGAACTCATCCCCCTTCTATCGCGATCGAATTGTAGGGAATATTGTCGTTCGCCATCAAATGGTCCACCCCGCTTTACCGAAGCGTTCGATGGTTTTTCCTTGATGGTGACGAATTTCGTTATGTATTGCCAATCTTGCCGTCTTCGAGGTTTCCCTAACCCCACCCAATCGTCGAAACCGTGTTCTGTGGATCTACCCGGTTGTGCATAAGGCACATCGTGCGCCCCTCGATAAACGTCCAGCGTGTGGTGATTGCAGTTGGGGTGTGTTTTTTGTCCCATCATCCCAAATGAACGCCTCATACATCCCACTCAGTGGTGGGGATGCCTGTTGGTCCTTGTCCGATAACAGCACAAACCGTTCTGGTTCCTGCGATGTGCAAAATGTGAAAGGAACGAACATGAGAAATGACAGTGTGACGGTTCTCATGCGGATTGTCCGTAAGTTGGAAGAACATCGAGGATGTAATCACAAGTTTGGGTTCACCTGAATTCTCTGAGAGAAATATGCTTGATGGACCAGGAAATATAATTCACCACAGCATGGCCATTCGATCCGACGCCAAATGTTGGTCTACGATGAAACAGCTTTTCCACCTTTTGTTTGATGGAGATCAATCTGAATATTTCTGTTGTCATCTAGAAAATCCATCGTCGATCTCAACCCGCGTACAAGTCCGGTAGAAGAAATCTGGATCGAGTTGGGCAGCCATTGCCCATCTTCTGGATGAAGTTCATGGTGCATTACGATGCCACCACCTTCTTGATTTGTGGTTCGTATCAGAGTTTTTGTTGAGTCATGAAGCGCTAAGTCACGCCATTCGCTGCAACGACCATCGGTTCGCATCGTTAGTAAACCATTGCTTTGAATGGACGCGAGAACAGGCTGATTCAGTGATGCAGAATCCACTGTGCTTATCTTGGTTTCACACAACGATGGTTCAACTTTTCCGCTCCATCTTCCCTCGTCTATCGCGTTGAAAATTTCTTTGTTGCCGAGTCTTCCTGGTCCTCCGTTTTCAAAAAGTGTTTGCCCAGTGAAGAACATGCTGAACAGGGAGAAGTATTTCAGTGTCTGATTCACTTGAATTGGCCGAAGCAGTTGAATTCCTTGAACGGCGATTGGGTAAAGTAATCGGTGCGTCATCGAAACTCGTGAAGATGACTCCTGCACATGCAATTGAAAGCGATTGAAGTGTCAATATATTTATGCGAAATCGGTAACCATCTTGCCCGAATTTTTTTTGAAAAAATTCGCTGCGACCGCAAATAATTGGATCAGCCGCTCGGGGTGAAATGGCATTCCACTACGGTTTTTGTGTCAGGCAGACCGAGGAAACAGGTTCAGGCATTTGATGTGCTTCCGAGGCTGAGTTGTGTAGAAAGATCCGAAAGCGCACAGTGGAATGTAGACAACGTGCGGGGTTGAATCATCCGTGGAAAATGGTGAAACGCTTGGTGGAAAATGCTCGATGAACGGGGGCAGGCACGATTTCGGGTATGATTGGACAGCGGCAAGAAAGC
>PKCN01000385.1 GCA_002862205.1 Planctomycetaceae bacterium | reverse complement strand
CTGGGAGGATGCGAGAGAGAAGAAGTAACGTTCATTGTGTATCCCCAGCATGCAGCCTCGTTCGTAACTGCCATTGTCTTGCAAGGCTCCCACGATTCCGGCCCACTCAGGAGAGGAGTCCACCTGGACATGCGCCTCGAGACTGATTGTTTCGGGCATGGCTGGCAGCTTTGGATGCTCCAGATGATTCGCGAGCCACTGGGTACCGTTGAGGACCAACCCGTTGGGGGTAAAGCTGATGGGTTCCGATGCCTGCAGCGTGACCTGGCCCACCGAAGGCTGAATCGATTGACTTTCCGAAGTTCCTTTAACAAAGTTCCAGCGATACATGGCTTTGGCAGGGGGGGCGATAACGTCTGCAAAGACATCGGGTAAGGATGTGATTTCCTGAGCAACAGATTCTGCTGAAATCGGCGCGAACGCCATTGAGGTCTGAAGCGAATAGTGGCAGACACAGCTGGCACTTCCCTCGGGGATCAAAAGTCGGCCACCTGCGGGGATCATGTTGATCCAGCATCCGGTGCGTGTTGGCGCCAGAGCCGTGAACTTGGAATTATCAAGGTTAAGCACTGTGGGATTACCCGCACGAAAGAAAAGGCAGTTGCCGGCTCCGGACAAGGTTCCACAACTGTGTCCGGGGCGTTTGAGTGCCCAGTCGGCCGATTGATTTTCTGGGACCGTGCGTTTCCCGGTATTCAGGTCGTAAAGGAAAGGCTCGGCAACGAGAACCACATCGCCATCGGGGCGATGCAACGTCACTGGGTGATGAACTTGTTCGCCATGAAACAAACCCTCTTTGACGTGTTCGTGCTCAGCCTCCCAAATCAATTCTCCACTCTGAGCGTTGAGCGCTCTAATCATGTAGTGCGCTTTCTCATCACGACTTGTCGAAGTGGTGAGAATAACTTTGTCATCTGCCAACTGCGAAAATAGCATGTTCTGTGAATGATCCCATTGCAAAGGAATCTCCCACTGTGTGTTTCCTGACTGTGGTTCAAGGCAGACCAGATGCGCGTTGGCCATCAAAGTGGGGAGAGTGATTCGATCCGTTTCGTGTTGCACACAGTCACGTGAGCGTGACTCGACGAACACGATTCGCTCGCCATCGACAGCGATGCTGCCATTGACAATGACTCCTTGAGGTCGGTAGGTCCAAGTTGTTTGACCTTGAACTTCCAACCTTCTGAGTTCCCGGCTTGTGACGAGCGGTCTCTCGGACCGGTAATCAGATTCGACATAGGAATAGCGCGTTTTCTTATCCGTCGCTGTCCGTGCGGCCGATACCTTCATGACGGTAGCAAACAGAGCGTTGTCTTTTTCCGCAACATAACCCCAGACGCTTTTTTCCTTGTTCACCGGCATGCGGTGGAGAATCGTTCCCAAATAAGGATCAACGTGCCAGAGTTCACGGTTTGCAGCAACAATTAAGGAATCACCGTTCTCTGTCATGCATGCATAGCCAGCGTCGAAGGGTGTTACATAACGCATCGCGAACTCTGGTAATTGCAATTGCCAACGTTCCGTGCCATTGGCGGGATCGATCCCAATCAGGACCCCGTCTCCTTGCAGGACCGTCGCGCCGCCGGCGGTCAATGGTGCAGGTCCTCGCAGGTGACGATCTGGCATTCGGCTGGGGCCAACACCACCGAACCAAAGCAAGCGAAAACCCGCTGCATTGCCTACCAGCTGATCCTGAGTGGATGAGCTGTTGGCAGGATTGGCGTACTGGTGTCGCCAGACACCAGCACCCGCCAATGGCGGAGCATTGACGGGGAACTTTGCGTCTGCACGCCACACGAAACCTGTCTCTGGAGAAGCGTAGCCAAGCAACTGTTGCGTGGCATATTGGGTGGGAGCCGCTTCGAGCACAGCGTTGAAAATTCCAGTTGAGAACGGCAGTGCAGTGTTATCCTCGTGGCTCCAGACCGTGACGCGGTGCCCGTAAAAACCTTGTCTCATGAGGTCGTCCCGCAATTGAGCCACGGATTCGGGATTCTGTACCAACGAGACAATGCGAAGTTTGGTGTTGGTGATCAGATCCTGTACGAGATGACCATCTGCATCCGCTAGTACGAGTGCCCATCCGTAATTCGACTTGAGTTGTTTTTGTATTCCGTTGATCAGTCGCTGGTTGTTGGTGTTGCTCGGAATCGCACGTTCAACTGGGGTGGGATTCGACCACTGGTCTGCGTTTGGTTTGTCGGTTCCTCGCCAAGCGAATACTTCGCCTGTAGCTGTGGTCGCGACGAGGACTTCGGTGTTATCAAGTGCAACTGGGCTGACAGCGAGATATTTGATTTCACTTGTCTGATTAGGCAACGACAACTTTCCTCGAAGCTTGCCCGAATGAGCGGCGTAGTATTCGAGGTCTGGGCCCCCAGCGACGAACAGGGTCTGGTCATCATCAGCGCCTGACACAATTAACGCCTGATCAAGCTTGCATTGCGTTGACCAGAGCGTGGAATCCTTTTGTTTCATTGCTGCCTGCGTACTGTAGCCAACCAGTGTTGCACCGTTGGCGCTCCAGATCCGGCCACCATCTGCAACAAACTGTTTTCCCGGAAACGACAACATCTTGCTGCCGGGTTGGTTCGGCTTACCCTCTATGGCCGAGCTGTTTCCGGGACCCGAAAACAGGGTTTCCGGGGTCAGGATACAAAAGCTGCCACCCGGGGATTCGAGTTCAAATAGGAATCTGCCGTCTGTCTGTTTCAACGCGAACGGTTTACTGCGACCCGTGGGAACAAAAACTTTCTCTGAGTCAGCCAGCAGGTAACCTTGAGGCGATTGTTTGATTTTTCGCCGCCACAGGACGCTCCCCGTGTCGGCGGCCAGACAAACAGAGTAGACACCCTGGCTTGGGAACAGTCCCGCTGTTGCAAATACCGAACCGTCAACCGCAAGGACGGATGTTCTGACGGGATGCGAGCTTACCAGTCGATCATTCCCAACCACCCATGGCATGTCCGGGCCAATGCGTGTTTGCCAGATTGCTTTGCCTGTCGAAATATCAATGGCACGCACAAAACCATCGTCTGCTCCCAGGTATGCGATCCCGTCTGTCACCGAAGGGGCGTGGCGGACCGGAGCAAGAGCAACATACTGCCAGCGTACGATGCCAGTGATGGGATCCAATGAAATCAACCGGTCATTGGCTGACGATGTGATCAACACATGAGTGCGACCTTTGGAGTCAGTGACTATCAAAGGAACGTCAGCCTGATCGTCCGTGACCCGCGCTTCCATGCTATCGAGCTTTTGCCACAAACTTGCCTTTGCTGGGGGCGGCCACGCCGGCGTTGGAGCGCTGAGGCCAGAGTAGGTCCATAGGGGTTGCCAGTGAGTTGACATCAGCTTCTGGTCAACGTGCCCTGTTCGCTGAAGATTCCCCCGGTGCTCAGGCCAGTCTGCGCGCAACGTCTGAACCATGCAGGGAATCAGGAACGGCAGCAGGATCCCATAGAGGAAACAGCGAAACGTGTAATTTGTCGTGAAGCTTCGCATCTGGTTCCCGATGGATAAAAAAGAGGAGGAGTTGGTAGTTATGCCGGGATCATCAATTCAGGGATTTAAAAATCATGAAACACTGACGTTTTTCCGCCTTTGGATGGTTAACTATCATGCCTGTCGAGACAGCGTGCAACAACCAACGTACCGGAAAATGAAACAGTAGTGATTCAGACTGCTATTGGAACGATAGCTGTTCTTGTTAATGAAAGTGTTCGAGGTGCTCTTATGTGGCGAAAATCGATTCAAAAACACAACAGTGACGCTTGAAAGCGAGAATTAAGCTGCTGGCTGCAATGCATTTGCCGGTTCGCCTGTGCCATGCAGGAAAG
>PKCN01000260.1 GCA_002862205.1 Planctomycetaceae bacterium | reverse complement strand
CGGCCCGCGGCAGCAGGCCCACAACAACCACGGCCCCGGCGGTCACTCACCCTGCAGTACGGGGGCCGCGTCCTGCCCCTCGGCGCCATGCTCGTCGAGCTCGGCATCGGGGCTCTCGCGACGCTCATCCTCGTGCGTCGCCTGGCTGGCGGCAGCCCAGCACCTGCATCGCCTCGACCCATGAGCAAACCGGTCATGGCTGTATGTGCATTGGTCATTTTTCTTACCGCCGCGAATATCATTTCGACTTTCCTGATGTGCGGCCTGTCTCCCTGCCCGGACAGTCCAGAGCAGTACCTGTTACTGAGCAACATTTGACCCACACTCGGAGTGGCCATGCCTGCCGCAACGAGTGGCCCATGATCGAAATCGCCATCGTCGAAATCGCAATGATCGACGTGGCCGTTCAGAATGGGCTGCTTGCACAATAGCCACAATCGCGGTGGGGCAAATCATCAGATGGTTTGACGCCCTCCACACGCATGCCTAACACCGAAAACGAGTACCCCACATGACCCATGAACCGCACGACATGGACGATGCCAAACTGGAGACGGTTGCCGAACGCTCCATGGAAAGCGCCGCCCTGATCCTTGTCTCTGTTCTCAAGGACGCCGGGATTCGCGCGATTGCAACGGGCGGCTTTACCGCCGGCTTCAGAGCGGAAGCACCCGGCATGGTAAAAGTGCAAACATTTGAAGCAGATGCCGAGCGAGCACGTCAGGTGATCGCGGAAATCAGGGAACTGCCTGAGGATGCCATCGCAAGCGAAGACATCACAACTGAAGCAGTCCGCGAGGATCCTACGGAAGCCAGCACGGATGCCAACACGGATGCCAGTGGCCCACAGGCTTAGCGTCTCACCGGAACCTGCTCTACCAACCGGCACAAGCTTCAAACCGTCTCAAACCGCATCAGTTGCCGGTCCAATAGCGATAAGCTCGCATGGTTTGCCGAGCCGCTTCGTACGGATCGGGATAGGGGAATGCCTCGGCACAAAGATAGCCCTGGTAATTGATTTGCCTTAACGCATCGATGATGGGTCCATACTGCATGTGCCCGAGCCCTACTGGCCGACGATTGCTGTCTACAAAGTGAATGTGGCCGACCCATTTCCCGCCTTGCAGCAGGGCTTGGGCGATATCTGCTTCCTCGATATTCATATGGAACAGATCGCAGAGCAGACGGACATTGTCGGTGGCTAGCGACTCGAGCATGCCGACTCCGTCTTGGACGGTGCAGCACTGGCGTGTTTCATAGCGATTCAACGGCTCATAAATGAGTGGAACATCATACTGGGCGGCATGGGAACCACCGTCTTCCAACGCTTCGCAAAGATAGCCTCTGGCAGCTTCTGCATCGCCTGTGTGTCCGCTTGGCCCTTGCATCGATCCGATAATCGCAGCAGCACCAAATTGCCCTGCACAATCGATAATACTGCGAACAAAGGCTCGAGCCTGTTCCCGCTTGCCCGCGTCAGGATCAGCCAGTTGCAGACGGTGTTTCACCCATCCCGCACCCGTACCCAGTGCCGCCAACTTGAGGTTGGCTGAATCCAGCATCGAACGCAGCGATTCAACATCAATTGCTTCGGGCCCCGGAGCGAAGATTTCAACGGCGTCGTACCCCAGTTCCGCGGCAAAAGCAATTGACTTTTCAAGGCCATCCCACAGTACGAATGGACCACCGCGTGCTTCCTCAACAAGGCTGATCGTGATGCATGATTTCATGAAGCTTTCCGGTAGGTAATGAGTGAATCGAATTGGATGGGAATGATGGCAGAGCAACGTTATTTCGATTTCAATCGGACCAGAAACAGCTGGTGACTGGAAATCGAATCAACAAGCGACAACTTCTGGCGAAACGTTCGTGTCACGTTACCGACCCCAGAAACTGTCTTACCAGACACGCTGGCATTGACGTCAACAGCATCACATGAACTTCGCCCTGCGATGCTCAGCAACAGGCCGTTGCACGCTCAATCATCGTTATTCTCGGGTCGCCCTTCGACGTAAACCCAATTATGAATCGGCTTGAGAATTTCTTTTACATCGGCCACAAGTTGCTCATCCATGGCCTCTTCCAGCCAATCACACCACTGCGAAACCCGGTCAGGATTAGCAGATCCTGTCACACAACTTGCAAACGACTGATTGGCCACAGAATACTGCAACGCCAACTTGGCAATATCACTTCCCTGATCGGCGCAAAACTTTGCCGCTTTTGCAGCCACTTCACGAACTTCGGGAGTCGCTTTGTGCCATTCAGGCAGCGCTGCATTGGTCAACAGGCGGGCCGAAAAGGGTGCAGCGTTGATGAGGCCAACATTTTTTTCTTTGCATGGCTCAATCAACGACAGTGCCATGTCGTTTTGAAGGGTGTAATGGTTGTAAGTCAGGACAACATCCAGCTCTGCACGTTCCATCATTTCGGTGAAGATTTTCATGGGATATCCACTGACCCCGATGAAACGCACCTTTCCCTTCTCAACCTCTTTTCGCAATGCAGGTATTGTCTCGTTCACAATTTGATCGAGCTCAACAAATTCAATGTCGTGGCAGAAGACAATGTCCAAATGGTCAACGCGCATCCGTTCCAATGAAATATCAATACTTTCTGCAACACGCCGTGCACTGAAATCAAAATGCTGCGGCGCGTACCGCCCCAACTTGGTGCTGAGCGTGTACGAGTCTCGCGGAATTTCCGGCAACACCTGCCCCAGCATGACCTCACTCATACCCCTGCCGTAATAAGCAGCCGTGTCGATGTAATTCATTCCCCGGTCAAGTGCGACTTTTACGCTGCGCAACGCCTCGGGAACATCGATGCGGCGGAACTCGGCACCAATCGAAGAAGCACCAAAAGAAAGCGAGGAAAGATCAATACCGGTATTGGCCAGAGGTCGGGTTTCCATAATCAACCAGAACAGAGCGTGAATGGTTTTATTGAATGACGTTTATCCCCAAGGGAGAGGACTGCCAAGCTTACCAGAAATCAACAACGATACACCCCGACCTGCCACTCCCAACATGAGTTGTCTGCTGGCCTTGGGCTGACTTTGTCACGAACCTCACAGAAGTGCCCCGAAGACCGGCAAGTGGCAAAAATCCGGGCTGGTGAATCATTTTTTTGATACGAAACTGAGGGACTTTCAGTGCAGAATCATTGCCTTGCTGCGACTGCAGGATACTGCAAGCGTGTTACAATGGAGGGTCTAGCGGGCCTCGAACATCTCGCCTCCGCTACCTTCGCTTCCAGTCCTGCCCAAATCCAGTCGCAATCAGATCACGAGCTACCCCGATGAAGATCACAACATTTTGGCGATCAACCTTGCTGTTGATCATTCTGTGCACGCTGCGACATACCACCTCCGTGCATGCGGCTCCGCCTGAAACGGCTGACATGCTGCTGCAGGAATCGGGCTTCACCGGTGGTTTCATTGTTGAACTCGGCAGCACCTCGGGCGATCTCGCAAAAGCTCTTCGGCAGTCTGATGCGACACAAATTCATGGTCTTGTGCGTGAGCCTGAGCGTCTTGCAACGATTCGTGAAAGTGTCCGTCAATCGAGCCAGTATGGCGATATTGCATTTGAGAACTTCTCAGGTGATGTTCTTCCCTACACTGACAATCTGGTCAATCTGTTGGTCACCGAAGATCTGGGGGATGTTCCACTCCACGAAGTCTTGCGAGTCCTTGTCCCAAAAGGAGTTGCCATGATCAAGTCTGGCAACAAGTGGGAGAAAACGGTCAAACCACGTCCGGAAGATATTGATGAATGGTCACACTATCTTCATGACGCAACAGGCAATTCGGTCGCTCATGATGATCAGGTCGCCCCACCCCGACACCTTCAGTGGGTCGG
>PKCN01000390.1 GCA_002862205.1 Planctomycetaceae bacterium | reverse complement strand
TTGAGCGAGCTGTAAGCCGGTGTAATCAGCGGATCGCTCTTACAGGTGTCCAGCTACACGGGGTTGCCCTTTCCTTCCATGTTCGATTGACCGGAAAGGATGAACACCTTGACTATTTTGGCTTCTGCCAAAGCAGGGCAAGTGATCAGCAGTGATCAGCATGAATAGGTGGATCATACGGTGAGTCACTGGAGTTCCTTGCAACTCAAATCCATTCAGGAAGCGTCCTGTTTGTCCTTCGTCCAACTGACGATGACACAGGACCGTCGAGGCTTTCTTCCTCCATATGGGGTGTGTGAGATTCGTCATCACGTCTGACTTTTTAATGTTGCTGATGAGCACCCTGCTCTCCACATGGTCGAACGAATCTGGGGCTGCAAGGGGTGGGGGTCTGACAGTGGCAGGTGATGGAGAATCCAACAACGTGTATACGTGTTTTTTTATCGATCGAGGGTGCAAATATGACCTTGATTAACACAGTTGTTCAGTCACGCGACTCGCTTCGATTTCATCTCAGTGTGGGAGTTCACCCGACTGTTTCACCTGATCCGCTGATCGTTTTCGCGGGGATTGTGTATGGAAACAACGAACTTGGATCAGTCTCTCGGCAAAGTAACGAGTCTGACCAATGGATTTGAGAATCCATCCCAACGGTTCAATGAGATAGACTAGTACCCACGCCGTTCGTTTCAGCCAACCGCACCTTGCTTCGTTCAATCAGAGCGGAACTGGTTTGGTAAAAACCACCCTTTTCACTGTCTCATCAACGATAACTTCTTATGTTGCGTATGCTTGCCTGTTTGTTGATTTCTTTTTGTTGTGTCGTTGTGTCAGGTTTGACGCACGCTGAAAGCCCGCCCAACATCGTGGTCATTTTGGCTGATGACTTGGGCTGCTGCGATATGACCCTGTACAACGGTTGGGTGAAGACACCTCGCATTGAACAGATGGCTGAACAGGGAATGCGATTCACTGATTTTCACACGAATTCCTCGGTCTGCAGTCCGACTCGTGCGGCGTTCCTTACCGGCCGGTATCAGCAGCGTGTCGGTATCGTTGATGTGATCGTTGGTAGTCGGGAACCTCAGAGCGGCATATCTCCCTCGATCCCTACTCTACCGCGGGTCTTCAAGGACCATGGTTACGCGACTGCTCTTTTCGGCAAGTGGCACTGTGGATATCAGGACCAGTACAACCCAGTCCACCATGGGTTCGACGAATTCGTCGGCTTCCTCAACGGCGCGACGGATTATCACAAGCATGGGGCGTGGCGAGTCGGCCTTGAAAAGAAGGACGCGCCAGGCTACTCGACGCACATCATCACTGACCGCAGTGTTGAGTTCATCAAACGCAACAAAGACAATCCTTTTTTTCTGTACGTCTCGCACGCTGCGGTGCACAACCCCTACCAGACCGTGGAGGACACGCCGGACAATCGAATCAAGGGCGAGAATCCCAATCAGATTAACGACAAGAATCGCGACAAGTACAGGTGGATGTTGCAGGACCTCGATGAAGGTGTTGGGCAGATCCTTGACACACTTCATGATCTCGACTTGGCAGAGAAAACTCTTGTTGTGTTCTTGTCGGACAATGGAGCGGTGGGAATGAGCCCAAAAGAGTTCCGGAAGTTCCGAGGTGGCAAGTTCAGCCACTATGAGGGTGGGCACCGCGTGCCAGCGGTTGCGTGGTGGCCTGGCAAGATCAAGGCGGGGGTCCAATCAGATAAGTTAATCATTGGCTTCGATCTGTTCCCAACGCTCACTGAGATCGCCGGCATCTCGAAAAGCAATCCAGAAAACTTGGACGGGACCAGTTTCAAGACGCATCTGCTTGAGCAAAAAGATTTCCCAGACAGAGATATCTTCTTCGGATACGAACCCAAGTTAGGGACAGCCATGCGGCGCGGCGATTGGAAAATGATTGTCAAAGAAGAAAATGTTCAGCTTTTCAATCTTGAACGCGATCCTCGAGAACTCACCGATGTGGCCGACCAGCATCCTGAGGTCACCCAGGCCATGAAGCAGGCGATTGAGCGGTTCAAGACAAACGTTACGGTCGGCTCGTAGTGAGGTGTATTGTTGCCGTGTTACCGACGATGTTCCTTGTTCACACAATCCGACTTTCACACAATTCGAAGACGGAATCAGGGGTAGAAGGCTTTCCATTTGTCACTACGGTGGATTTCAAATTGCGTGACGGCAGGTGCATCATCCGAACGCAGTGCGACTAGGAGCACATGTCACTTCGATCCTTTCGCAGACGCACCATTTTGTAAAGTAGCAGATTAGTCACTAAAGTTATGGTTTCGAACAATGTGCCCATTCGTTTTGTGGATGAGATAGTTCTAATCTCACATGCGATACCCAAAAGCGTCTTCATTTGAGGATGCAAATTCTAGAGTCATCAGTCAGAGTATCCGTTTCATTTTTTCGACCCCACGGCATTTTTATGCACAGAGTCACGCTTTATTACGCTGTCACGCTATCGGGACTATTGTCGTTGGCCTGCACGGCTGCCGGTGAGGATTGGCCCACTTGGCGACATGACGTCGGCCGTACCAACATCTCAGTCGAGCAGATTCCTGAGCCTTTGTGCCTGCAATGGAAGCGGCAACTTCCTCCGGTAATACCGACGTTCCGCAAGTCACGGCTTCAGTTTGATCAGGGTTATGAGCCGATTGTTCTGGGCGAAACCATGTACGTGGCGCTGCCGCATATTGATGCCGTTGTGGCCTATGAAGTCGAGACGGGGAAGGAGAAGTGGCGATTTTACACTGCCGGTCCCGTGCGTTTGGCACCGGTTGCGTATCGCGACAAGCTCTACTTCGGGTCGGATGACGGGCATCTGTACTGTTTGGGTGCGTCCGATGGCGACTTGCAGTGGAAGTTTCGAGTCGTTCCTTCCAACCGGAAAATCCTGGGCAATGGTCGATTGATTTCGGTTTGGCCGGTCCGCGGGGGGCCGGTGCTGGCCGACGACACCGTCTATTTCGCAGCTGGAGTCTGGCCATTGGAAGGCGTCTTTGTCTACGCGCTCGACGCCCAGTCTGGCGCGGTCAAATGGGTCAACGATCGTTGTGGAGCGTTGTATGGTAAGCAACCGCATGCGGGGGCCGAAGCTTTAGGAGGGCTCTCACCGCAAGGATACCTGTTGGTTCACGGAGATCAACTGCTCGTCCCCTGTGGTGCGGCGCGACCGGCCACTTTCGATCGCCGCAGTGGTGAATTAATCGATTTCACTCTGCCGTCCGAAGGAAGCTTTCCCGGCGGCTGGTTTATGCAACTCGCCCCGGAAGTTGCCCGCGATATTCGACGTGGCAAAATTGAGTTTGACAGTGTTGTCAATCGCGATTTGCATGAAGGTGGCTCGCGCACGGGCGAAGGAGTCGCCGGATCGAGGACTCAGGTTAAGCTGGGCGGAACACTGCTGAAATATGCTGACGGAGTGCAGGGGGTTGATGGTGACATTCACAGCGTCGTTGCTGCCAACGGCCGACTGTTCGTCACCACTCGCGACGGTGCGATTTATTGTTTTGGCGATACCGAAGTTTCACCGATCATTCACACGGCCCAAGCTGTCCGCAAGCCGAATCTCGATAAGACACTGGCGTCAACCATTGCCCACTTACGCACGCTAACCGGCGTTCGTGACGGCTACGCGCTCGTGCTCGGCACGCGTGATGGCCGGTTGGCGGAACAATTGGCTGCTGACACAAATCTGAATGTCATCGCATTAGCCCCCGCTGAATCCGATGCCGAGACGATACGACGACGAATCCTTACACCTTCCCTGCCGGCAGGCCGGGTGTCGATCGTGGCGGGCAGGCTCGAAGAAGTCGCGTTTCCGCCGTACCTCGCCGATCTGATTGTGATCGAGGACAAGGATGCGACGGGGCTCAACACGAG
>PKCN01000159.1 GCA_002862205.1 Planctomycetaceae bacterium | reverse complement strand
CCGCTGAACCCAAGTAATGCCAATAGGCTGAATAGGTAGAACCTCATGGAGTACCTCCGAGTCTTTCACTTACAAGAACTGTCCAAAGTCAATTCTAGCAGACGACAGATCGTGGTATCTACCACAACAGAACAAGGTTATTAGTTTGAGCATTTCGTCGCTCGCCGTTGATGGAGGCCCGCAAACAATTCGCATGGCGACTCATTCATTCAACTCAGCAAAACCTGAACGCGACCCGGCAAACGAGAACTCTGTAAGTAAAGTCAATGACCCGAATCACGTTAACATGTCATCGGCTAACATCAAACAGTCTGGCCTCTTTGATTCTTGTGGGCGTGAACAAAGAGTCTCCAGGTGTTTGAATCGCAATACCTGACGCGGCAAAAAACTTGCAACGCCACCAGACGACAATCCTTGACATGATTAAGGGCCAAAAGTTAAGAAACGATACAAGGAGGAGTGGCGAGGCAGCGTAAGACGTACACAATCAAGCGTAGCGATCTCAATGCGATGACTAAGGCTCACGGTGAGCAGACAGGAAAACCGAGACGCCGCAACAACAGCAGCCAGGGTGAGAACCACTGGAATCTGTAACATGTGTTGATGGGCGATAAGGAAGCCGAGACAATGAACTTTGCCATTAACGACATCAGATCCGATCTATGGCTTTGGATCATCTTCCCGATCCTGTCCTATCTGGGCTACCTGCTCCTGAAATGGGCGGTAAACACCTTCTTCACCTGGGACGATTAGCAACAGTCTGGATTACCCTCCAAGTTCGATTTTGAACAACCCAGACTCGTTCAGCACCACACTACTAGCCTTCTGCCCACGCATTTTACCTCGGCAACCTGCAGGCTCTCAGTTTGCTTCTGAGTGGCCCGCTTCTGACGCCGGAAATGATGTCTGTTTACTCTGCCAACAACCTACGTGGTCTTGTATGGCAAAGAGTCATTCCAACAGTACCGCGAGAGCCGTTGCTGGCTGTCCTATGAATGAGTGATGCAAGGGCAGAGAGTGTGCCAGCTTTGAGTATGTTATAACTCTTGCAATGCAGTATTTACCCACACTGAATATCCCCAACAAATCCACCGACATCCCCAACAAATCCACCGACATCATAGAACACATGGCTAAAATCGAGGGAAAGTATTGGGGCTACGCTCCGTTGACGCTTGGAATTCTCGCAGGCACTGGATGCATCGCAGGAGGCATGGGTATGTTCCTAGGCCGAGGCGACATTTTTAAGTACGCGTTTCCGCCTGGCCTCGTTTTTATCATAGTGGCCATAATCTGGGATCGCTCACGCTACAGCCTGATGGTGTTGCATGTAATCAGTAAGCAAAAGCATGCGAAAACCATAACACGTGCCGATGATGAGGGCTACACAAGTGAAACAATTGTGTTCGATTACTGGCTTAGCACCGATCTGGGGTGCACGTTGACCAGCAAACAACTTTACGATCAATTTGAAAAGGGCAAAAAATACGAAGTCATGGCGCAAATCATGGATGGAGATTTATTTGTAAGTGGCTTCCCGAGAAAGCCAAAGCTTATCAGATGAATCAGCATGACAAATGCGGGTTGACCAACGGCCAGCCTTTGCAGCAGGTTCAGGGAGAGCATCGGGGTTAGTAATGGTGCTGCGTTCTTTCGGCTACCCATCAGGCTCCAGAACACAGCCGCATTACGAAACGATACTCTCTCAATCAGCCTGGTATAACGCCCGGTACATCGCCAGCATAGACTTACGGGAAGGAGCGCACTTTGGAGCCCCGCAGTAGCTAGGCTTGACCAGCAGTTCTTCATTGGCAATTTTCTGAATGTTGGGGACTGCAGAATTGCCGCCTTGATAATAATGGTCAGATAATGGCTCAAACCGAATCCACTCCCCCCCATCCTGTTCACAGAATGTCACCCCACCATCTTCGATCAACATTTCCATAAAGTAGTAGATTTGCAATTCAAGCGCGAGCAGTTCCTCATGCTCCGGCGTAATTATCGATGAACAATCAAAACGCGCCCTATTAGCCAAGTACACATCCCCATCGGACAAAAGCAATTGATCCAGGTCATACTCATAATCTAAGCTCGCACCGATCCACATCGGTTCAGGTTGATCAGGTAGTGAACGCGGGTTCGTTACGCTGGATGATTGAGTTTCCTTGTTTCTATTGCGTGTTGTTTCGCCATCAACCACAGAAATAAGTTGAACGCTGAATGAAACAAATACCATCATGATGGACAGGTTTTCACTTCGAAATGCCATATCTTTCTCCGAATTTCAAGACCTTCGACGTGGCGAAACGTCCGCCTCGACATCATAGATACAGCGCAAGAGAAGTTTTCTTACAGAAAAATCCTTCTGAAAACCTTTTGTTTTGAAGCATACAAAGGGGCTCAATCGCAGTCATGCTCGGGTCCGTATTTGCGCTGACCACATCCGCAGTTTGAAATAGCTGAGTTGAGCTGCGTTCCCACTGGGGTAGGGTCATACTTGCGGGATGCCATCGAAACAGTTTGCCGCCGAACCTTTGTTCGCTGATGCCACCAAAATCGTGGAATCCGACATCGCAGGAATCAAGCTCTGCAAGCATGTCCGCCCTCTCGTGGACGCGCTTCATCACATTAACGCCACTCGCAATACGGCGGAAAACCGGAAGCTTCACAATGGTCAAGATGGTGTTGTGACGTGGTCTTTAACACGGCCGTCGCTTCCCTTCGTGGATTGCAACAACCCAGCAGGCTCAAAAATCTCCAAAAGATGTTTGGAGTCACAAAGTCTTCGCCAGGATCTCTTTCAGGGTCGGTAACAATCTTCGCCCCGAACCACTCGAGCAAAACGACGCCACTTTGGCAACGCAGATTCCCAATGGTGATGCGTCACGCTTCCACCAGATCGGACATCAACTCTCGGCCGTGGACGGAAGTGTTTTCAAAACAACTTTACGACCAGATTCGTTGTCATGGCTACCTTCCAAAGCCAACGGCAGAGAGCAAAAACTCGCGACTCTGTACAGAGCGAAGGAGCTTTCATGGGTTGAGAACGATTGGGGTCACTTCACACCGTCCGGTCATAACCGGTACTTGCGATCCGCTTACCATCCGGGCTAAATGTCACGCTCAGAACCGTACTTGAATGTCCCTTGAGGGTGTGCATTTAATTCTGGTCATGACCGACCGATGAGACTCCGGATTTGTCTTTTTTTGGGTCTTCAGTGTCAACCAAACGTGTAACAATCGCCTCGCTGGAAAAAACAACCTCACCATCCAACTCAAACTGACTTGTGATCAGCATTTCGTCCTTGCTGACCAGCACGCACTTCTTCGTTTCCTTGACGCCGTCGGGGTGGAGATAATTCCCCCGATAGGTCTTGGTTGCCGGATCGTACTGGTCTCGGCCCGACATTTCAGGAGATCCTTCTTGCTTGCTGCGCCAAATAAAAACGCCCTCCACAGGATCGTATTCCCTGCGGCCGATAACGGGGACTCTGGTCCCATTGACCAGTGGACTGAAAGTGAAGTTGATGGATTTCCCTTTCTCCCTCCAACCAGAATCAATGATAAAATCAAACGGTTCCACCTTGCCGCCCCTTGGCATGCTCTTCCCTGTAACTTTCCAACGCCCGACCTCATCCGCCAATAGGTTTGTGGCTTGCTCGTCAGTCAGTTTAGTACTTTTAACAATTTCCTTGGTGCTAGTTACGGAATCTTCATTCGCACAACCAGCAAGGCCCAGGACAAGCAGTATTAGCACTCGTTTCATATTGGTTTCCAATCGTTTGACACAAATCTCTAAGAGTCATAGGTACATCCATAAGGAGCACAGGGCGCGCATAGTCTTCAGTTTAAGAACTGACTATCAAAGTCAGACTTGATTGGTGCTTGAGCCTGGTGAAGTTACCTCATTTTCAGATACACGCTTATGAGGGCATG
>PKCN01000177.1 GCA_002862205.1 Planctomycetaceae bacterium | reverse complement strand
GTCGATCTGCGTGAACACTTCTACGAGGCGGGCACCGAGTCGGCCCACCTCGCCTGGAACAGTAGCGAAACCTGCTCGGTCTACAACATGTTGAAACTGACCCGCTCGGCGTTCAGTTGGAACCCGTCAGCCGCCACGATGGATTACTACGAGCGGGCGCTTTACAACCAGATCCTCGGCTCGCAAGACCCCGACAGTGGGGGCATGACCTATTTCTACAGCCTCAAGCCGGGGCATTTCAAGATTTACAGTACCCCCTTTGATGCGATGTGGTGCTGTGTAGGCTCGGGAATCGAAAACCATTCGAAGTATGCCGACACCATCTACTCCCACAACGATGACACTCTCTGGGTCAACCTGTTCATTCCCTCGTTGCTCGACTGGCAGGAGAAGAACCTGCGCGTTCGCATGGAGACAAAGTTTCCCTCGGATGACACGATCAATCTGACGATCAACACCAGGAAGTCCCAGAAACTCGACCTGAAGATCCGCGTCCCTTCCTGGGCGACCCAAGGTGCTGAGATCACCATCAACGGCGAGAAACAAAATGTAAAATCAACTCCCGAGAGTTATGTGAACTTGTCGCGTGAGTGGAAAGATGGCGACAAAATCTCGGTCCGCTTACCTATGAGCCTTTATCTCCGCTCAACTCGCGACAAACAGAATTTGAAGACCATCATGTATGGTCCGATCGTACTGGCGGGCGAACTGGGTACAAAGGGAATGCCCAACGATGTCTCTTCAAGTCAGTCGGCGCACAGTGGCGCCTCGGACCCTCCGGTTCCCGTGCTACTCATCGACGCAGACAAAGACCTGTCGTCATGGCTGCAGCGCGTCCCGGGTGAACCCCTGCGATTCAAGACAATCGGCGTTGGCAAGCCGAACGATGTAACCTTGATCCCGCTGGCCGATTTGCACCACCAACGCTACACGGTTTACTGGGAGACCATGGCTCCGGAGGATTGGAAACCTGCTCCCAGCCTTGCCCCAGAGAAGATCGCAGAAAACGACCTGACCCCTGGTCTCGATTACAGGTACTACAAGGGATCGTGGGTCAAGCTTCCCGAGTTCAGCAAACTCAAAGTCGAAAAGACAGGAACCGTCGATAATTTCGATCTCTCGATGAAGGATCAAAACGACAACTTTGCTGTCGTCTTCTCCGGTTACCTGAAAATCACACAGAAGGGGCAATATCTGTTCTCCACACGCAGCGACGACGGTACACGCTTGACCGTCGCAGGAAAGCAACTCGTCCTCAATGACGGCATTCACGATTTCATTTCCGTTCCCTCGCAGCCCGTTCTACTCGCTCCCGGCTACTACTCTCTTGAGGTCGAGTTCTTCGAGGGCAGCGGCGGAGAGGGACTTGAGATCAGCACTTATTCCCCTGCTGATGGCCAGTGGAACCGGATTCCACCATCCATGCTTTACCGACAAAAATAGAAACGCAAACCAACGATATTCATGCCACATCACCTTGCCAATCCTGATTCTCACCTGACGCTGTGGTTCGCCACAGTCATCCTGTCGAGTGAGACGGAAAACGGTACCCAATGGCAAGCCGATCAGGCAACTTCAGCGACGAGGCAACCGATCGTGCACTGAATGAATGGTTCGTTAGTGAATCCGTCCAATGACAAACGAAATGGTTCAACAAGTCGAAGGAGTATTGAATGAGTAGGTATCCGACATGGGCGATGTTGTTGCTGAGCCTGTTATTTTCTGCAGTTCACAAGCCAGTGCCTGGGGCCGAATACGGCATCATTGTTGACGGAAAGCTGACAAAGCACGGAGCGATTGTTGGCAGGTCCACCAGAGTCGGCGACGGAGAAGACGACACAGCCTTTATCCTCAATGGCTTGTATAAGTTTGTCTATGCAGGTGCCGGGCTGCGTAGTAACGATGCGCGAATCCATGCCAGACTCTCGATGAACAAGCTCGGCAATACCGGCGCTGGCGTACTTGTCAACGGCCACTGGTTTACCTTTGACATCAGCCCGGGCAATCAGATTGGTGCAGCGGGCCCAGCGTTTGGCGCAACATCGAAGATCTTTGCGGAGGCGGAAGGGCGGATCAGACCGGGGGTGCCATTCGATATCGACATCGTGATCAAAGACGGATTCTTAACCTACTCGATCAACGGCGAGCAAGTGGGTGAAGCTGACAACTTTCCCACTGCGATGGAAACGGTTCCCTCACCGGACGTGGGCAGCGTTCACAAATTGGGGGTGATCACTGCATTGCGGTCCTGGCGTGCAGATCTGAAGATCTATGACTTCCGTGTAGAGACCGACGGACAGATCGTCCCTCTTCCGGAGACGCAGACGATCTATCAGAGTGGTTCGGCGAAAACAAACACCTACCGCATTCCAGCGCTGCTTTTATCGAAGAAAGGCACCGTGTTGGCCTTTGCCGAGGCACGCCGCAATGGTGGCGGAGACACTGCCGATATCGATACCGTCGTTCGGCGCAGCGAAGATGGCGGCAAGACTTGGGGAGATGAGATCATCGTCTTCGATGAACAGGACAATGTCGCGGGCAACCCCTGCCCGGTCGTCGACCAGTCCACCGGCAGAATCTGGAGCTTGCAAACGTGGAACAGCCACAAGGTTCACGAAAACCTGACCAACAGCGGCTTCGGTGTGGACTCAAGACGAGTCTTCATCACCTACTCCGATGACGATGGAAAAACCTGGGCCAAGGCGAAAGACATCACCGCGTCCGCTAAACAGAAGCACTGGAGTTGGTACGCAACCGGACCCGGCTCCGGAATCCAATTGCAACGCGGCAAGCACCAAGGACGGCTGATCATCCCCTGCGATCACAAGTCGTTGCCTGAGGGGGGACCGCAAACCTATCACAGTCATATTTTGTATAGCGACGATCATGGTGAGACTTGGCAGATCGGTGCCCAAACGGGGCACGGGCTGAACGAATGCGAAGCCGTTGAACTTGAGAACGGAGACGTCATGCTCAACAGCCGAAACCATGGCGTCGACGAGTTCTATCGTGGGATCTCAATCTCCAAAGATGGTGGCCAGACATTCAGCTCGTTCCATCGAGACCCGGTCTTGCTTGAACCCCGGTGCCAAGCCTCCATTCGACGTTACCGCTGGGCAACCAATGACAAGCCCGGAATGATTCTTTTCTCCAACCCAGCTCGCAAATGGCGTGATTTCATGATGCTTCGCATGAGCTACGACGACGGAAAAACATGGCCTGATGCAAGGATCATCTACCCCTACACCACCGCTTACAGCGACATCATGGTCCTACCCGACGGTCGAATCGGTATCCTGTTCGAACGAGACAACCACACAAAGATTGACTTGGCCATCCTGCAGCCCTGATCACGTTGGCCAGCGGATCCATAAAAAAACGCGGCAACGACCTGAACATTGTTGCATGCTGCTCGGTGATCTCAGCTTCGGTTCTACTGTTGTTTGATCTGGAATTGAATATCGCCTCAAGCCATTGGAGCACCAGTTGACGCTGGGTCGAGACGCCGATGAGCGATGCCCGGCCTTCGGCAGGAACGCTTCTCAGAAAACAAAATGGAATGGGAGTGAACAGCTGACATGAGCGAGCAAGTGTCAGATCAAAATGCTTCCAGCGACCAATTTTCTAATGAATAAGGTTGCGTTAGAGATCGGGCAGTCATACCCAAACTCTATTCAACCGAATAAGAAATTTGAGTCCAGTGCTCTCGAGACGGGGCACGAATAGGCACGCACCCAAAACATTGAGAACACCGTAGAACACAGATCCCATCACAGAGCGATGCTCCCTATGGGGATTCAAATGCGGCAGATCTTCCTTGAACATTTCAGGTATTTCACGGTCACATTCGTCACATGCCACGTCAATTAACGCTGCCCGAAAAGTTCTGTTCGCATGCAGTCACGACGCCCCCTCCATTGCACCCACGCAGAAAATGATTCGCAGCAAATCCGCTTGTACGAGG
>PKCN01000366.1 GCA_002862205.1 Planctomycetaceae bacterium | reverse complement strand
CCAGTCCGAAATGGCCTTATCAGAATGCTGAACTGGCGGTTGAGGAGCGGGTGTCTGACCTGATCGGGCGGATGACGCTTGATGAGAAAGTGGCGCAGATCACCGGTTGGTGGGATCCCAGTGAAGAAGAGTTGCGGGAACAGGGCGAAATCTTCAAAAGTGATTTCTTTTCCAGTAAATGTCCTGATGGAATTGGTGAGTTGGGACCGTTGCATAACCTCACGATCGATGAGGATGCACGGCTTTATGCTGCTGTACAGCAGCACTTCAGAAATGATACGCGTTTGGGGATACCTGCCATTCTGCATGATGAGGCAGCCCACGGATTCATGCGTTTCGAGGCTAACTCTTTTCCAACACCCATCGGCCTTTCCTGCAGTTGGAATGTGGATCTGATGCGGGAGCTTTATTCGCAGGCTGGCCGTGAAGCACGATCGCGTGGTGTGTCGCACATCCTTTCGCCAATTCTTGATGTTGCCCGTGATTTAAGGTGGGGACGCGTCGATGAAACGCTGGGGGAAGACCCTTATCTGGTGGCACGCCTTGGCGCCGCAATGGTCCGTGGTTTGCAAGGATCGGCGGATGGCACCATTGCTCCGAATCATGTGGCGGCAACCCTCAAGCACTTTGCAGGGTATGCCGGGACCGAGGGGGGGAGGAATCGCTCGCCTTATGTACGCGGCCCCAGGGAATTACTTGACACGGAAGTGGTCCCGTTTCGTCATGTGATTCGCCATGCAAAACCGGCCGCAGTGATGGCAGCTTTTAATGAAATCGAGGGAGTGCCCTGTCACATCAATGAGTGGGTTCTCAGAAATGTGCTGCGTGGCCAACTTGGTTTTCAAGGCTTGACCATCGGTGATTATCAGGGCATTGATCTTGTACGCGGCTACCAGAAAATCGGTGAGTCTGATGCCGATGCGGCGCGTATGGCACTCCAGGCCGGTTTACAGTTGGAACTACCCAATGATTTCGGATTCAAGCATCTTCCCGACCTTGTGAAATCCGGACAGATTGAAGAGCTGCTGATTGATCAGGCGGTTGCCAAAGTACTCGAACTGAAGTTTCGTCTGGGGCTGTTCGAAGCGCCGATGCAGCTTGACGTTCCGTTGGCAAAGTCATTGTCGAATTCGGAAACTGCACGTGAGTTGAGTCGCGAAGCAGCCAGACAGTCAATCGTCCTGCTGAAGAATCAGGGACGGGTGCTGCCGTTAACACCCGGGAAGCATGACACGATCGCTGTCATTGGTCCCAATGCAGACGTCTGTCGACTCGGGAACTACTCGGGACGTCCTTTGAAAACGGTTTCTCTGCTGGAAGGACTCCGCAAGCGACTGGGGGATGCTGCCACAGTGGTGCATGCCGAGGGATGCAAGATCGCACTCAATGATGCGGGGGACTCCTATGCAAATTGGCGATACGTCAACGAAATTGAGTTCGCTACGCTGAAAGATAATGAAGGCCTGATTGCCGAAGCGGTGGAAGTTGCCAAGCAATCCGATCTTGTGGTTCTTGCACTTGGTGAGAACGTCCTGCTCGGGCGTGAGGCTTGGGGGGGAAACCATGTCGGTGACCGTACGACAATGGATTTGACTGAATCACAGCGTGTGCTCGCTGAAGCCGTGCTGGACACTGGCAAGCCTGTTGTTCTGTTTTTGAACAACAGCAAGCCTGTGACGCTGCATGAGTTGGGGGACAGAATTCCCGCAATCTTGACGGCGCATTACGCGGGTCAGGAAACAGGGACAGCTGCTGCGGAAATAATCTTCGGTGACACCAATCCATCAGGCAAGTTGACGCTCAGTTGGCCGCGCAGTGTGGGGCATCTACCGGTTCACTACAGCCAGCAGGGTAGCGCACTGATCTTTGACTACATCGATTCGCCGCGGCAGCCCGTCTATCCCTTTGGGCATGGTCTCAGCTACACCACGTTCAAGTACGGCAGCTTGCGGATGTCGGCTGCCGAAATTCACCCCGGAGATATCATCGAGGCGACGGTCACGGTTACCAATACCGGACAGCGAGCGGGAACCGAAATTGCGCAACTTTACGTCACAGGGGAGTCGTTCGCCATTGCAAGGCCGGGGTTGGAATTGAAAGGCTTCCGACGCGTCTCTCTCGAGGCAGGGCAGAGCCAGGACGTTGTTTTTCAGATCAATGCAGACGATCTGTTTTTTCATGATGCGTCACTCCAACGAGTATTTCCAGCAGGAAAATATCGGCTGCGGGTGGGAAGATCCTCGGCTGATCTGGGAGAGCCGAAGACTTTGGTGACGCGAGCCGAGCCGAGGTCGGCTCCGTTGATTGCGTCGGTAGGTACTGCCAAACCCCATTCCGGCGTTCCTCAGTCCGGCGTTCCCCATTCCGGTGTTCCCCATTCGGGTGTTCCTCATTCGGGTGTTCCTCATTCGGGTGTTCCTCATTCCGGTGTTCCTCATTCGGGTGTTCCTCATTCGGGTGTTCCTCATTCCGGGGTTCCAGTTCCAAGTGTGAAACCTTCAGGATCGAGCGTTTCTGTGAAGGGTCGACCCAATGTCCTTTTCATTGCGATTGACGACTTGAGGCCAGAGTTGGGTACCTATGGCACGGACGTGATCACGCCGAATATCGACAGGCTCGCATCTTCGGGTGTGCGATTTGATCAGGCTTATTGTCAGCAGGCGGTTTGTGGTGCGTCACGTTTGTCGTTGATGAGTGGGCTTTACCCAGTCAGAACGGGCGAGCAGACGTTTCATGTTTCAGGTTGGCGAGATCGCCACCCGAATGTGGTGACAATGAATCAGCACTTTGGTCAGCAGGGTTACCAAACAATTGGTCTGGGAAAAATCTACCATGGGCACAGTGGTGGCGGAGTTGATCCGGACAATTGGGGCCGATGGGTGGACATTTCCGCACCGGATTATGTGAGGCCTGAGAACGTGGAGACACTGGCTCGCGTGCGTGCAGAGGGGAAGGTTGGTGATGCAAGGGATCCGGCCAAGGGGCCTCTGACTGAATCCGCGGACGTACATGATGACACTTACATGGACGGAAAGCGTGCCGCAGAAGCAACACGGATTCTTGAGGACTTGGCTGCGGCACAAGGGCAGCCATTCTTTTTGGCTGTTGGTTTTGCGAAACCACATTTGCCGTTCGTGGCGCCGAGGAAATATTGGGATTTGTATGAGCGTGAGAAATTTTCCATGCCACCAAATCAATCCATTCCCAAAGGCTATCCGCTACACGCAGCTAATTTGATGGCACATGAGATGCACAAGTACAGTGATTTTGAGGGTGAGTCACCGGCTGACTTTTCTGATGATCTGAATCGTCGATTGCTTCATGGTTACGCAGCAACGACCAGCTATGCCGATGCCTGTGTAGGACGTGTTTTGGAAACCCTGGAGCAGACCGGATTGTCCGAAAATACGATCGTCGTTCTGTGGGGAGATCACGGTTGGAAGCTGGGAGATCATGGCAGTTGGACCAAACACACCAATTTTGAGTGTGATGCCCGAACGCCCTTGATCATTCGTGACCCACGTACTCCCACGACTGAGCCCACTTCCCGGCTGGTTGAGTTGATTGATCTGTACCCGACACTGTGCGATTTGACCGGGCTTCCCGTTCCAGTTCATTGTCAGGGCCGCAGTTTTCGAACCCTGCTGACTGAACCAGAATCGGGCCATCGTTACGATGCTTACAGTTCGTACCCCGCTCACAAAATGCTGGGGCACAGTTTGCGGTTTGGAAACTATCGCTATACCGAATGGCGTGATGATGATGAGGAAGTCAAAGCGAGAGTGTTGACGCATTTAAAAACTGATCCTGGTGAAGTCACCAACATCATTGCCGACCCGAAGCATGCCGAAGCTTTGGCGAGAGCAGAGGAACGCCTCGCCTTACGCATAAAAATGGCACGAAAACCCGCGCCAAGACAGCCGCAGGCAAACGCTGATGCAGCCCCCGGCAGTGTGGTGGCAGC
>PKCN01000218.1 GCA_002862205.1 Planctomycetaceae bacterium | reverse complement strand
GGTGCGGTGATAGGAATCATGCCAAGACGCATACTGCTCATCGTGACATTCCATGCAGGCAGATGCTTTGGTGTAGCCGTCTGCGGCAACCTCGATGGGGCGGAGCGGTTCGTACATGGCCGCCGTGATTTTCATCGCCTCTGCCGGACGACCGACCTCGTCAGGGTCAACTGGCTGTGGAGGCATGGCGAATCGCAATTGCCATGCTGCTAAAGCTGTGACGCAGAGACTTGGCATCAAGACAAGGAAGCAGAGTTTTCCAATGCGAGGGTTTTTGCGGTATACCGCTGCAGCTACCGCGAAGGCAGCTACCCAAAAAATGAAAAAGATCATCAACTCAATTATCATAACAGCCTTTCACTGTTATCCCGGTATTCCACTCCGTACACCAACGGCACGAGATTCGACCTGGTTCAAGCATGTTTATCCTGTGGCCGCAGCCCTGATTTGACCCAAACACGACATCGCCGGATTCGTGCAATGCCTTTGCCTGCGTGGAGTCACTTTTCGTTTGATTGGGGATGTTTCAAGCAGGAACCCAGTCGTCCCGTCTTCAGCATAGACGAAATCCTGTGGTTTTCGCCAATCGCATTGCTTTGGAAACCGAGGTAGGCACCGTAAAGCAACGCGGAACGCGACCTAAACGCTGTTTTTTACTGCGTGCCCGCGAGGCTCACGGGCCTCGCGGAGATTCAAGGTACGGTTTTCGCGAAACTATTCGCCCGTTCCGCCCTGCCAGTTGTCGGTTTGGAATGGCGACGCGGGCAGCCCAGCGGAGTTGATGAGATTTGGATTGGTGATCTTGCGCCAGCCGAAACGCACCGTTTGAGGACGCTTGACTGCTTCAGCCGAAACGACGACCGTTTTCTCATCGACCACAGCCTTCGCGTCGACAAATTTGCCATCAGCTCCGGCAATCTGAAACTCATTCAGCGATTTTCCATCACGGGATCGTAATCCTTCCGCGACATGTGCGAATGAGAGGCGAGCCTTGTTGCCTTCTACTGCCATCGATTTATAGAGAGGTCCAGAATAGGTCATCTCCTCTTTGGCGTATGTTTTGACCAACGCCCACAATGCCAGTCGATTGCCCACATCCAGTTTGTTGCGAGGATGAATATCCGCGATGTTGTCAACCAGATCAGTGGTGACTGCCATGCCAGTGCCTGGCAGTTTCAAGGTTGCAACCTGTGCTTCCCAAAGCTTCGGAAGTTCACCCTCTTCGTAGTGTCCTGACCATGGTGCGATTTGCACAAAGTAGAATGCAAGGTCTGGATTTCCAAAAGCACGTCTCCAGCCTTCAATCAGGTCCTTCATTTTGCCTTCGTATGCCAAACCGTTTTTCTGGAGAACATTTGTTTCACCCTGATACCAGATGACACCTTGCGCAGGGTATTGAATGATCGGAGCGATCATGCCGTTATACATACCACCAGAAGTGCCGTTCGCGATTGTCCATGGCTCAATCGGGGAACCACCCCATGAACTGTTGATTAGCCCCACGGGCACGTTCAGCTCTTTTTGTAACTGCAATCCAAAGTAATAAAGAACTGCAGAGAAGCGTGGAATGTTTTGTGGAGTGCACAATTTCCAATCCGCTTTGATATCGGTGGCTGGTTCCTTGCTTTGTACTTTTGGCACATGAAACAGACGGATTGTGGGATGGTCTGCTGCCGCAATCGCTTTTGCTGAATCCTGAGTGCTTGATAATGCCCACTCCATGTTGGATTGACCGGAACCTATCCACACCTCACCAACGAGCACGTCCGTCAGTTCAAGTGTGTTTTTACCTGCAATCGTTATGGTGCGGGCCTTGCCGTCTGCTTTCTGTGCAGGCAGGGTCACTTTCCAGGTACCGTCGGAGCCGGTTTCCGTTTTCGCTACCGCATCACCCATCGTCACCGTGACTTTTTCACCCGCGTCAGCCCAACCCCAAAAGTGAAGCGGGGCATTCCTCTGCAGGACCATGTGACTGTCCAGAACGGTTGGCAATTTGACGTCGCCACGGCTATTGGCTGCGGTGCAGGAAATTAACGCAGCGCAAAAGCCAACGCACAGAAGGCGTACACTTTTCATTGTCTGTTTCTCAAGAAGTGTGTGGGAAAGCACGAACCGACCAACTGATCGTGCGGTGGAATATCCGCAGTCTAATCCTTTGCGAATGCTCAATCCACTCACCTTTGTGAATGCGGAAAGGCTTGTCCGAGGGCATTTGCGAAGTCCATGTCACCATGGGGTTGGGCAACGCCCATCATTAACATTGTGGCCGACAGACTGCAGGAAAAAATCAAGAGGTTCACTGTCAATATCGCCAGATTCTGATATGTCTGACGGGTTCATTACATCTAAAGACATTGAGATAGAACACCCCTGAGATGACACCCAGCCACGCACAACTTTTTGACTTTAGCCCAGTTCTTGTACTTCTGCTTGCGGCTGTCCGTGTCTTTGGTTTTTCGGCTGTCGTTGGGTGAATCGAATTTTCGCTGTGGCTATCCGGTTGCTGTCAGTGTTGGATACAACGTTCATTGCCAATTCCCAAGCACTTCGTCGACTGCCTTGGCCATGCTGCTGTTGGTGGTGATCAGCCAAACGTCTTTTTGGGTCTTGTCTGATTCCACCCGCTCCGTAGCAAACGTGCTTGTTCGCAAAGACTCACCAGTTCCATTGGGATTTTCAGGTATGGTCAGGGTCGCTGGAAATTCTGCCAACGATGGAATGGTGGGATTTGCAGCCAGTGGCTCCGACGCGAAAAAACGCGACTCCAAAGAAGCCGAATCGAACCCGGGACGTGACAACGGTTGCGGTGATTGGGGGAGCAATCCAACGTTGGATTCTCCTTCACCACCGGTATCATTTTGTTGGACGGCAAGATCGTTGATCACGCGTAGTGCGTCCAAGGCGGAGATTCTTCCATTGGCATCCTGATCAAAGTTGCGATTGGGCCAAGTTTCAACCGATAGTGGATCCATCAACATTCCTGTCAATGGATCGCTGAAAACGTGGGAAGCAAGTTCATTGATGATTTGCAAAGCATCCACGGGTGACACGTGGCCGCTGGCGTTGATGTCATTGGGGTCAATCGGGTTTTGCCAAGCCGCACCACCATCAATGTAAATGACTTCGGATTCATCGTTCAGGCTCCTTAGTCCTCGCAGAAATCGTTGCCCGTCAATGAGTGGGGCACTCATTCGCCAAGCTGCGGCATCATCGAAAACAACGTTGCGTTCGCCATCGATCACCAGTTCAACTCGTCCAAAATCCTGCATGTCTGGTAGTAGCATGCGGTTTTCTGCAGGGAGTAAAATGTCATCGGTTGCAATGCCAACCCAGCGATCGCCTTCGAGCTCAAGCATCGTTCCTTCGTTGCTCGTGCTAATCCGAACATCGGAGCCTGCTTTTCCCAGTTCCAGACTCAGCATTCCCGCATCTTCTTCGAAGTTTGATAGTCCAACCCCGAATGAAAATGTACGCTGCATGATGCCATTGTCATCTGTGAGCTCAATGTCTCCATCCAAACCAGCGTCTTCGATGATCACCTGAATTTCTGCAATTCCAGCTTGAGCAAGCTCGGGGCGAAACAGCAATTCAGCTTTTGATTGCGCGCTTGTGTAGTTGATGATTGGCTGTCCTGTGACTTCTGGCTGGTCGGTCACGGCAGTGATTCGAATTGATTGGGATTCACTGCCACCGGCAGTGATTCCACTGAGTGGAATCACATGCCCCTGCGAGAGTGAAAAGAGTGTGCCATTTTTGTTGGGGCTTGAACTGCTACCTCTCGCGCCCGTGATCACCGAACTGCCGGTTGCACTGACAGCAGTGCGCCACCCGAATGATGCATTCGCATCGGGTCCATCGTGTTCCTGAACCAATTGCCAATCTGATGTTTGATCTTCGAATTCAAAGATGCTGACTTTGCCACCTTTGTTGATCAGTTCGGTACTTGCTCCCGATGATCCAATCACCAACATTCTGGCATCTGC
>PKCN01000066.1 GCA_002862205.1 Planctomycetaceae bacterium | reverse complement strand
TCAATAAGCAACCTGCGGGCGTGTCCGAAGTTCTCCAGCGTGCCGGGTTTGCAATCGGTTCGTCCCGCGATGTAGGACTCGCAGTACGGCCCCAGGTAGGTGCCAGCATCCGTGCCCAGTTTCTGATTTTCGGGTTCTGCCAGAGCGTATTCGGTTAGCTTACTGCGCACCCGACTGTTGATCTGTTTTGACCGAAGCCATTTTTCGGTTTCGGGCTGCGGTTGCCGTCCTGCTGCCTATGCGTCGATCAGTTCGCTGATGTGTCGCCAGTAGATACGCGACGATTTCTTCGACACGTCGCCTAGCCAAATCACACGTTGACGTTTGCGGGGGTCCCGTCAACGCAGTTTGTAACCCTGTCGATCACCGTTCTCGTAATTGAGTGAAGCCATCGGTTTTCCAATGTGAGGATCTGTCGTAAATCAATGTATCGCCCAGGAGCGTCGGTGTCATGCGTTCATGACAGGCATGTTGCAGTTGGAACATTCAAGGTTGATACCATCCGTTTGATTGCGTTGGTGTCGTCGGCGCAAGCCGTAAACGACGCCCGCGTAATGCTTCTGTTCTGAGAGGGAGTCGTCTCTGTCTCCCCTTCCGGTCGTCTCTGTCGCCCGTTTGAGATCATGCGGTTCTCCGTGGCTGGGCTGTGGGGAGTCCACCTGACTCCCCTTTGCACGGATGGCCGGTGATCCGTCGTGTGCTGCCAGTTCTGTCTGTACCCACCTTCACCGTTTCAATGACTCCCGCCGATTCCATTACATTCAAGCAACGCTGGACCGTTCGCACGCTCAGTCGCGTTGCTGAGATGTTAGCCGTTGCCAAGATGATGTAATTTCTGACAGGCTGGCCGATGCTGAGGTGTCTGAGGATGTGACGCCACCAGCGTCAGTGGTGACCCTGTTTCCCAATGTCTCAGGGGTTTCTTCGAGTCCCGTAGGGGGCATAAGGCATTGATAAGTTCCGTGTTCTACTGTGTTTTCAATGCCTTTTTTTATGGGTGCTTCCCCATTCGCTTCCATTCTCGGGAGTGCTGGCATCGCTTTTTCAGCGTGCTTGAATGGGGCTTCCTCCCATGCACGAGCAAAGTCCACGGGCATCACTTGATGCCTAGCGAGTAATGACGCAATTCGGAAGTGCAAGCTGAAGTTGGTCAATCTGTTCTTTAGTCACTTTTGTTCCGTTTAGGTCAAGGCTCCGGAGCCTCGTCAGACCTGCCAGAGGAGATAGATCGCTCACTTCGGTTCTGGCGAGACGAAGTTCTGAGAGGTACTTATGCTGTGCAAGAGGAGTTAGGTCATTTACCTGTGTATCATCCAGATGAAGCAGCATGAGGCTACTCAGCTTTGCCAGAGGAGATAGGTCACGCACCTTGGTTTTGGAGAGCCGAAGCTGCGATAGACTCTCCATACCTGCCAAAGGAGATAGGTCACTCACCTGCGTATGATCCAGCCAGAGCATGGTGACTTTTTTCAGCGTTGCCAGAGGAGATAGGTCACTAACCTCAGTGTCCGTGAGAAAAAGTCTTTCGAGGTTCTTCAGTCGTGCCAGAGGAGTCAGGTCACTCACCTGCGTATCGTTGAAAGAAAGTATCCATAGGTCCTCTAGCTCTACCAGAGGAGTTAGGTCACTCACCTCGGTGCTGCTGAGATTAAGAGTTCTCATCTTCTTCAGCCCTGCCAACGGAGTTAGGTCACTCACGACCGTACGACGGAAATCAAGTGTTTCAAGGTTCTTCATTTCTGTTAGAGGAGACAGGTCACTCACCTGCATATAGCTTAGGCTAAGTGACTCAAGATTCTTCAGGCCTGCCAGAGGAGACAGGTCACTCACCTGCGCATTGCTGAGAGAAAGTAGCTTTAGGTTCTTTAGTTCTGCCAGAGGAGTTGGGTCACTCACGTTTCTACTACGGCAGGTAAATGATTCGAGGCTCTTCAGTTCTACCAGTGGCGAGAGGTCGCTCACGTTTGTACCACGGCAAGCAAGTGATTCGAGGCTCGTCAGCTCTGTCAGTGGCGAGAGATCATCTAAATCATTTCTAAGAACAATCGAGGTTGCTCTGGGCCCGAACAAAGAATTTTTTGTTGTTATCCACCAGCCTGTTTTACAACCATTGTATTTATCTCCAGAAAAATATACATCACCCGACATTCCTTCCACCCACGCAATCGTCTTCTTCTCCTTTCGTCGCTGATCCAATTCCCAGCCGGCCCAGCGGAACACTCCGGAGGCGAGCAAGACCAAAACAAGCAAGGTACGCAGACGGAATTGAAACCAACGGCGTTTTGGTTCGGGTGCCAGTTTCTCTTCTAAAGACGTTTTATCCAACGGAGTTTCTGGTTTCATTTCTTGGGGCACTATTCCGAAAAATTACCCGAGTTCGATTTTGTGAACGACATTTTGCTGCACAAGCGATTTGTCTGTAATCAATCCGCGACGAAAGCCCGCGGCTGGTGGCCAGAGCGACAGGCCGGGGCTGGAATCAGTCGAGTTAGACCGACCCGCTACGTCCTACGCTACGTCCTACGCTACGTCCTACGCTACGTCCTACGCTACGGCAACTCAGTCGCGGCTCCCGCGTTGCTCGATCGAGGCAACGCTTCTTGCTTGAAACTCCGCCTACTTGCCAGACGTACTCAGGAAAACACGAAAGCCGAGGCTGAGTTCGCGGTCCGACGGGTAAAACCCGTAGCGCGAAGCCGACCGACAATTCCCGGCGACGTCGCTGCCCCACCCGCCGCCACGGTTCACGCGGCTCAAGCTAGATGTAGCACCACTCGGGTCCGTCACGCTACCACTCGGGTAATCTCCATGCCAGTTCTGGCACCACTCAAATGACCTCCCCCCATAAGATTGCTCCATTGTGAGTGAGAGAATCTTGCTCGGGCGTACTGCCCGGAAAGGACTTCAAAAAAGCCTCAAAAACGTCACACGGTGGATCAGATCGTTGCCAAACTTCGGAAAGCCGATGTGGAGCTAGGTAAGGGAAAGATGGTGCAATTTTATGGGAGGAGGTCACTCTTACGCCGGTAGGTTTTTACAGGACGATGTTCTATGAATTGTTGTAAGTAAAGGTGTTACAAGTAGTTGCTAGTTTTTGCGCGGCAAATGACTGCCAAACGCAGATAATTGTCGGTGAACAGACCAGGTTCAGCCAAAGCAAGACTGCGAAACGTTGAGGCAAATGTATTTTTAAATCATGGACAAAGGCTTGATTTAACGCACTGACCTATGAGCGGACGTCATCGCTGTGTTTGGAAGCTGAAAATCTTCAACGCTAAGCAATTTGAGAAGCTCACTGTGTTGCTGGTTGGTCTACTTGCCATACAGCTTCCTTCTTGGCGTTTTGGTTGTAACTGTCACTCGTAAGGATTTGATGCATAATGTTCATGATTTATCTGATTTTTGGTACTGTCAGTTTTGTCATTTCCACAATTTCCTTGGCAGCGGCACTTTGGATTATTGGCGAAGATGACACTGACCCATTTAAGAACAATGGCGTTGGCCCAACGCTAACTAAGTGTTGCTGTATTAGTGCTGTACAAACTGGATTGTCGATGTTCTTGCCATACGGGGGATTAATTGGATTGATCGTATGGCTCGGAGCAGTGATGGTGCTATTTGATAAGTCATTCTTCGGCGCTCTGTTAATCTCGTTGGTTGGTGGAATAGTGACTTGGGGTTTGGGAAGTTTTGTCTTGTCAATGGTATCAGCCGCTGTCGGTTGATCCAAACGCGGATAATTGTCGGTGAAAAGATCAGGTAACAATGACTAGCACCCATTCTTTGCACCAGGTTGAGTGAGAGAATCTTGATCGGGCGAACGGCCCGTAAAGGACTTTCAGAATGCCTCAGAAACGTCACTCAGTGGATCAGATCGTTGCCAATCTGCGTAAAGCCGACGTGGAACTCGGTAAGGGCAAGAAGGTGTCTGAGATTTGCAAGTTGCTAGAAGTAACCGAACAGCATTATTACCGCTGGCGCCAGAAGTACGGTGGCATGAAACCAGAGATGGCCAAGCAACTCGCGAATGATTCTGTAAAGATACCAAACGAC
>PKCN01000153.1 GCA_002862205.1 Planctomycetaceae bacterium | reverse complement strand
AATGATGATTGACACTTTGCCACAGGTGGAATGCTGCGGGGATGCCCGAGAGATGGGGCGACAGCAGGGTGAGGCTCTACGCGAAAATATCGGTGCGGCGATGGATGCTGTGGGTGAGTTGGAAGCGTTTCGGATGATGAAGCCGGGGTGGCTGCCCATGTCATGGTTCCGACGAATGGCAGAACGGAAGGCACAGCAATTCATGCAAGCAGCGTTTCAGGCTGGTCCACAGGATTTTGGGCAAAGATTTATCGGCATCTGCGAAGGTGCGAATTTGCCGCAACCCAAAGTCGCGTTGTGCTGTTTGTTGGAAGCGGTCATGAGTGACTTGACACGCAGCAGCCAACAGAGGCCCAACGGTTTACAGGCAGGATGCTCGGCCATTGCAGTCACGGGAATGGCTTCCCTGGATGGCGAAGCTCGTGTGATGCATAACTTCGATCATGTTCCTTCGGTACAGCAGTTTTTTGTGGTCCGACGCTCCAAGCCGACAGGGAAATTGCGATCAGTGGAATTTACCCTTTCGCCATTGCTGGGCGCCGTGGACGGTGTGAATGAAGCGGGTTTGGGAGTCACATGTAATTATGCTTACGTCACTGATGCCATGACAGCTGGTCCCACAATCACGATGCTGATTTCCCGTGTGCTTGGTGAGGCGAAGAGTGTTACTGAGGCCATCCAGATCATCAAGGATCAGGCGCGTGTCGGCGGCGGTTTGTTGATGTTGGCTGACGCCAGTGGTGAGATCGCTTCGATCGAAGTTTCAAATACTCGTGTCGAGGTCAGGATGCCAAGTGATGGTGTGGTGTTTCATACCAATCGATTGCAATGTGGTTCGATGGTACCGTTGGAAATCGCAGCAGACGCTTGCTACGACAAGCGGGCTCCGAGCTTGTTGCGGGGCAAACCGGTGCATGATTCGGCAAATATGCGAGCGGACGCCATTGGGCGTGCAGTGAAGGGCAGGGGCCCCATGTCGCTGGATGACATGCGCGATATCCTGTCAGACCATGGTCAAGGACATTCGTGCAACAGCGTGTGTATGCATGGTGGCTATTGGTCGACCGTGGCTTGTACTCAGTTGTTGCCGCGACAGCAGAGACTAAGAGTGGCATTTGCGAATACCTGTCAGGCGAAGTTGCAGGAATTTGAAGTGTGACCGCGGCACATTCGGCACACGCGTGTCAATGTTTGCGTAGCAGCGTTGCGATGTAAGTGCATTGCAGTAAACGGTTTGCGGTCTGCCCCGGCGATTGTGGACGCGTTGTCTTACGCGATTTGTCCGGGAATGTGGACAGGTGGGGACAATGCGAGGTGTCGAAATTGCAGGTCGAGCCCAGTCTGAGGACGGGAGAGGTTGAAAAGTGAATGTCTCGAAAGTTCTCGTGTGTGGTGCAACCGGCTATGTGGGCGGACGCCTGGTGCCAAGACTGCTCGAAGAAGGAATTGAGGTTCGTTGTCTGGTTCGCAGTCCCGAAAAGATGGCCGATCTCGGCTACCACGGTCATCCCAATCTGACCATCATCGAAGGTTCCCTGGATGATGAGGCAAAGATCAGAGAAGCTGCGAAGGATGTGGATGCTGCCTACTATTTGGTGCATGCGATGATCAGCGCCGGTGACGATTACGATTCGCGAGATCGTGAAATGGCACGGAACTTCATCAAGGGTTTGAGTGGATCAGGTTGCCAGCGCATTCTCTATCTGGGCGGATTGGGAGAGATGGGGCCAGACCTCAGCAAGCATCTCCGCAGTCGCCGCGCCGTGGCCGAGATTCTTCAGTCGAGTGAGATTCCCGCCACTGTGTTTCGTGCCGCCATGATCATTGGATCAGGGTCGGCATCATTTGAAATCTTGCGGTACCTTGTCGATCGCTTACCCGTCATGATCACCCCCAAATGGGTCAAGGTCGAAACGCAGCCAATTGCCATCCGAGATGTGTTGCGGTATCTGGTGCAATGCTTGGAGGTGCCCGCGACCGTCGGCCGGGTGATCGATATTGGGGGAGCCAACATCTTGACCTACCGGGAAATGATGCAGGTCATGGCTGCTGCCAACGGATTGTCGAGGCGGTTGATATTGCCGGTGCCAGTTTTGACGCCACGGTTAAGTTCGGGCTGGATCTCGTGGGTAACTCCGGTCAACGCTAGTATCGCCAGGCCATTGGCAGAGGGCTTGAGGAATCGCACGGTTTGCCGTAACGATGTCGCAACCCAATTGATGCCAGGCCCCTTGAGGGGTGTTGAAGAGGCAATTCATGCAGCGTTAGGGAAATTGGCCGCTGGGGAGATTGAAACGCGTTGGTCGACTGCCGGTGAAATGCCGGGGGATCCCTCTTGGTCGGGGGGAACCACGTTTCGGGATGAGCGATCTGCCGAAGTGGCCGCCTCCAGCGTGGATACCTTTCAGGCCATTTGTAGAATCGGTGGAAAATATGGCTATTGGGGGGCCGTTTGGTTGTGGGCTCTTCGTGGCTGGATGGACAAGTTTGTGGGCGGACCGGGGCTGCGACGAGGACGAAGGCACCCTACGCAGATCCACTACGGCGAAGCCGTCGACTTTTGGCGAGTCAACGGTTATCAACCCAGCGAACTTTTGCGTCTGAGAGCAGAGATGAAACTGCCCGGTGTGGCTGAGTTGGAATTTCATGTCGATAAAATCTCGCCAGATCGATGTCGAGTCAGGCAGGTCGCCAGATTCAGGCCACGCGGTCTGCTGGGACTTGCCTACTGGTATGCGGTCTTGCCACTTCATTGCTTCGTTTTCCCGACCATGCTGAAAGGGATCAAACGAGATGCTGAGGCCCTGTCGCGAGATTCGAAAGCTGAGTCAGAAACGGTGCAAACGCTGTCGGGTCCCCAAGAAACTGGTTAGCACGTGTTTGTCGGCTTGCATCAGCGCGTGCTCGATTCGCCTGCCGTTTGCAGGAGTGAGTCAAGTTGGACGGGTTCGGGGGTGGATGGCTTCGGGGGTGAACAGGTTTGGGCTTCAAGGCAGAGGTTGACTGGTGAAACTCTTGCCGGTCGATTAAAAACTGTCAGATCGCAAGTAGAATCACGAACAATATCGCCTCGCCCATCGTCTCGGATTCCCTTGCCTGCTTGACCTGACAAGCAGGTTTTCTCGCACCATAGGATGCAACCATGTCCGACCATGCCCCGGCTACTAATCAATCTTTCTATGATCGCATCAGCCATGCTTACGACCTGATCTCCGATGCTGGTGAGCATAAGGCTCGGGAGCAAGGCGAGCAGGCATTGGACGTGCAACCGGGCGAGCATGTTTTGGAGATCGGGTATGGAACAGGAAACAGCATGATCCATCTGGCGACGGCGGTAGGACCCTCAGGAAGGGTTTCGGGGATCGACGTTTCCACGGGAATGCTGGATGTTGCAACCAGGAAATTGGCTTCCAAAGGATTGGCCGACCGTGTCGATCTGTGCGTGGGGGACGCTCGCCAACTGCCCTATGAAGACAACCAATTTGATGCTGTGTTTGCCAGTTTTACGCTGGAACTCTTTCCACTGGATGACATTCCCGCAGTTTTGGCCGAGGCCAGCCGTGTTCTGAAGTCAGACGGAAGGGTGGGGCTGGTGGCCATGGCAACCGTGCAACCGGGAGACACGCCAAGTGGCTTGGAAAAAACTTATGTCTGGATGCATCAGCACTTTCCACACATCGTCGACTGTCAGCCGATCGATGTGGTTGGCCTGGTCGAGCAGGCAGGCTTGAATGTTCAACAGAAAGTTGAGATGACAATTTGGACGATGCCGGTTCGGTGTGTCGTCGCAACGGTTAGCTGATTGCAACAGGCTCGCGTCAGGAGGCGGATAACGCCGATTCAGGGCAGGTGCTCTGTTCAGTGCAGGTCAGTTCAGTGCAAATCAGCTCAGTGCAAGTCAGCTCAGTGCAGTCAGCTCAGTGCAGTCAGCTCAGTGCAGTCAGCTCAGTGCAAGTCAGGGCAGAGGCTCGGATCGAGCCTCTACCGAATCTCGCGGGGTATGGATGCTACATACCGTCAGTCCGTAATCCCAACCGCCGCGGGTTTTGCTGGAAT
>PKCN01000365.1 GCA_002862205.1 Planctomycetaceae bacterium | reverse complement strand
GAAGGCGGCTTGATCCGCTCGGACTGTGGAATCGGCATACCAGGCAGCGAGGGAATGATGTCGCGTTTCTCACCACCCTTGATTCCCGTCTGAAGCTTTTCGTTCCTGTCCTTAGCCGACTTGATAAACCAATCATCAGAAGACACGCCTTTTCCCGCTTGGCCCAGTGCTACCGGTTCAAAGGCCAGCAGCACAATTGTCAGGATGGCGGCGGTCAGCAGGAAATTCGAGCGCGATTTTGGATAGGATCGAATCATGCCTGACTCCTTAACGTTGAACGATTATTCATCTGTAGCGTTACTCCCGTCGGCGGAGAATTTGGACAGATTACTTTCAAACATAGTTGCGTTTAGCTCCGCGAAAGTAACGCTAGTTTTGCGGAACGAAAGGCCACTATAAGTTACCATTGAAATCACCGTTACGGACATTTCCCCCGATGATGATCTCGGCGGTAGGTGGGGGCGGAGGGTCGGGAAAGGGTGTCCCCTGCAATTGAAAGTCGTCCAGGCGAGGCTGCCCGGGCTCGGGAAAGTGCGTCACCTGCAGTTGGAAGTTGTCTAATCGAGCGACACCGTCGAGTTCTCCTCCGCCATCTTGTGTGTCGATTGCGACGAAGAGTCGCTTCCTGGCTTCCGTTGCTGTGGCAGTCGCACTGCCCGACGCGGCTTCGTAGTTCCCGGCGGTGGTCAACGTTCCGGAAAGCACCGTCGCGAAAGTGGTTGGTGTGCCGCTGATCAAATCGTTGTTGGTCGTAAATAACCTGATAGCGACCTGGTCATGGGCCGTCCACCAAGTGTCGTCAAGCCAATCGTAGCGGATCTCGTATACGTCGCCTCTGCGGATGGTGTGCCCGGTATCCTGCGCCGGCAAACTCGCAGGGGCTTCCGACAACAAAAGATTGCGAGTTCCGTCGTAATCGCGGGCTTCTTGCGTAGCAATCGAGTTCTGACCACCAGTGGTTGCGATGTTCTCCCAAACCGGTGTTTGGGACCACGTCCGCTCAGACGCGACGAACCGCGGCACCATGTTGCTGTCCGCGGATACAACAATGCGATGGTTTGCAGATACGTCAACCTTCCTGTCGTCATGAACGCGACGGGCTTGGACTTTCCCCTCTCTGACATAGAGCATTGTAGATTCGGGTCCTGCCTCAACATCAAACTGCGTTCCGATCACCTTGAGAACGGCCGACGGCGTATGGATCAGCATCGGTTTGCCATCCGGTTGAGGAATCACACTGGCTGAAAACCGACCCTGTTTTAGACGCAAATCCTTCTGCCCTCGATCGGAAAAGGTGAGTATCGAATCACCGGAGATCATGCTTGTCGAACCGTCGTGGAACTCCAACTCAAACCACGAGTCCGGCGCCATTCCTTCAATCGTTCCGCCGGGCAGTTCGGTGCCCTCGCTCAGTACGTTCGACCACCGCGTTGACGCTTGCGGTGAGCCCACACCTTGAATAATCTGTCCACCGTCGCCGATCCAGGTGAGCTTTCCATTGAGCCCAGTAATCCGGGCGATGCTGCGGCCTGCGTTCACACGCTGATAGTACAGGGTTGCTGTCAACGCAATGATGATTCCGGCAGCAATCGCCAGTGATGCTCGGACGTAGTAAGTCTGCGCTGGCTTCGTGATCGAAACGCTCGATCCACTGGCTTGCGAAATCGCCCCGATACTTTCGGTATCGGCCACTTCACGAATGACCGCATCGAGCTGTGCGTAGCTTTCAAAAGTTGCTCGCGCCTCGGCCGACTCACGCAATTCTTGCTGGAGTGTTTCAGACTCTGCTTCGCTGATGCGACCATCGAGCCAAGCATTAATCCGTTGCTCTAAATTCGAATGGGACATTATGCGTTCTCCGCCGCAAGTGCTTTTGTGACGCAAGTGAGCACGACTGCACGCAATCGTTGAATAACCTTGTAGAACGCCTGCTCGCTTTTCCCAGATTGCAGCGCCACTTCTCGCATGACCACACCGGGCGAATGGACGTTCAACAGAAGATCCCGTTGACCGGGCTTCAGTTTCGCAAGGCAGGGCTCCAGATGCCGCCGACGGATCGCTTGAACGTCCTCTCCACTGGCCCTTTCCGCCAGCAGATTCCAAACGTCATCGGCAAAGACCAGCGGACTTCGAGCCACTCGACGTCGATGCTTCAATGCCTCGTACCGAGCGATCGTGAGCAACCACCCCCCGAACGACGTGCCATCTTCAAAATTATCGAATTTCCGCCACGCTATCAGGCTTGCTTCCTGCGTCACTTCTTCGACATCGTGCCATGTCGGCAACAATCCGCGCAAAAACGAACGAACGCGAGGCTCATGTTCTACCAAGAGTCGCACAAAAGCTTCATAACGCTCGTCGTCTGAAGCGGTTCGTTTTTCAGCAGCTTGATCGTCCACAGACCACTTACTCCCGCCAGTAGAGTATCTGGACGGAAATTTTCCAAAAAAACTCCAAACCTATCACTCGCTCCTGACCAGAACGAACTGGCCCGCCAGTTCCCAGTTGAGACGAATCTGGCAATTCTTGGAACGCATCCGGTTAGCCTATCAATAGAATAACAGGACGGGGCCGACCCCGAGATCAGTTTAACACGGGGCCGCGGCACGACGGCGAATACCTGTGACGCAACGCCGCCCCGCAAGCGGCAGCCGTGCCGTCGCAGCCACGGAACACGCAGTCTCCGCCACGAAACACGCGGTATGAGCCCTCAGTTGGACCAGTCGGATCGCTGGTGGGTGACGACTTATAGCAGTCATGATCGTACCAAGCCTGCCTCGCATTGCTCAGCGATGGATGAATCTGGGATGTGCCGCCATCTGTTTCGCTGCGGCCGTCGACGATCCGACGGCGATTCCTTGGTAGGATCAGCTGGATGTTGAAGGTGACACCGATACGCCGCGACGGAGCAATCTTGATTTGGATGTCAGAATCTTTGCGTAGTGAGTGCACGCACCAAGAGTGCATTGCAGCTCGGTGAAAAAACAAAGCACTATTCTACGAACCGCGGAGCTGAACGGAAACTCTCATGCTGTTGGAATTCTCTGACAAAAACTATGATGGGATAGATGCGTGCTGGTCGGAACTTAGGTGGGTTGACTCCTATGTCAGATGGCCATCACCTCTGCACGCACTTGGGCAGGTAAGGTTGGCCATCTACTCAGGATTTCGATGAGGTCGGCATCGATGGCGTCGCTTTTGGCGTCACTTTGAAGGGTTGAGTGCGTTTTCGCCTGCGAATGCGAACCTTCTTCGAGTCCCGTAGGGGTCATCTCAGAAGGAACACTAGAAGCCACTGTGTCATTTTCACGGGGTTTTAGCTGTTCCTTTTTTTCGTTTGGGGCTATGTGGCCCCTTATGGCCTCGTAGCTGTTACCCCCGGCGTTACCTTTTTGCCCAATTGTGAGTAGCTGGGACCCACGTTCAAAGTCTGTATCTGTGACGCGGCTGTAATGCTTCTTGGCCGTCTCGTCGTCGTGACCCAGCCAGGCGTCGATGGCAGTAGAACGGAACCCGGCAAGTTCCAATTCATTGCGACGTGTTTTCCGCAATGCGATAAAAGGTTGCTCCCACGGAATGTGACCAGCGCTTTCGATAATCTTCTTCCCAGTGGTGCCGGGATTGTATCCCTTGCCCGTTTCGCGGTCGTACCGATACCGAATCACACAAAAGCGTTCTCCTGCTGGTGCGGCTTCAAATGCACGTTCTAGGATTGGTCTGATTTCTGGAAATAACGCGCAGAATCGCAGGCCGGTCTTTGGGCTATCAATCCTGATTTTATTTTCTGCCCAGAGAATGTCAGACCATTGCAGCGTCAAAACTTCCGATGGGCACCGCATACCGCAATATCTCGCCAGACCGAATATCAGCCGCCAGTCATCATTGGGGCACTTATCCAAAACGTCGCTGATGATTTCCGGCGTGACGTAGAAGAAATCTTTCTTTGCCAGGCTTGCACCTTTCAAGTGCTGGAATGGTGATTCTTCTAGTAGCCGGTCTTTCACAGCCTCACCGAAGATGGTCTTACACCTTTTGACGTGTTTGCCGACGGTTGACTCTGCCATGCCCCGGCCGACAAGCCAGCGACGGAACTTCTCCGCGTCAGC
>PKCN01000061.1 GCA_002862205.1 Planctomycetaceae bacterium | reverse complement strand
GTGCCTTGGCTTGCAACGCGTTGGGATCTAAAAAGCTTGGGAACCTATCCGACTTGGCTATCCTGTTGAACCCGTTCAGGAATCGCGATTCTGCGATAATCAAACTCTCTGAATAGCAGGGTCAGATTGAAGATTGCTATGGTCACTCCAGTGCATAGAATCAAAAAGGCCGCGAATGTCGGGTAGGTCCGTTTGTCAATTGCCTCCACAAGTGTCCAAGCCCAATTCAAAGTATCGATGGGTTCATAGGATGTCGAGACAGCACCAGTCAGAAGAACCGTGATGATCGAAGGTGTCATCAAGGCGAGAGTCATGACGGTCACCAAGATTCCGATGGTGAGCGAGAACATTCTGCCAAATCGGCGGCATAACGGCATGGCGATCAGTCTTACGATTCCCAGGAAGCCGGCGAGGTAGCCAATCACAAGCAGCGGAAATAACATCAGAACCGGCCCGCGGTTTGGGAAGTTCAAAAAGGTGCTGAAAAGTCCCAGAGTGGAGATACCTGCGGTTCCCGATGCAAACGCATAAACAAATCCGGTTCCGGGGCCCGGATTGAACCAAGTCAAAAATGCCCGTCCAACGAATGTACTCGGCAAGCCGCGTTGAACGCGTGGACTGAGTTCAGGGGATTCGGCCAGCATCAACGTGCCCATTAGCAGCCAGTATCCGCCCAGAACGACATGACCGAAAGTGACCACGTCGAAATCGCCATAGAGTAACGCCAGCAGTCCGATACAGCCCACCCACAGCACCTGCTGGAGAAACATTAAATAACGTAGACCTGTGGAGCGGTTTTCTGTCACCGGTGCGATCCGAGCTGCAGCGGCTTTGACGAAAATAGCCATGCAGGAAATCGAAATCACGATGAAAATTACCATGCCAGCGACTGTCTCGGAGTCAAGCGTGTTTCCAGCATTCAATGCCAGTTCCAGACAAACAGCTCCACACAGGAACTCCGCAAAAGTAATGACCGCCAGGGTCATGAGCAGCGACATTGTCTGTCCGGCACGACTGGGAGCAATCGTTGCCAACATCAAAGCAAGTGTTGTGACCAACAGGGACGTCGTCACGATGATCAGCACAAGATAGAAAATGCTCAGAAGATCGACGCCGCGCAGCAGGAAACTGAAAGCCAGGCACGGAACGACTGCGGCAAAATAAATCAGCATTTGCAGGACACTGCTATTCAGTTTTCCCATGACGATGCGAAACGAAGTCAAGTTCGTGATGGAGAGCATTTCAAATGTCGCATCATCGATTTCAGCGGCTAGAGATCGATGGGCCGCCAACGGGACCATTCCCAGGACTGGAATGGCGAGAACAAAATAATATCCGACGATCATGGAGCTGCCTGTTGGCAGATAATAAACGTCCGGGGCATTCATCACGACACCCAGAACCGTCCAGCAGCAAGAGGCGACCAGCATTAGAAAGAAGGTGATGATGAATTGTCGACTTTTGAGAGACTGGCGTGCTTCCTTGATCAGGATTGGGTTCAGCCATTCTGCGACGCGCCGACTGATGCGATCAACAAATCCCCAGGGTCCCGTTTGATGGATGTCACAAGCGAGTGGATGATAGGGGAATGTGTCATCGTCAGAGAGATTGGTCTCGCCCCCTTTGGCAGGTTGGGCTTCATTGGATTCCACCGACTTTGTACTCATTGCACATGCCCTTGGGTAACTTGCAAGAAAACGTCTTCCAATGATTCCCCTTTTGCGGAAAACTCGAGCAATTCGACCTCGCCGTGGACAAGTTGACGTAGGATCGCGATTTGACCTTCATCGCCCTTGGAGATTTCGATTCGAATGAGGAGTCCGTCGACCGATTCAATGGTCACGTCTTCCATCGGTTTTAGGATCGAGAGTGCTTTTTCTGCGTTCTCGGCCACTCGAATCATGATTTCACGAGATTTCCTGAGCCCACCTCGAATTTCGTCAACGGTTCCTGTCGCTAACAATTTCCCCTGCTCCAGAATACCCACTCGATCACACATTTCCGCCAACTCGGTCAGAATGTGACTGCTGATTAAGATTGTCTTGTTGTCGGCTGCCAGAGAACGAATGATCTTTCGTAAATCGATTCTTGCGCGTGGATCCAGCCCTGCAGCGGGTTCATCAAGAATCAGAACGGCAGGGTCATGGATCATCGCCCGTCCAAGGCATAGCCTCTGTCGCATCCCTTTGCTGAGGCCGCGAATGGGTTTAAAGGCGAGGGAACGTAGTCCCGTGAAGTCCATCACCCACCGCAAACGTCGTGTCCTCTCTCGTCCAATCAAGCCGTGTGAGCGGGCAAAGAAATCGAGGTACTCGGCGCAATTCGTATCGGGATAGGTCCCAAAACTGTCAGGCATGAATCCTAGTCTCGTTCGGACTCGATCCGGATCATTGACCGAAGAAAGGCCTTCGATCATCGCCTCCCCTGATGTGGGTAACGCAAGCGTTGCCAGAATCCGCATGCTCGTGGTCTTTCCAGCGCCGTTGGGACCGATGTAACCGAATACGCTTCCCCGTGGGACGGAAAATGAGACATGATCGACCGCACGTGTGCTGCCATAATTCCTGCACAGGTCTTGCAGTTCGATCACCGGGCCGACCCACGGCGTTGGATTCGCCTGAACCTTCACGGTAAGAATCCCATCACGACATGAACACTGTCCACCAGACGGTACTGCTGCAGCCCCACTCGATCTGGATCGATCTGGGTGATTGCCAGAAAAGTGCCGCGAGGCATACGTTTCAACCATGCACGCAGTCGTCGCTCCATAAGATTCACTTCTGTTCCACTGCTCTGGCCATAAACGCCGGCGTAATAGGATTGTTGCAACCTTGGACCTTCGGTCGGTAAGGACCGGAATGGCTTCAAGGTATCACTTAAAACGCGTGAATCTGAGGGCAGCATTTTCTGGCTACTACCAGAGGCGACGTTACGGGTAAGCCAGTATCGGCCTTGAGTGTCTCGAACGACAAGTTGCTCCAAGTCGAACGGTAAAGCACTGGATACCACCGCATCCTCAGGTCGGAAATTGAAAGTTCCTGTTTTTCCCGTGAGACCGTTTTGCGTGACCCCTACCGAAAGGTACTGACGTTGACGCCGAGGCGAAAAGAACAAGCCTTGAAACGATTGTTCATCGCTGGACGCTACGATGGACCCGCGGTAGTTCGTGGATCCTTGTCTGCGGTAGCCGTATTGAAATCCAGTCGGAGAATGAAGCAGTGGGAAAAAGGCAACGTCTGATGGAACGCTTATTCCAGGTTCTTTGGCCATCACTGGAAAGTAAGTTTGCCGATCATGGTGAACCATTTGGGAGTTCTGGAGATCTAGCCAGGTCAACTGCTGAGCACGGACCATCGTTTCAGTGCCATCGGAAATCAACGCATACACAAACAGCCCTATGGTTGCCAACAAAGCCATGGCAGGTGCAAAGAAATAAAGTAAGTAGAGACGCTGGTGTCGCCGGAAGTAAAAGTAGCTGACGGGGCCAATCAGCAAGGCAAGGATTGCATTTAAGAAAACAAAAGACTTGACCGGTGGTTGGCCAACCGTCGGGATCAACCAACTCCAGTAACTGACATTGCCGGCTGTGACATCCACCCCCACGCGATTTTTCCAAGTCAGTTGGTCCAAGGAATTCTGCGCAACCAACGCGTGCCATAACTGGAACGAGCCTGGGAAAGGATCTTCATCACCAATGGTGATCACCATTCCCAAACCATGCGTTGTATAACCGATTCGATTCACAGCGGTGGATGGATTTTCCATGGCTGCTAGCGGGTGTTTGGCATCGACCAACTGCTTGAATACATCGCTTCGTTGCGTGAATGTCTGGTTGCCGCCGTATTGTGACTCCTTGCCCACCTCCGCTCCGTACATTTTCGTGAGTTGCGAGACATCATTATCTGTCTGCAAGGAAAGTTTTTTTTGCGTCGCTGCGAGACCGGCAAAGCGGCCCGAAGGTAGTTTTTTGATCTTGTCAGGGGAGATCCAGGTCATGGCTTCAGTGTTGGTAGCGTAGACCCAAACGCTGCCGCCGGTGGCGATCCAGTCAAGTATCGCATTGAAAGACTCGGGTTGCTGTTGGCGAATCCGGTTCAGCAGTGGGCTGGGGATCAAAAG
>PKCN01000431.1 GCA_002862205.1 Planctomycetaceae bacterium | reverse complement strand
TTATGAGCTTTCAACGGTGAACCGAAAAAAGAGTGACCAGAAGCGTGCGGAAGCAGAAGCCGTGGGAAAGCAACTGGAAGAGATCAAAGCGAGCACGTAAGACAGTGCGTTGGGGATCCGGGCGACAGTCTGGGGAGATTCGAGATCCGAACAATTCACGAGTCTTTTTCGGGTCTTCGAATCGGATCATCGAGAAAGTCTTGTAACTAATTGGGCTTTTGGACTATGCCTACTTTGAGGAGTTCGCCAGCACCATCGTGAAGAAGTTTCGTGCTGGCCACGATGGGATCTATAACCGTAAACCTGAAATGGCCTATTTTGGGTGGTTGGCGTCGTCTTCAAGTTGGTTAGGCAGGCCGACGCGTTTGTTGCGAATGGACTGTAGCGAGCGAGGGAGCGGTCAGGCTTCAGCACGCGGATGTTTTAGCCGATCGGTCTTTTCCACTGGACGGCGGGTGTTTAATTGTGATCGCGAGTCCGCAGAACGAGAGAGGCTGTTCACCACACACATCGTTCTCCAGGTAGGTTCCACCAGCAGCACGACGATGGAACGGAATGTGCTGTGATGAGTGAGAAAGTTGTTCGTCCAGTTCACTCGTGCCCCAGCGTGGCAGGCAGGTGAGTGCAGGGGTCGGGTGATACTTCTGATGCATCGCAGGCTGAAAGAATGACGCTGCGTGGTGCATGGGCAAACATCCCATCGTGAAACGCGTCGTTCACTCCCAGGTGGTGGGTCCCGAGTTGTGTGCGATTGCCGCTAGTGACTTGATGTTGCAAGCTTTCTGTCGGGGATGCCGTTCACAGTGCGTCTTAGAGCGCGAAAGATTTCGGGCGCTGTGCTCATGTTCGCTCTGAATTTGGGCAATCCGTTGGTGACCCCCCGGTGACTACTTGGGCTGCGATTGTGGCTGAGTTTTCTTGGGGTTTTCCGCAAAGAAAGCGAAGATGCCATCAAAGTGTTGCCACGCGAGGAAGACATGGCCTCCGCCCTCAACTTCCACATACTCATGTTTCATTTTCAGTTCCTTCATCTTTTTAACCCAGAGGCGAGTTTGCTGCACGGACACCAATCGGTCTTGATCACCCTGCACGATAAAAGCAGGAATGTTTTTGGCGGTGGCAAGTCGATCACGATTGCCATACGCGGCTGGAGCCACGACAGCCATTGCCGCCCATATATCTGGGTAAGTCATCGCTAAGTGCATCGAACCACCGCCGCCCATTGAGTGACCGAATAAGTAGATTCTTTGCGGGTCAATGTTGAAATTGTTTCGTGTCAACTTGAGCACTTCCATAACATCCTGCTCGCTGAGTTCACCCAGGTTTTTCGGATCCGATCCACGGCCGCCACCTTTTCCACGGCTGCCGTACCAACCGCGGGCGTTGTAGCCCATTGGGGCAACCATAATATATCCCTCGTCTTCAGCGTGTTTGGTGAGGCCAGGGTAGGCAAGAATTTGGCCTGGGCTGCCATTCAAGCCGTGAAGGACAACGATCAGTGGATACGTCTTGGTTTTATCAAAGGAGTTCGGAAGATACAGACCGTAAAACAGCTTCTTGTCACCAAGCTCAAATTGGTAGGTGGGAAAGGTTATGCGGCCCACTTTGAATTCGGGCTTCTGATCTTTCTCCGTTATCTGGTCGGTAGCTGAACTCTCTCCCGCTTGAGCCTTGGGAGCAACTGGGTCGGTTTCACCTTGGACCCGATTAGCGTCAGCTGACTTGTCGACATTGGATTTCTCCTGTGTCTCGTTTTTCGCGGATGATTGTGCTTCGGCTGTCGCTGGTCCAAGCAGCATTCCAAAACAGGCCAAAGCAGCCAAGACCGACGGTATCGAAGTACTGAATAACTTATGCATCGAGGTTTTCCCCTGGAAACAAGACAACCGGTTGATGGGAGCCACTCGAATGTTGAGTGATGCCCGCGCTGACAACAGATCCTACTCGTCAACGGCATGTTGAGTTTCAAGATTTGCCTGAGTGTACCAGAAATGGGAACCGATCCCACGCTCACTCATTACCTCATCCTGAATCGAATTTCTGTCAGAAGTTGAAATGAACATCTACCTTTCTAAGGCCATGCATTGAAAGCTGCTGGCAGGTGTGATTCACGCCGCGCAAATGTCCAAACAACGCAGCGTGAATGGGATGCGTCCCAATTGCAGTTGGATTAGGCAAAGAGAGTTAATACCTCGCTTGTTCTTGTTCTTGTTCTTGTGCTTGTGCTTGGAGTGGCGAAGTTAACCGCAGTTTTTAAAAATCGACATTGCAGAGGTCTGCTGGCGAAGTTGTGGGAATGACAGGTCTTGCGAGGTGAAGGGCGAGCAACCAAATCGACAATGGAGAATAAATCGTGCTGATGGATGTTCGCGGGACACGTTACCACTGTCACGGATACAAAGCGGCGGACGGGTCGTTTCGTGAACAGTACTGCTTGCAGGCTCGGGAGCGTGAGATCTCGAATTACCAACGGTGTGGGCTGTTCGGGTCATTTTGGCGAATCTTCATGGGACGGTGGGAATTCCTTGCTTTTATCGCGAGACAGCACGCACACCGGTCGGTGGTGATGGCGGAGTTGTCAGGCCCAGAGTCGTTCACTTCTTGACGTTGGAATTTCCGCCTAACACGGGTTAGAATAGGGCATGCGCAAATCAACAGATCTAAAACGTCGTCGGTTCGTTCTGCAATCGTTCACCGGCTCATTGTTACTACCATCACTTGCTTCGCTTGCCTCGGCAGAGAGCGACGCATTTCCGGCCCAAGGAGGGGCAGTTTCCCAACCACGGCGGTTTGTAGCGGTTGGCAATCTGCTGGGATTTCAGCAAAAACATTTTTTCCCGGCAACAACGGGCAACGGTTACGAGGAGACAACTCTGCTCAAACCGTTGCATGAGCATCGAGATAAATTTACCGTGTACGCAGGTCTTGACCACGGGCTTCGTGGTGGCCACTTTGCGGTTCACACGTTTCTGTCAGGAGTGCTGCATCATGAGTCAAAGAATCGGCATGACGGGAATGTGACCATTGATCAGTTTCTCGCTGATTCACTTGGTGGGGGAACGCGATTCCCTTCGCTTACGGTTGGCTCTGAGGGCGGCATTCACGGGGGGTGTCAGCTGTCATGGACCAGGTCCGGCGTTCGTGTGCCTCCGGTCACGGGGCCAGCTGAGCTATTTGAGAAGCTGTTTGTCACCGAGACCGAGTCACAAAAAAAGCGCAATGTCCGCGAGACGGAGTTGCAAGCTTCGATCCTCGATTCTGTACTTGAGGAGGCGGGGGATCTGTCCAGACGCATCAACACGGAGGATCGGGCGAAACTCGATGAATACTTCAGCTCAATACGGGACGTTGAAAAGAAAATCAAAGCACGCAGGCAATGGAACCATCAAGCAAAACCGGATGCGCCATTCAAGAAGCCGGCAAACACGAACACCGTTGCCGACCTGCCCATGCTTTACGAGTTGATTGCGCTCGCGCTTCAGACAGATTCCACCCGAGTGGCGACACTCGAAATTGGTGGAAGTTTTCTGCCGCAGAACCTTGGTATCGACAAGTCATATCACAGCATGTCGCACCACGGTAACGATGAAGAGGTGGTAGCGAACTTGCTTAAGCTGGAAACATACCAACTGGAGCAGTTTTCCAAATTTCTGAAGAGACTTTCTGAATTGGAGATGGAGGGAGAATCAATCCTGGATACAACTGCTGTGTTATTTGGAAGCGGCATGGGGAATGCCAGTTCGCATACGAATACGGATTTGCCCATTGTATTGGCCGGTGGTGGATACGACTCAGGAGAGTACAAACAGGTCGCATCCAAAGGAGTGCAAAAGGTTCCGTTGTGCAATTTGTTTGTCGACATTGCCCAACGAAGTGGCATAGAAACAGATTCCTTCGGAACAAGTACGGGTGTCTATTCTTGACTATGAATTTGATAAACGTGCCAAGGCCTTTTTCGTGGAGGCGGTTTACCCGGCACATCGCGACGACTTGCCTGATTCTCGCCGTAAATGTTTTGGGTAGGGGAATTGTTGTCGGAAGTGACGCAGAAGCCGGGCATGCCCCGTTAAGTCAGTTTATCCGTACCTATTGCGTCGACTGCCATGGGGATGATGCACAAGAAGGCGAGCGTAATTTCGCATCATTCTC
>PKCN01000248.1 GCA_002862205.1 Planctomycetaceae bacterium | reverse complement strand
TCATGTGTTGATGGGGCTCATTGACAATGATCAGGATGGGCACCCTGATGACACACACTTGTGGAAAAAATGGAAAGAAAAGACTAACAATAAGAATCGATTGGTGCTTTACGTAACCGAACGGAAGGCAAAGTACAAATCGTTCGATGGTGCGAGCCCCAGTGTTTACCATCAAGGGTGGTGCTCTTTCCGAGATGGTGAGAGATTGCATCTGAGCAATATTCAGGAGGAATTGTTTCATTTCCTTCAAAGGCATTTCTGGGAAGTGGCGTATCCAAAAGCATTCGGCCTCGATGCGTTTCCGCGCAGTATTGCTCACACGGCGGCTTTGGAAGCTGTCGCAAACAGGCATTACGTCTACGATCAGAACTGCATTTCACACAGCGGATGTCTGGTCCCCGAATTTTTCTTTTGCGTGATGACTGACGTGATGAAAGGCTGGCAAGGCGATGGTTTTGATGCACCAGGCCAGCGAGAATGGAGATTGAAAGGAGATCGTGATGCGCTGCAGGAAAATTATCCGGATTTGATGGACATGATTTTCACCAAACAGAAACAGGGAAAGCTCCCCGGCAGGTGGCCCAGTTCCTTTTTGACCAAGCGGTAGAAACGAATCAGCTACCTCAAGCCTCCTGAGGGTGTGTATCCCAGCGAGACCGCGTCTGGTCCTTTTCGCGGATGAACGCACCGGGTTTTAATGACTTGGCTAGCACTTCGACCGCACGCGCCGAGGGGTTTTCCGTCCGCTGAGCTGAGTATTGACACCTTACCTGGCGTGAACATGCTGGCTGATTCGCTCACTGATCTGGCACCTGCACCCCCGACATAGGGGACTTCCACGCACCCTGACCGCCAACCTCAAAACGACCAACTGTGGCGCGATTCTCGCTCGCAGCTGATCCCGACCAGTAAGGCATCAAAGGCTGCATTCTTGCCGGTTACTTTGGCACAACGACGTCAAAAAGTGTCACAATGTTGGCCCACGCAGACCGTATTGCCAGCTGGCATCCTCAAACGTTCTCACATGCCCCACGAAAGGTTCCCGACCTATGTCAAAGCTTTGCATCGCCTGCTCGTTCGTGCTCCTGGTATCAATCTCAGCGGTTGCACCGTTGCAGGCCCAGACGCGGTCACATGAACAAGCGGCTAAAGACGCAGGCCTGGGTGTTGATGCGCTCAATGACATGGACGTGGCGATGCAAAAACAAATCGATGACAAGCATGTTGCTGGCGTGATCGGCTTGATTGGCCGACAGGGAAAAGTCGGTTATTTCGAAGCCTTCGGCTATCGCAATATCAAAAAAGACAAACCCATGACAAAAGACGCACTCTTTCGCATCTACTCGATGACCAAGCCCATGGTCGCCGTGACTGCGATGTCGCTCTGGGAAGAAGGCAAGTTCAAACTGGACGATCCGATTTCCGTTTTTTGTCCCGAATGGAAAAATGCCACAGCCAAGGAAGATGGAGAGATAGGTCCAGTCACGACTCCGATAACAGCGCGACATTTAATGACACACTCCTCAGGTCTTTCTTATGACAAAAACGGTGTCGATGTGAACGACACCACTTCGCTGAAAAAGTTCTCCGAATCACTGGCCAAAAAACCGCTGCGATTTCAACCTGGATCAGATTACGAATACGGTTACTCAATTGATATTCTGGGACGTTACATTGAGGCCATCGAAGGGAAACCTCTTGACGTGGTCATGCGAGAGCGAATTTTCGACAAGCTTGGGATGGACGATACGGAGTTCTGGATTCGCAAACCAGAAGATCTGGATCGTGTCGCACTTGTCTATGGAAAGGGCAGGCAAAACACTTTGCGTGCCTTGGATAGATCCGCCGAGTTACTTAAGAAACCATCACGCATGATGGGAGGCCAGGGACTGGTATCCACCACTGCTGATTATGCAAAATTCTGTCAAATGTTTTTGAACAAAGGAAAACTCGCAGAGGTTCAGATTTTGAAACCTTCGACCATTGAACTGATGAGCCAGAATCACCTGAAAAGCATTGGCAAGGTGTATGGGCTTGGTGGCATCGTTAAAGGTGATGGGTTCTACAGCTGGGGCGGCGCGGCAGGAACGGGTTTTTGGATTGACCCTGCCACGAATTCCTATGCCGTTTTTATGATTCAGCGATGGGGATACAAGCCACCCACCTATGCTGTTTTCAAGAAATTTACGGCCAAAGCGGTAAGTTCCGGTATGAAGCAATAACGCTCGTGAAGACACCACTGCTTCTACAACGGCGAGATGCCTTGAGAAAGCGAAACCGGGGACGTATTTCGTCCACGGTGTCTTGTTCGCTCGGGAAACCGTACCTGTCTGCGTTTCCTTTCCCGGATCTCAACAACTAAAATCCTGGTGTCAGGGCTATCCGCTGAATGGAGCGTGCTCCCCACCCGGACTCCCTGGTCATCTTTGCAAAGGCACGCGCTGCGATTAACGCGATGCACTTAGTAGGGAGTAGAGACGTCGTACGCCGAAATCGATAAACTTTGTCACTTCGCTTGCCATTTGAGAATCAAAAAAGATCAACTGATGCAGAAAACCACCCTCCTGTTTATCCTTGCCACCTCCCTCGCACTCGGCTCATTACCCACCTCGGATGCTGCCGAGCCGGTTCACATGGCCAACGGCATCAAGATCGGTGAAGTGACCTCCAATTCCGCGATTGTATGGGTTCGTTTGACCAGAAACGCTGATCGGAACATTAACGGCAAACCCTTTCCCAAGAACAACAGCAAAAAACGCGTGTCGCTCAAATACGATAATCTCGATGCAATGGAAGGTGCGGTGCCGGGTTCAGATGGCGAGGTACGTATTGTGCTCAACGGTGGTGGAAGCACCAACGAGTCTGGCTGGGTCAGGGTTAAATCCCAGAACGACTTCATCTACCAGAAGCGTTTTTCCAATCTTCATCCAGCGACGCAGTACCAAGTCACGGCAGAGGGACGAGGCTCGGACAGCGAGACATCCGAGTGCAAGGTTGAGGGGGCGTTCCATACGGCTGCGACCAAAGAAACAGCTGCGAAAATTGTCTTTACGGTCGTGACCGGGCAAGACTATCCACGCCGGGATGACCCAGCTAACGGACACCGGATTTATCCGTTGATGAAGAAACTTGAGCCAGATTTCTTCGTGCATACTGGCGACATTGAGTATTACGACAAGCCGCTTCCTTACGCTGATAATCTCGAACTCGCCCGGTTCAAGTGGGGGCGGCTTTTTTCGATGCCTTTCCAACGCGACTTTCAGCGCGACACCGCCAGCTACTTCCTCAAGGATGATCATGACACTCTCAAAAACGATGCTTGGCCGGGACAAACCTATGGCGACTTGAGTTGGGATCAGGGAATTGCGTTGTTCAAGGAACAGTTCCCACTGGGCGAGAAGACGTACCGCACCGTCCGCTGGGGCAAAGACCTGCAGGTCTGGCTGGTCGAGGGGCGTGATTACCGCTCGCCCAACAACATGCCCGATGGTCCCAACAAATCCATCTGGGGCAAGGAGCAGAAAGCCTGGTTGAAACGGACAGTTCAGGCTTCTGACGCCACCTTTCGCATTCTGATCAGTCCCACGCCAATCGTCGGACCGGACCGTGGTAACAAAAACGACAACCACGCCAACCAAGGATTCACACACGAGGGCGACGAGATCCGCCAATTCGTCGCCTCACAGAAAAACATGTATGTCGTTTGCGGTGATCGTCATTGGCAGTATGTCTCCGTTGATCCCAAGACCGGTGTCAAGGAGTTCTCGTGTGGCCCCACGACCGACAAGCACGCATCTGGTTTCAGCGAAAAGAACCGCTCTGACATGCACAAATACCTCAAAATCCGAGGCGGTTTTCTGTCAGTAACCATTGATCGAAACGATGGTAAACCGTTCGCTTCCTTCAAGCACCATGACACTCGCGGCGGAGTGTACAACGAGGAAGTGATACAGGCGGAGCAGTAAAGGTGGCCACGCTCTCTTGCAGGACAGCGGTGCCGTGCACTGGATTTTTTCCTGTTTCGCGAGACGACTCGGCTCACCCGGGCGATGAAACGCCTCATTCGCCTGCTTGCCTTTTCCTTCAGAGCTGAAACTCTTATGAAATCAGCTCACGCTGCCGTGTCAGCAGTTCGCGGAAGAAGGCAAACCAGCCAGAAGCAACGATCGCATCCATTGTGCATATGGC
>PKCN01000037.1 GCA_002862205.1 Planctomycetaceae bacterium | reverse complement strand
CGTGACTGAATTGTGGTCACGCGCGTGGTGTCGCGCGAACTCTGGCATGCGTACTCATCGGGTTGGTTAAAAAAAAGCCGAACCTTTGGGGTTTGTATGACATGCTAGGAAATGTGCATGAGTGGTGTTCTGACTGGAAATCAAAAAGCTCGGGTTATTCAACAAAAATCAAGGATCCCGAGGGTGCATGGGACGGCAGAGTTCGTGTTCTGCGCGGAGGAAGTTGGGGCACGGAGGAGAATCAGGTCAGAGCGCAATCTCGCTTTGGGCTGGCACCCTCTCTCTCGCTTAGTGACGACCGCTTTAGCACCGTTGGGTTTCGAGTAGCGGTTGACGTTAGCAAATGAGACCTGCAACTGGATTGACTTGGGTATCTTCTGTCTGACAACTGTCCGGAAGGCCACGCGTGTGCACCGCTGCAAAGTGTGGATCGAGTATCCGGCCCTCCAAGATAAAGTTTCGGATTGGCGTATCTCCGGATTTAGAAATCAAAGCCATTGCATACCCAAAGTTTTTTTGCGGTGACAGGGGTGACCGTCCCTCAGGGTTGGGCGTGCTTTCGGCGATGCACTTTCGCAGAGCGATAGCATCGAGGTGGACGACGTGGATTGTGGCACCCGCGTGCGTGTTGTTCTGTGCGCTGTTAAGGCGTTCCGTGAGGCAAGCACGGGTGAACCGAGAACTCAAGGTGCAAGAGTGGGCATTTAACCTGTAGAAAATCATCATGAAACAGGATGATCTACAACATTGATGACATGGATGAGGCGGAGTCAGGATAAAACTGTATAATCGCTGTGATTCCGCACAGTTTGGAACCAGTAAACTACAAAAATGGATTACAGATGGCTAAGCACCTGAAGTTACAAAACAGTGAGTCCGTGGTAATCTCTGCGGCTGTCCAGATCTACTCTGCATATATCTCTGCCGGCAGGGTCGCGGAGGGAAATGAAGAAACTTGGATGACACGTTCGATCAAGGAAGCGATCAAAATCGCAACCGCGACTGACGCAGCGATTATCAGCGATGACGAAGTCGACAGTTCCGAGTTTTGAACATGGACGTTGAGATCACGATCGTCTCCGCCCGGTTCCCATGGCGTCCATGTGGGACGCGAGTACACGGATCTGAAGGTGACTTTGGCGATGCAGGTTATACGCCTCGTTGATAGATTTGGTGGAACATTGTCGTCTTTGAAAATCATTGTCGTTGTTGCGGATCATGTGGCGGTATGATGACTCACTGGGCAGGGTGTGCCTCGTTGTCAAAACCGACGTGGTTTCGAAACTTGTTTCAAAATAATTCCTTCTTTGTTAGTAGGAATTGAGAATGTTCAGGACACACGGAAGCTTCCATGTGCGGAAGACGCAGACAGCATTTCGGTGCTACACGGCAGCCCATATTGAAAAGATTTCTGCAGCTGTTTCGTGAGAACGCACAGAGAGTAAACTCGCTGCTTGTTTCCACACCTTGAGTCAGCAAGATGTATCTGAGGAAAACCAGTCTAGGTTGCGTTGCGTTTTTCTTCGTGTTCGGATGTGACGGATCTGATCATCAACGCGTTGGAGAAGGGGCTTCGAATTCGGCGTTTGAGACCGAGGAACTTGGAATGGGGGACCTCGGAATTGCGGAGCAACAAACGGTTGCAGGGCAGGAGCATACCAGCGGTCAAGCGGGGACCCGTAGCACACCCGTCGACACCACCCCCGCGACTCGCAGTGAATTGGATCGCTATTTGGAGAAATTCCGCTCGGAAAAAAACTGGACTTACGGTGAACGTCAACCTGCACAGCTGTCCGGAACGTGGGTTGCGTTGGACTCTGACGGGAATCGCGTTGTGTTTGACGTTGATGGTGTGCCAGGAACTTTCGGCCAGGATTTTGCTGGCAACATGACGGCGGGGGTTTATGCAGTTTCCGAAAATAATCGTGTGGTGTGTTTTTCCAAATGGAATGGAATTGGCTTGGGAGCACATTTCACGTTGGTTGGCGAAACGCTAACCGGTCCACTAGGGCCCAACCCGGCCGCGCAGTGGCAGCGCATTGCTCCTGTGCCCTGAGCGTCGATCAATTTGATTGCTCTTTTTGGGAATCGGGGAAGCGACGCTGGATGTCTTACAAGGGGGCGGAGTGTTGGCACTGGCCCACCTTTCTTGTGACGAATTCTGGTGGAAGCTGACAAAATGCTGCTCCAACCTCGAGATTCAACGGTAAACACTCAAAAACCTCCAGTGAGGTTTACTCCCCTGTCAGCCTGCTCCTCGGTTTAATAGTAAACTCGACGCCTCATTTTCGTTTTGGGGTTCGATCCACACTGAACCAGCTGAATGTGACTGTCATGAGTAAAACACCTCCTCCGCTCCCCACGCAACGACCCGAGGATCAGGGGCAGCAGAGCAGGGTTACTGGGCAAGCGATGGCGGAAGTGCCAAATTCTGCTCGCTCCCAGCAGGTGAACTTGACCCTGGTTCTGCTCGCGTCAGCGCTGTTCGTCCTCTTTTTATTGCTGCTGACCACGGCTGCGTATCTGAGCGTCACCTCGGATGCGCGCAGCGAGAAGCAGGCCCAAGCAGGAGGTGCGGGGAATCCGCTTGTGCCCGGTGCATCTGGAACGCCAGCGTCACCGGACGGGTCCAGTGAAGGCGAGGCCTCAGAACCACTGCCCGAGTCGGATGGTGATTCGATAACAAAATCGCCTGACCAAGAGAATGGGACGCAAGATGATGCTCTGGCAGATGCGTTGCAGTCGCCAACCTCTGGCCCGCCGGGGACGGATACGCTTGACGAACCTGAAGTGCCCCCCAATTCCGGTAATACGGATGACGGCAATACAGAAGACGCGGTAAGTGATGCCGAAAGCCATTCCAAGGCGGACGAGTTGGCGGAGGACCAGAAGCAAGACACTGTCGCGCCGGATGATGTAATTCCTCCCCAAGATGAACAGGAAGCTGAAGACGTTGGTGGTGCTACCGTGCCAAGGATGCTCAACAGTGGGACAAACACCGGTGAAGGTCCGTTGAACGGTGCCGGTGGGGGCGGTCATGTAGACTTTTCGGAGGATTTTGAGAAACATCTTGAGGCTCTAAGGGAAAATGGACTTGAGGTTGCGCTGCTGTTTGATGCAACGTCCAGCATGCATGCTCAAATCACAACCGTGAAACGGCAACTGCGTAAGATTGTTGGTACCGTACATACTCTGGTTCCCAAAGCTGCATTTACCGTCGCGGTGTACCGCGATTTTGACAGCGTTCCCGCCGAGGGAATTACCTTAACTACTGATGCGAAGAAAATTGAACGTTTCGTCAAAGATGTGAGGTTGATCGGCGGTGGCGATTTACCGGAGTCAGTCGCATCGGGTCTGAAGTGGGTGAGCCATCGAAACAGATTTGCTGGGTCCTCAAACCGGGTTCTGATTATCGTGGGGGATGCACCACCACATGCCAGGGAGATGGATACTTGCCTCACGCTGATTCAAAAGCATTTCAAAAATGGTGAATCGCACGTTTATACCCTTACATGCAACCGAGGGTTCGTCCTCCCAGAGTTTGAAACGCTTGCCAAGGCGGGGAACGGTCTGGCGCTGAGTCTTGAAAGCCGTTCGATTGTAAAAGAGCTATTGGTGCTTTCGCTTGGTGCTGAGTATCGAGATGAGATTGTAAAATTGCTCAACAAGAACTGAAACGAACCGACAACTCGTCCTGCGGAACGAATTTCTTTGGTGCTCGAACTGCTCCGCATTCGATCCAGCGATTGACCGCACGCGTTCGACTCCAGAGCACTTAGCGGCCTTTGCTCGAATTCACTTTTTTTGGGCTCAGTTGTGCGGGTCCAAATACTCCCATTAGCTCCGGAACGCCAAGGCGTGCAGATGTAGGTTGACGCAAATCAGCCGAGTCCCGATTCTTCACAAAACAGTGGAACGGTCGCACCTTACTCTCTTCAAAGCCTCACGTCTCTGCTGGACGTGTGTGGCATCGCACGGCGTGTGTCAATCGAGCATAAAAAGCTGATTTAACGTTCAGTTGCGGAGAGAGCAAATGAACCGAAAACAGGCATTGAAAGCCATGTTTTAACGATCATGTCGGTGAGCCAAGTAATATCCTCTTCGCTGATTGTGTTCGTAGCCTATCGCGCAGGGCATGATGCTGTGCCTGCGCCGATAACAACCACCGTTGTCCAGCCAGTTGAGTACTTGCCTGCTGATCACTTCTTTGCTTGGAACGATGA
>PKCN01000117.1 GCA_002862205.1 Planctomycetaceae bacterium | reverse complement strand
TCGCTGGTGTGTCAAACGTGACCGCTTTGGCGACTTGGTTGTCGCAAAATTTGAGTCATGAACAACTGACAGAACTAGCCTCGCAACTTCAGCAGGTGAAAGAATGAGCAAGAGGATTAATCCAGACAGTGTTTGGCCGGTTTCGGAAGGTAGTCCACTGGTGGCGTTTTTCACGAACGCGACTTCGTTCGCACGATGCGGCACCAATGAAACCTCACAAAATGGACAATTGAAGTTCGTAGTCAATATTCACATTCCCAACGGATCGAGAAGCGGTTTCTCCCCCACGTCAATTTCATTGCTAAATCCTCAGACCTAAATTACTGATTTCGATTTCAGCCGTAAGAACCGTGACGGCAATGGAGTTTCGAGCTTCCAAACGATACTAATCGGACGGCTTCCCTCGTGAGAGGAATGGATGCAGGGACCCAGGAAAATGAATGGCGAGGTGAGGCTCGATTCGAGTTTTTTCGGTTGCGCACGAAAAGCAGCGGAGTGTAGCCGAGCTTGGCGTGATTGACGTATCGTTGACCGGTAGGTGACGTATCTGATGTCGTGCTTTGGGACTGCCAATGGAAAAGCTGTTCCGAAATAACATAATCGTTATACATTGTCGTCGGTGAAAAGTGCTTTTCCGTCTTATGCAGGTCAACAAAGAACGCGTCAACCTTTTGGTTGGCCAGATGCAACACACCTTCGGTTGATCGCATTCGGTTCTCTGTTGTCCAGTGCCCTAAAGCTGCCAAAATCTCCCCCCGGTCCAGTAGGGATCACGCCTCTTGGTCGAAAGTTTGTGGAAGAGGAATACCTTCCGCGATTGAGGCGGCAAGAAAGGAATCTAACGAGGCTCCTTTTGAAGGGGGGAGCCTTCAAAGCGACGCTGCGCAACCAGCTCTTTAAGACGATCGTGACGATCGAAAACGCTGCAGTGTCCCCCAGGCAGTAACCACGACTGCCAAGTCCGAGCGGTACGTGTCGGTACGTGGAGCAAGTAGGACGAGTTGACAATCTGTGCCGCATCAACCACCCAGGTGTGCAAGTACACGCTCGAGGCAAATCCAGCAAACCAGAGACATCTTCTGGTAGCCTACTCTTGCTGAGTGCTGATATGCATTTGTATTGCCGCGGTTAGAATTTAAGCCGTGAGCGGAAGTGGTACACCATTGCTTCATTGGAAGTGCTGGGAGCAATGTAGTCGGTCTGCCGGTGGCTGACCTCGAAGGCGATGTCGAATTGGTTGCTAACATCCCACATGAAATTAGCCCAGCCCACCGTATTACGCGATCGCTGCCCCGCGACCGGTGCGGAGGTTGGGTCAAATGGATCCAGACGCAGCACGCCCAAGTCTGCGTTCCGCGGGTCATCGATGCCGTAGCCCAGATGAAATGTCAGGCAATCAGAGCACTTGAGCCAAACATCGCCCCAGCCTGCATATGTTCTGATTGCTTGGAGAGTGTCGGGATTGAGGCTCTGGCCGATCGCGGCGTTGTAGGTTCCGAGCGCGTCACCTGCTAGAAACTCGCCACGAACGCCCATCCTCTTGCCCGAGAATTGGATGTCCGTTGAAACGCCCCAGGTGTCCGATACAACTTGGTCGAAGCCGATCGAGCGAGTTTGGCCAATGACGCTAGAAACTCCCACCTCAAATGGCTTTAGGCCATTGCAGGTCTTTCCTAGTGCCAACGCGATGCGTGTCTCGAGGTTCGGCAAACCATTATCGGTGCCAGACACGACTGGGTCTCTTACAAAATCATTGACCACCTGCTGGCTGATCGCGGTCTGCAACGTCCACATGACTTGATCACTGGGACGCAGAAAACGTTCAGCGCGGAACGATCCTCGGAACGATCCTCCATTACCCGCCTGTTTGTTCCCGCCGAAATTGACGGTGACAGGATTGAGCGGGTTGAAGAGGTCTCCATTCTGGCCGAATGTGAAACGCCAGTTTTTGTTCTTCAGTTCGCCATAACCACGAAGAAAGAATGGGGACGACTGATTCAGCGCCGGACGACTGCCCATGTAGTTATAAAGAAACATTCCACCCAGCTGGAAAGGTCCGACCGATGGACCGCTGAGGGTGAGCCCGAGGGCCGACGTTTGACCGTGAACAGTGAATTGTTGCTCGCTGAACCCAGCTCCAACGTCGGAATTGAGATAAAGGATAAAGGGACGCGACACCGTGCCGGCGGTGGCACCGATCGCTTCACCGGCCAGAAACCCAAACGGCATGATCCGCCACGATTTCTCGTTCCACGAAAACGATTCCTGGCAGAACCTGCAGAGCGTGCCCACGCCCTGGCAAACCGGTGTGGCACCGTCACAGAGACCGCACTCACAACTGTCGCAGAAAATGTCTGTCGTTTCGTTTTCAGTGGTAGGCGAGATGGCGGACGATAGTGGCCTGGTTGTATCCTCAAGGTCAGCCCGTTGGCTCTCGCGGTCACGCAAGAAGCGCAGTTCCGTTTCCGTGGCCTCCAATCGCCGCAGCAACTCTTGATTTGTGGGACTCGCGGCGTCCGTTGACGCATGCGATTGTCCCAAGGTGGCTTGGCTCGTCCCCCACAAGAAGGTGACGGCCACCGTGAACATCAAAGCAAGGGGAACGATTTGCAGGGCGTGGTTAAGGCGTGACATCTTATGAATCCAGCAAAGACGAAATCGATAGTCATTCTTTTTCTGTATCGACCAATGGCACCGGTTACAACGGAAATAGTCGATTTGACGCTGGTTTCGAAGACTGGCTGATCCGATTATGCGGATTATGATACGCTGGCAATTCGCCTTGTAACTGCTACCTTTTTTTGACCCTAAGCTTGGGGGGGGGTGGATAAGCAAAAGCAATCTGATCATGGTTTTTTCGCAATCGGCCGAGTTGACGCCGTAAGCAGGGTTCTCGATACCCTCATCCGTATCAGGTAGGTCAAACGACGACGGGGGTAAACGATGGCGAGAATCACGTCGGCTTTTGACTCATGTCGTCACTTCTGATCTGTATCAGGCAACGCCCAGCCGCAACGCCAAAACGTTTCTTGTGAGGTTGACTTAGCTGCCATCACAAAAGCTGCCATCACATAAGGCGCCATCACACAAACAAGGTGCACACAAACAAGGTGCACACAAACAAGGTGCACACAAACAAGGTGCACACAAACAAGGTGCAGCTGATTGACCACTCGTTGAAAGTGGTCGAACAGAAAATTGTACGGGAAACGCCGAAAGTCATTTGCTGGGGTAAAAGGAGAGGTTAGGCGGTGCAGTGATCAAAAATCAGGAGCCCCAAATGACCGCTGACCAGGGACTGCATCTTCGTTTGTGCAAAAGCGTTTTGTCGGCATGTCGTCCAAGACTGGGAGTGATGATCAAAGAGGTGTTCATTGATGGAATCGCGAAACTGGTCTAGGATCGGAGCATCTCTGACGTAGACAAGCACGAGGTACAGTCCGAGTTGACTTGCAACGACTTGGTAATCGACGGCAAGAACATGGCGAACGCCACCTGAGACTACACTTGACGAAGGCGTCTGGCAAAGCGGGGCAAGGTGTCATTGAAACGCCATTTGATGCCATCGACAGGCAGGGCGTCGGATTCCGTTGCTGGCTTCATCCGTCGGTGCAGGAAAGTACTTTTTGAATTTTCGGTTGCACTTGATCGCGTGACTTAACATCAGGAGAGTAAGGATGAAAAGTGGAACCATCACAGCAATCGTGATGACGTTTCTGGCGATCACACCGTTCGAGGGATGGACCTGTCCGTTGTGTAACCTGTCTGAAGGCGACACGATTTTGACGGAGCTCGATTCCGCAAGTACTGCTGTTCTCGCCGAACTGGTCCGTCCTCCTCTGTCGGCCGATAAACAGAACGCAACGACTGGCTACCGCATCGTTGAGGTACTCAAAGGGGGGCAGTGGGGCAAAGCAGGTGACACGTTTGATCTTTGCTCTTGCCCGCTATGTTCCCTGCGTTGTCCGAGCGAGATTCTTGAATTGAAATGGTCTGACATTGATTGGGGAAAAAGCGAGGTGTTGGTGCGATCGGAAAAGACGGCGCACCATGTCGGGCAGGTTAGCCGCTGAGTTCCTGTGTTTAATGAACTGCTGCCATTCATCGAGGATGCGCGTGAACTGTATGTAGGCAAGGGCGAATACCTGATTCATCGCTACCGCGACGCTGAATCCAATTTGCGGACCCAGCTGCACCGAATCATCAAACGCGCCCATTTGGAGCCATTGCCCAAAGCATTTCAGAATGT
>PKCN01000265.1 GCA_002862205.1 Planctomycetaceae bacterium | reverse complement strand
CATCGCAACCGTGACTGGAACGCCATCGAGCTGATGACGAATCCCGAGAACGATTACGAATCCCGAGAACAATGAGATTCACAAAGGTGGCAAGCAGGTTCCCAAACGAGGCTCGAACCCACCGCTAGATTTGCTTTCAATCCGCAAAAAACTGCCTTTGACGTGCAGAACTTTATTCTCCATCCAGTACGACGGACGCGATGCACAACAGAAAACGTCGGAAAATGGACTTTTTACCTGTCAAATTGCCCGATAACTCTTTCTGCAGCACAACGCCTTGTGTCCACGATCACAATCACCAGTTTTGGTATGAGTGACTCTGCAGGACTCGAAGATTCTGTATATTATTGAACCACAGATGTCCAGATTGTCCGACGTTGGGAGTAACAGGGTATGAGTTCGATTCAAAACCGGAAGGGTGTCCCAATGAAACGACGAGATGCTTTGAAATCGGCGGGTTGTTTAGTGATGTTGCCTGCTTTGGAAAGTTTTGGCCAAGAGTCCACGGGCGATGACGCTGGCAAAGCGAATCGTTTGTTTTGCATGAATATTGGCAACGGCATGTGCTCTGATAATTTCCCGACAACCACGGGCAAAGACTATCAGACGTCGTCTACGTTCCAGCCGCTCGAAAAACTGAAGGACGATTTCACCCTCTGCACGAATTTAAGGAACTACGGGAATCACGAAAGCACGATGTACGCTTTCGCTGAATATGCTGACCACACAAATCCCCAGTTGATCAAAGATTCAGTGGATGAACTTGCGGCGTCTCACATTGGCAACGAAACTCGCATTCGAAACCTGGTCGTTGAGCAAAAGCATTCCTATGGCGTCTCGTGGAAGGGTGGCTTACCCGTCTCTTCTATCTCGGACGTTCAGGTACTGTTTCAGACAATCTTTGGCAAAGTAGACAAGAGCAAACGTGCAGAGTTATTGGCTTTGAAAAAATCCATGCTCGATGCCAGCAGAGAAGACGCCAAGAGTATGGCGAGCAAAGCTTCCAAGGCCGACCAAAGCAAACTGGATGAGTATTTTTCCAGTTTGCGCGAATCAGAGAAGTCAATCCAACGAGCCGAACGCTGGTTGAATCAAGAACACGTGGAGGTTCCATTTCCTGAAAATGTAGCGTTCGACACAGACGGGCTCAGTGATTATTCGAAAAAGATCCTAGTCTGCCCGCATTTCAATAAACGCTCAACTTACTTGGATCTCCTGTTTTTAGCATTCAAATATGATGTCACGCGTGTAGCAAACGTATACGCAGAATGGAATTGGCTTGGTCACCATACGGATTCCCACGCGGTTGCCAAAGAAGAAGGATTCATCAAGAACATTGAGGCCGACCAGGCCTACATGATGCAGACCGCTCGTTTCTTGGAGAAACTCAAATCAACCAAGAACAACGCAGGCGGAAACTTGCTGGATCAGACGGTCTGCTTGATCACCAGTTCCCTCAGCATTAGCAAAGAAGAAGGCCCTCACGGTTGCAAGAACAACCCCGTGGTTGTCGCTGGCGGTGGGTTTGAGCATGGGAAACACATCAGGTTCAATGGTTCAGACAACCGCAACAATGTCTACCTCGCTGCCTTGCAGCATTTGGGACTCGAAATCGAAAATTTCGCTACCAGTAGTGAGAGCGCAAAGCTCTAGTCATTAAACACCGAACTCTCAGGGGCGTGCGAATATACACCTCGGTGTTGGGAACTTCGCTTTGCGAGGGAACCGAAAGGCATCTTTGTTTTTCTGTGCTGATTAAAAAGAATGATACTATGAGATCCGCTTCCACCCTTTTGTTCTTGCTGGTCGTGGCATTTGGGAGCGTCACCGCCGCTGGAGAAAACGGCGCAGAACTCAGCCAAAGTCAACTGTTCCTGAACGCTCACTGCGTCACCTGTCACGGTGATACGACAAGCGAGGGAAATCAGAATTTCGAAACGTTTTCTGACAAGGACTGGCAGAATCCTGAATTGCTCAATGAGTTATTGACGGTCTTGAAAGAAAAGGAAATGCCTCCCGAGGACGCCGAGAACCAACCCTCCGCCAAGGAGCTTGCGGCTTTTGAAATACTCTTGGCCAACCAGTATCAGACAATCAAATCAAAGTTCTCTGGCGTCCTGACGCGTCTGAATCGCGCTGAATATCAGCACTCTATCAACGATGCTTTCTTCACCAAATTGAAAGTAAAAACTCACCTGCCGGTCGACAACACCAGAGATGGGTTTGACAACCAGGGCGACAAGCTTGTCATGTCACCTTATGCCATGGATAGCTATTTCCGAGTCGCCTCTGGAATAGCAGAGAAGGTCGTAGGAGGCATGCCCGAAACTACAACCACATTACACAGCTATCACAACGGGAAAATCCGCAGGTTGGGTAGCAAGGGATTTCCGTACTATGAAGACACCAATGACGGGTTGACTGCCGAAGGGTATCGTTACAACGACTATTCCCGCGGCATCGGTTTCAAATATGACGCGACATTAGCCGGCTATTACGATGTGAAGATCAATGGTTACTTCACGCATTTCATCCCAGTCAAAGGAGAAAATCTAAGAGAGCGTGATTTGTCTTTCAAAGTAAAACTGGGCAAACAGAATGAGCGTTTGAGAATCACAACCAATGTAGACCCCAAGATCAGCCGAGAAGCAATCAGCGATCAGGAATTCATATTGAGTGAAAAAGTGCGGACCTATTTGGAACCCGGGCGAAATCTTGTTCTTTACAGTCATAGTTATTTTTATCCTTTGCCCAAGGACCTCAGCAAACTCACCCGCATCCCACCGCTGCCAAAAGACAAACGACTATCCGAACTGCCTAAAACCGCGTTGCACTTCATGTCGGCCGAAGTGACGGGTCCTTTTTATGACAGCTGGCCCCCCAACAACGAGTTTTACCAAACTTATTACGAGGGCTTGAAGGGCAACCCACCGCGTGAGCAGTACCAGCAAATCATCAAAACGCTGGCAACGAAACTGTTCCGCAGACCGCTGCGTGATGAAGAGTTGACTCGTTATGTCAATATCGCGAACAACAGTTACGAGGCGGATCAGAACGTATTCAATGCAGTACAAGCCGCTTTGACGATGATCCTCTGCTCACCAAAGTTTCTTTACAAGTACGAAGGTGATTCTGCGGAACTCGATGATTACGCGATTGCGTCCAGACTGTCATACTTTTTATGGAATTCGCTTCCCGACGCGCGTTTGCTCACACTGGCGTCGCAAGGAAAGCTGAGGGACTCAAGCGTCCGTTCGACAGAAGCCTTAAGGATGCTGCAGGATCCGAAAGCTCGCCGTTTTGTGAGTGATTTTACCGAACAGTGGCTTGAGCTCGAGCAGATCGACATTGTTAATCCGCAGACTGATATCCTGGCGCATACGTTCAAAGACAGCCATGGTGAAAAACTTGCGCGGTTAAAACCATTCATGGCACAGGAATCCATCGAGTTCTTTCAGGTGCTATTGAACGAGAACTTGAGTCTCCTGAACTTCGTCGATTCTGATTTTGTTGTGATCAATCGCCCTCTGAATGACATCTACCAACTGGAACTCCCCGAAGAAGACGAAGTGCCAGTCACGGCTGATGAAAAAGACTCGAAATTGATATTGAATGACAAAAAGACACGTCAGCAAAGCGTGTTTCGAAAAGTCACGCTTGATCAAGATTCCCGGCGTGGTGGCTTACTATCACAGGCCGGCATTTTGATGATGACCACCAACGGCGAATTCACCAACCCATTTTATCGCGGGGCCTGGGTTGCTAAATGTATCTATGGCATGGAATTGGAACTGCCTGCCAACCTTGAAATTGAAGCCCTCAGTTCGCCAACCGAGACATTCACGATCAAAGACAGCATCAATGAGCACCGGAAAAACCCCCAATGTGCTTCCTGTCATAACAAGATGGATCCGTTCGGATTGGCCATGGAGAATTTCGATGTCTTGGGTCGCTACCGAGAAAGCTACCAGAAGTATGTCATGACCAAAGTGCCTTACGAGGAGAAGAGAGAAGGTAAAGTCATTCAGAAGGAACGCATTACTCACAAGTTTGTTGACACGACCAAGGTCGAGTCGGACGCCGTGCATCGTGACGGGCGTTCAATCAATGGTATGGAGGGTCTAAAACAGTTGCTTTTAGAAGACAAGGATGCAATTGCGATGAACCTACTCACCAAGATTTCTGAATATGCCATGGGAAGAGAAATGAACTATGCAGATTCAGAGAGGCTTCAGCGTCTTTTAGAGCGTTCAAAGAAGAATGATTATAAGTTGCGTGATTTGCTGCTGAGCGTCATTGCTGATGAAGCTTT
>PKCN01000093.1 GCA_002862205.1 Planctomycetaceae bacterium | reverse complement strand
CTCTTCAACTTGTAGCTCTTCAGCTTTGAGCTATTCAACTTTGAATGGAGCGTTTGATCTTTTTTTTGCGATATTTGTTCGGGTTGTCGGCCTTGCCGGTGATCTCGTAAAGGAAGCGGCTCGGGGTGGTCGGCCTTGGTTTGCCCCATTTTCGACGCGTCAGTGCCAGCGACATTGTGAGTTGTTCTTGTGCGCGCGTGATTCCGACATAGCAAAGACGCCGCTCTTCGGCGATGTCTTCTTCTTCGCCCGATTTGACACTGCGACTGTGGGGAAGGATTCCATCCTCCATGCCAACCATGTAAACGACAGGGAACTCAAGGCCTTTGGCAGCGTGAAGCGTCAGCAACCAGACGGCATTTTGAGCTGCCAATTTATCTTTTTCGTTGCCCATTTCCCGACCTGATAACGCGATTTCTGCGAGGAAGCCAGACAGGTCCGGATCGGTTTTCGATGCGTTTTCCTCGTATGCATTGATTGCGTTGGTGAGTTCTTCCAGAGAATCCTGTCTCGCTTGGCGTTCTTCTGGCTTTTCGTAGAGTCGCGTGATTTCTTCGAAGTAAGCGGTGCGTTCAAGAAGCGTTCGCATGGCGTCAGTCAATGATTCATTGGTTGCCCGTTGCTGAACATCTTTTGCCAGTTGTGCGAGGTCGCTGATACCTCGCTGTGCAGCGGCGGTGAGATCGCTTGTGGCCGCTCGGTCCTGCATGACATCCCAGACCGGAACACCGCGTTCAACCGCCCGCTGCACGAGCAGTTTGACGGTTTTGTTCCCCAAGCCGCGCGCCGGAGTGTTGATCACTCGCAGCAGAGCGACTTCGTCGTTTGGCTGTTCAATCCATTTCAAGTACGCCAGCATGTCCTTGACTTCGCGACGGTCAAAGAAAGACTGGCTGCCTAGCATCACGTAGGGAATGTTGGCTTTGCGTAGTTCCGTTTCAAAAAGTCGTGGCTGTTCGTTCGTTCGGAACAGGATGGCGATATCCCGTGGCTGAACGTGGTCATGGTCGATGCATTTTTTTATTTCTCGAACAACCGTTTCGGACTCGGTGATTTCGTCTTTGTGTTGCTCGATTCTGGGACGCGGACCCTTGGGGCGGCTGGCAATCAGGATTTTGTCGTGCCGCTCCGTGTTGAAGGCGATCAGGCGGTTTGCCATGGCAAGGATTTCACCGGTGCTGCGATAGTTGTTTTCCAGGCAGATCACCTTGGCATCCGGCCAGTCGTCCTTGAAACTCAGGATATGAGTGACATCAGCACCACGCCACGCGTAAATGGATTGATCATCATCGCCCACAACACATAAATTCTGGTGACGCAAGGTCAGGTGGCGAGTGATTCGGTATTGGCTCCCATTGGTATCCTGATACTCGTCTACCAGAACATGATCGTACTTTGCCGCTTCTTCATCACGAATGGCGGGATGTTCGTCGAACAGAGTTTCGGTGTGTAACAGCAGATCATCAAAGTCCATTGCACCCCGTGCTTGCAGTGCATCCTGGTATCGTCGATAGCCGGCGGCGGCGAAATGTTCGCGATCCGTTGAGGCCAGAAAAGCTGCTTTGTTTGGTTTGACCGATTCGTTTTTCCAGCCACCAATGATCGAGAGCATGTCGCCGGGCCGCAGAGCCGTGCCTGGCAGTCGTAATTCGCGGAGAATTCCTCTTGCCAGAGATTCCTGGTCACCGCGGTCATAGATCGAGAATTTTGCGGGGAATCCCAAAGCTTTTGCGTGGCGTCGCAGAATTTGCACGCACTGGGCGTGAAAGGTGCTGATGACGGGTTGCGGCGGTTTCGTCTTTTTCTTTGCAATTCGTCGTTTGCCGCCAGCCGGTCTGTTTTTCCGCGCCGCTTTGGAAATCAGTTCACTGACCCGTTCCTGCATCTCGCCAGCGGCCTTGTTGGTGAACGTGACCGCCAGGATTCGCTCTGGTGAAGTGCCATTGCGAATCAGATTTGCGATCCGAAACGTCACGACTCGGGTCTTTCCTGTTCCCGCTCCGGCCAGTACCAACATCGGCCCACGCAAGGTGGCTACCGCTTCGGCTTGTGGCCCATTCAATCCATGATTTTCTGCGTTCAATCCGTTCTACGCTGTGTTATTGGGAGCGTGGTTGGTCAGTGGAGACTGGTCAGTGGAGACTGGTCAGTGGAGACTGGTCAGTGGAGACTGGTCAGTGGGAGGTGGTCAGTGGGAGGTGGTAAAGTCCTTCCACGGACGAGAGTCTAGCGAAGATTGTCGCGGTCGATGACCGGGTTAGCTGTCCCAGTGGTCAGCAGGATCATTGCGCCCTGTTGCGGGCGGTTTGCATTGGCGACGACACGGTCGTAAGGGATGCCAAAGCAAGCGTAGTTTCCACTCGCGGTATCCATCACGTAGACCACCGTCGCTGCAGCTGGACGGTTACTGGCCCTGGGGAACTGGGCGCGTCCGGTGAGCATCATGTACTTGCTTCCCTTAGCCCCTGTCCCGACGGCTTCATTCACATTGGTGCTGAAACGTGCCATGAACTTGCCGCCAATCCGGGGATAGATCACATTGCACTGCAGCAAACCTGAATTGTGGTCAAGCACAAAAAATCCGTCAGCTTCCTCGCTAACAATTCCCGTTGCGATCGAGTATTTCTCGTCAGATACGGCGGCGGCCGCATCGAGCAGCGGCAGTTGCGACATTTCCTGGTTCAATGGCGATTGGCTCCGACCAGCAAAGTAGCTGCCAATTCCGACCGAAATCAGTGTCACCACTGCCATGGAGGTGATTGCCAGACGCTGAAGGCTACAGCAGTTACCTCGGACTCGACTTTGTGAAACAGGCATTTTTTCAACGGCAGGCAAGGCCTGAAGGTCTGTTGGCTGGGGCATTCTTGGCGACTCCATGCAAATACGTGGGGGATTTGTCACTTCTGATTGGTGGCAAACTTTGGTCATTATTACCGTTTTGGGGAATAAAACGGCAGCAGATCCCGGCCTCCGTGGACCTTGTTTGCCTACTGGGAATTGTACGCGCTTGGAATGATCTTTACGATTGCCTTCTCAGAAAGAGACCTGACATCTTTTCCTTCCGTCCTCCAATCCAACGTTTTTTCACCCCGAGAGCAAGAAAATACCATGGGTATCAACGCACCACTGAATCGAAAATTCCGCATGGCACTCGTAGGCGGGGGCAGCGGATCATTTATCGGAAAAGTCCACTCCATCGGAGCTTGTTTGGATAATCGGGCTGTGGTGACCGCCGGTGCCCTCTCAAGTAACCCCGAAAGAGCCAAAGCATCGGCGCCCGATTACGGCATCGAAGATGATCGCGCTTATGGCAGCTATGAAGCCATGCTGGACGCAGAAAGCAAGCTTCCCGAGGACGATCGCATCGATTTTGTGAGTGTGGCCACACCCAACCATACGCATTTCGAGGTCGCCAGAGCCGCTGTCGAAGCCGGTTTCAATGTCGTTTGTGACAAACCCCTGACCTTCGATCTTGCGCAGGCAGAAGCATTGCTCGAGACGGTGTCGGGCAGCGACGTGGTCTTTGCCGTCACACACAATTACACAGGCTATCCTCTGGTTCGACAGGCCCGCAGCATGATCTTGGGCGGTGAACTCGGAGAAATCAATGCGATTCGCTCACAATATATCCAAGGCTGGTTGCGCACCTCGCTGGAGACCGAGGATCAAAAACAGGCCGCATGGCGCACCGACCCCAGCAAAAGTGGCGCCGCCGGAGCTTTCGGCGATATCGCGACACACGCTTACAATCTTGGAAGATTCATGACCGGGGAATTGCCCGAATCCGTCAGTTGTAACTTGAAAACATTTGTCGAAGGACGACGACTTGATGACTATGGAACTGCGGTGATTCGTTACGCCAATGGTGGGTTGGGAACGGTGACGGCATCGCAGATCAGTCATGGCAGGGAAAATGATGTGGAAATCGAAATCGATGGAACCAAGGGGTCGTTGCGTTGGCGACAGGAAAACCCAAATGAACTGATCTTCCGCCAAAATGGAAAACCCCATCAGATTTACACGCGTGATCCCAACGCACCCTTCACCAACGAACTGGGGGCGGGAGCGTGTCGCTTGCCAGCGGGACATCCCGAAGCCTTCTTCGAGGCCTTTGCAAATGTCTATACCGCGGCGTTTGATGATATGGCCAAGCGGGCATCCGGTGAAGATTTTGAGCGGCGAGATACACTTTATCCAAATATCTACGACGGTGTTGAAGGGATGTACTTCATCCAACAGTGCGTTGCCAGCAGCCAGCAGGATGCCGCCTGGCTTCCATTGAAGCATGAAGTCGCACGTTGCTGAATTGTCATGCCTGACTGCC
>PKCN01000450.1 GCA_002862205.1 Planctomycetaceae bacterium | reverse complement strand
GGGTGTTACTCTGGATCAAAATTCCCGGAGCGAGCCCACCCAAGACACTGTCGTTAATCTCTGGCAGATTCAGGACAGCTCCCGGATGCGTCAGTCCAACCGGCGGAGCGTCTTCACCAAATCGCTGAGCCGCAACAGCAACATGACTCGGAACGGTTTCCCGCTGACCAGGTTCTGACCAAATACCCACACCTCGGACATCACTGATTTCGTTATGTTCAACAATGACGACGCCCTGCAGACGCTCAAAGTTGCTATCACCCGTCCCGTTGTACAGGATTGCCGGCATCAGGAGATTACCGTCAGCGTCCTGACTTAGCGGGCCGGGCGCAACAGTGACCGATGTCACTGGATCAAACGTGCCCGTCCGAGCGCCATGCAACGCGACACGGGCATCTGTGGGCGTACCCACGGCTTCTGTACCATCGAGGCCGCCGGATGTTGACGCTTCAATGAAAATGGTGCTTTGCGAGTTGATTGCATCACGAATTGCTTCAGCGACCTCTGCCTCGGTGAGCATGCCATTGATATCGACGCTGGTATTTCCAAACGTGACACCATCACCTGCCTTATCAAATTCAAAGATCTGTTCAATCGCACCATCACCCAGAACAAACGTTTCCTGATCTGAAACATCAGCAGGGGCAGGAGCCACCATGGTGACGCTTCGACTGTGACGATCATTGGTATCAAAATCGTCATCCAGTGCAATCAGGAAGCCAGCTTCTCTGGCGAAGTCAGAACTTCGCCTGACTTCAAGTTGGTACTCTCCCGAATTGCTCGTTGGGAAACCCGTGAACGTGGTCCCGCGTGCTGCTTCAAAGACGGTTTCCCCTCGTTCAGCGAAACCAATGATGATGTCATCCAGACGCAGACCGGCTTGCCCAGCCCCAGCACCGTTAGTCGTGTACTGAACATTCAATTGGACGTTTGTATTGCCCGCAAAATCCTCCAGTGAAACGATAATTTGATCCCATTCACCTGTGGTGAAATTGTGAACCACGTCACCACCAGGATTTTGATCACTGGTGACGCGCAACACGGCATTATCGCCTGCGGCAGGTTCGTAGGAACGGTTGAAATACAACTGCGGAAGATCCTCACGTGAATACCCTGCCAAGTCGAACGACTCGCTCGTGAGAGTCGAGTTGTTGACTTCTGCAGCACGGTCATACGCAATGACCTGAGATCCCGGAGTTGGTGGAAGTGGCGGTACAACATGCGGATCTTCTGGATCCATGGACACATGCAACGTGTAGTCACCACCGAATACTCCACCGTCAACCGTGACACCCGTTTCGGTAAAACTGAGTTCAGCATCCTCAGCCACAACCCCGACAAAATAGACCCCAGGAGCCAACAATGGAATTTCAACAAATGGATCAAGGTCAGAATTGCTTCCGTCACGGCCATTGCCAACTAGACCGCCACTGACCTCTCCGATCTCATGCAACTCCAAGCTCGGCTCAGGCGCAGGAAGGCCTGAGAATCTTACCAGGACCAACTTGGTATCGACGGAATCGTTTGGCGGAAACGGCGGATTCTCCGGGTCAGGTTCACCATCATTGACATCCCAACCTCCATCAACATCAAGAATCAAACGCGATGGTTGTGTGACAGTGAGAGTGAAGAAGTCCGCAGCATCATCCAGACGACCATCGAAGGAAACATGGGGAATTGAAACCGAAGTGTTCGAAGACCCAAATGGCAACACAAAGCTGTTTCCGATGTCATCATCATCATCAAGCGACCAATCCTCCTGCTGGAAACTGCCAAGAGGAGGATCATTTGGTGCGGCTGGATCAGTGCTGATGAAGTTGGGAGCATCACCCGCATCCGTGGTGAAATTTGCTTCATTCCAGATCTGATTCACGGGTGGAGGAAAGAACGGCTCACCGACTCCTGCAAAGTGATTCGGTTTACCGTGATTGCGTTCCGCATCGTTGACCACCGTAAACTCAGTCGGGAAAGTCGCTGGTACAAAGAGCTGCGGAACAACCGGATCATTCGCAGTGCTGTAACCCTCTGCTGCAATGTCGCCAGCAATACGGTCCTCCGCGATCCTCCGTATCGAGTTGATCGGTTCGCGAATCGCATCGGCCATCACTTCAGGCACCACTCCATCACTGGAGATGGCCACATAGTAACTTCCCTCAGGCAGGAGGACTGGTCCCACGAACGGATCCCCATTAGCAATGGACCCTCGAACCAGAGACTCAAGTGCCGGATCATTGGCAAGCGGGCTATCCATGTCGTCGAGCACATTACTGGCGCTGCCGAAGTAAACAAGCTCGGGCATCGAATTGTTGTCGGCACGATCGAAGAACACACTGACGTTGGTGTCGGGGCGGTTGTATCCATCCGCAAAATCAACGTCAAAGACGGTCGATTGCAATCCGGGCCCATTACCCGAGAAGTCGATTTCGAAATTGTACAAATCGACATCAAATCCACTCGACAAAGCACCACCCGTACCAATCACCATGTTGTGATTATTGACGAGGTTACCCACGTACTGTGGGCCCTGGCCGAGTGTCTCACCAATCATGAAGCTGTTCGTAGCCAATGCGTCACCGGCTGCCGCCTCGTTTTCCTGAGCCTCACCAAGCAGCGGTGAGTTTGACATCAATCCCTGTGCTCGAATACCGTTATTGGCGTACTTGATATTGGCGAAACGCACCACGCTACCGGGGAACGCCTGCTCCTCGGTCAAGCGGATCTGCATCCGGTACTGGCCACCAGTCAAGCCACCCTCAGCGTCATCCGGGTTCAGTGATGCACTACGTACTCGCAAGAAGTAAACACTTCTTGAATTCGGGTCCGTCCGATCTCCCCCAAGAGGGAAGTGCAACCCGGCATCGCGAAGATTATCAGAGCCAAAATCCTTCAAGTGATTGAAGTCATCCCGCTCAGCATACGTTTCATCAGACGCCAGCAGCGAAGTCGTAACGCCTTCCAGATTTGGGTCAAATACCGTTACTGGAGTTGGACTGGTCGCGTCAGTCTCGTCGACACTGTTGTCGCTTCTCGCCAGCACGTTACCATTGGCATCCAGCAACTCGATGACGGTATCGAGAGTGAACGTGGATCGATCAACATCAACCCACACTTCAGAACCAGGTGAGCCGATAAAGCTGTAAGTATCCAGGTCATTCGTGCCGCTCAAATAGCCATCCACCTCGAACCCGAGGCGACGGACCGTATCGGCAGTCAAAACATCATCTGCCAGTTCACCAAGGAACTGAGCATTCGCGGCCGTCCCATTGAGACCTGGCGCCGATTCCGTCAGCAGTTCAAGTTCAGGAACGACTGCGAAGTTGTCATCGTTACTGAATTCATCAAAAACGATTCCATTCCAGTCATTTGCCACTCCGCGGGAAGTGATGCCATCTCCATCATGATCCGTGAATGATGAACCATCTGGCTTCAATCCCGATCCAACCGAGTCGTCATTCATGCTGGTCAGGATAACTGGTGCTCCCGGCATCCCAATCACGTGCAAAGTACCACCAACACGATCTGCAATTCCTTCCAATTCGCCTGTAACGGTAATGCCCGTGCCAGAAGAAGCGGTATTCGCGTTACCGGGGCCAATGAATTTGACAACGAGGCTCTCATCGGGACGGCTCAACAGCCGCAAGCCTCCCGAGCTGTGGAGATTTCCAACTTCGATATTGTCAAACAGCAAGTGGGCAATATCTGTATCATCAAACGTCGTTTCGGTTGTGATGGCACCTGCCCGAACTTCGAGACCAGACAGCTGCAAACCAGAGGTAACATCATTGAGGTAGCGGTTGAACCTGATCATGGGACCATAGTTGTCATCCAGCACACCGATACGATCGATACCGCCTGTCTGACGTCCAACGTCCCGGCGGTAATTCCCCCCCATTGATTCAATATCAATGTCGATAATGGACCCACGGTTATCCACGAAAGTATTGCCAACAATGATCGGCTGCGACCCGCGCACCATGATGGTTGACTCGGTAACGGCCAGACGGCCAAACCGGCCTGCAGGGCCCGCACCATCCTGCCCCTGATCGTTGAATTCAAAACGGGAGTTGGTAATACGACCCTCAGCCTGCTGCAATTCCAATGGCAGGAAGCCTCGTGCAAGCCCGCCATCAAGCAAGCTGATACCACCAGCATAGGACAGCTGGACATGATCAAAGCTGACGTTCGACGTGGGACCGGCATAAATGCCAGCCCAATCACCGCGAACAGGCGACGCAGGAGGCGTCTCAAGATTGTTATCGTTGTTGGTGTCAAACGTACCACCAGCTCCGAATCGATCATCCAGTGAACTGGTAAAGACGACCGGACTCTGCAATTGA
>PKCN01000124.1 GCA_002862205.1 Planctomycetaceae bacterium | reverse complement strand
CACAGAACGCATCAGGCCTGCCGCCGCAATGCCGATGCAGCGTCTGAGAACTGCCAAATCAAGGTTTCTGACTTGACGCCACGCTCGGCCTCAACGCCACTGGCGGTATCGACACTGGTGGCTCCGCTTTCCAAAATCGCGGCCGCAACATTCTGGGGATTCAACCCACCGGCAAGCGTCCATGAGGTCTCGCCAGCCTGATCCGCCCACTTTTTTATCACACCCCAATCGAGCGTCTGGCCCGTGCCGCCGTGACTCTGGCCGCCATCGGCATCCAGCAACAAGTGAATTCCCAAAGTAGCCCATGGGCTGACTCGCATTTCAATTTCCTCAATCGTGAGCTGCCCGACTGGCAACTTGATCGCCCTGATCAGCTTTGTCACCCCACCCTCTTGCAACTTGGCTGCCACCTCGGGCTGCTCATCTCCATGCAACTGCACAGCATCGAGTCCCAAACGCCGCGAGACCTCCAGCACCCTGTCCGGAGGATGATTGACGAACACCCCCACCCGCGTCAGTCCCAGCTCACCGGCTTTGCTAGCAAGTTCTACGGTCTGCGATTGCTGAGGATCAAGGAAACGACAACTAGGTGGGTAAAAATTCAAACCAATCGCATCCGCACCACTGCTGAAAACCGCCTCGAGATGGGCAATCTTTCGAACACCGCAAATCTTGATATGGAACATGAGCACAAACTCGTGGAAATGGACTGGTCGAAAAGAGCGATAATATCCGATAAGCGAGCAGAACGAACCGTTCGATGCAGGCCCCGAGGAGTGAATCATGATTGCCAACTCTCGCCAAATGGCAGTCCATGACTTCCTGCTCGTCCTACTTTCTGCCGCAGTTCTAGCTTTATTGCTTTGGCCACCCAGCCCAGCGATCCGCCAAGTGGACATCCGCCGCAACGATGGCAGTTTCCAATCCTACCAACTCGCCACCAGCGACCCTAAGCTAGCAAAACTTGAGCAGGAGCTACAGCGATGGTCCAAACCTAAGGCCAGCTCACAGCTCGCGATCAGTAAATGGCAAGCCGAACTGGGTGGCCTGTACGCCGAACGCACCTTGCCCCGCGGCAAGCAACCGGGAGAAAAAAAAATCCTCCCGGTCTCTTACTACCCCGACCAGGCAGAAAAGCGAGAAGCTGCCGCTCGGGAGGTTGCAAACCAAGAGCAACGACACGCCTACTGGCTTGACTTTCAACGGCAAGCCGAGAGAAGCGTGGAGGGAGAGGAACAGCGGCAGAAACAAATGCTTTCATTGCGATCCCGCCCCTTCATCACGATCGGTGAACTACAGCCGGCTCCCTACACGCGAAAGGCCTTGCTTGGCTCGTCGTTAATCGGCTTTTGCGTGGCCATGCTGTTCGTGACCTGGACTTACCTGGTCCCCTCAATTCACCTGATCAAGCAATCGTCGAAATCTGTCCGAACCACGGTCACGGATCGGTCGGCTTGCAACGCAATCGAGCCGGCACAAGCTGACAATCAGCTCCCACGGGAACCGATCAGTTCGTTGCAATTTCAAGTCATGCTTCCAGCAAAATGGCTCAAGGTGCACCAGCCACTGGGCGTATGGATACGTCAGGCGACTTATCTCACGTTGATCTTGTCAGTCACTTTGGTGGCATCGAGTTCTTTCATCAGTCCACAATCATCGTGGCATGGTTTTCCTGGCCGAGTGATCTGGGGCGAAACCACCTCCAGCTCACTTTCTCCCTGGAATTCAAACTCGAAAACGCCTTTACGGCGACTACAAAAGAGTGCCAACAGGATACTCACCCCGCGCGACCGCCAGAGCTAGTCCTTCTCGACCTTTTTTAAGACGGGTTTTGAGTTCCCTGCGGGACAATTCTACAACGCTTCCGCCAATCAGCCGGGGACTCACTGGTGCGCCAAAAGATGTTTCGCGTGGCCCCAACCATGGGCAACATGATGGGTGAAAACTCCGGCACATCGAATGATCGTGGCCAAGAGAATTGAAAGCAACGACAAGCCAAAAAGGATGCGAGTTTGCAGCGCATCTGGAATCGCCTGGGTCACAAACCTCGAGACGGTTCGCTGCCGCATCAATATCATTCTCTGGACCGTTCCCCTACTGGTGTTCAGTTCGCACAAGGCATCCTGCCTGACCGCATACGCCAACAAGCGGCCATCATGACAGGAGGTCATTCCATGGACCTCAAAAAACCCGTTCTTTGACTGAGTCAACGGGGTGCATGCACCGGTCTGCACATCGATACGATGAAGCGAATTACTGGCAACGTCCGCACCATACAAAATATCTCCATCCACAAAGGCGAGGCTAAAAACGCTAGGAGCGGAGATTTGAGCAACCGCAGTCGCTTTGCCTGTGTATGTGTCAATCAGGACCAACTGGTCGGATAGGGTATCGACCCCATACACTCGATTGTTCGCATCGCATGCCAGCGACTGCACACTGCTGAATCCCAGCGGTCCGATGCTCGTTGCCTTACCTGTCTTTGCATTGACCCGTAGCAGTTGATCGGCTTGTCCATCCACGGCAAACATGGCTCCAGTGCGATCGACCACAAGTCCACTGACGACCGGAAACCCGAGCGGCCCTACATGGATTCGCAAACGCAGCATCTCATCAATGATGATCAGTTCATCACGCTCACCATCCACAGCGTAGATCAAATCATCCGCGGTACTGTAGGCCATGGCGGTCACACAAGCTGGGCCCAAACAGACCGATCCCTGAGCCTGTGTTTCTTGCATCTGCGTTTCTCCTGCCTCGTCATCCGGTGCTGCCTCGTCATCCGGTGCTGCCTCACGATCCACCACAAACGTCTGTTCCGTGGGAATCGCGGCATTCACCACCACAACACAACATGGACTCAGTACAAGAACGCAGGCCACAATTCCCTCCAAGATCTCCCTTATCGGTCTTCCAGCCTTCTCATTGCCAACCTTCATTCGAATCTCCCCACAGTGATGTCGACCAACCAAAACCAGTAAATCCGGGCCAAACAGCTTGGTTTGGCTTCACGGTCCAAGGGTTGCAATCGGCGCGCCAGCACACACCACGCAGGTCAGCATTTTGCAGAATCTCCTTCACCAAACGCGTGATTGAACAGCAAGTGAAACCGGCAGTCCCTTGAGGATCACAAAGGGAATCTATGCCGCCGATAGAATGCGTTACATTTCTGCAAAAAACTTGCCTGCATCGCGGGAACTTATCGGCTCCTGTCGATGGCTGCTCAGGTTGCATCACCCGTAGCACCACATGCACAATGACAAGGCAACCGAAGCAACGTCGCCGGGCGTGGTAGCGTGCCGTGTGTTAAGGTCCCAAACGATTCCCTCACAAGCCCCTGATGGCAAACCGCATCATGCCTTTGTTTCGAAGGTTCAAATGGGATAGCGCTGAGTACAGCGAGGCATTCTCTTGCCTACTTCGCTGCAGTTCAGAACGTTCCATCCTGATTCCCTACCTGCGCGAGCAAATCCTGCAACTGGCGAAGCCTGCCGTTGCGGCCGATTGGGGTGCGGGTACCGGCAACTTGACCGATTTACTGAATCAACATTGCTCACCCACGTTCGCCATTGAACCCTCGCCAGCCATGCGACATATCCTCAAACAAAGACTCCCCCGAGTGCGGGTTTTAGCCGGGGATATCGCGACTGCATGCCCACCTATTCAGGTGGATTACGCTTTACTGGCTCATGTCCTGTACCACTTGCCTGACGAACAGTGGCCTGCACTTGTGCGACGCCTAGTCAAATTTCAGGCCCCGGGCGGAAAATTGGTAATCATCATGAAAGGTAAGGATTCCGGTTGTAATTTGATGCTGGAACGATTTGGTGCAGCGCGATTCGATCTGTTGGGTCAACTTGGTCCACTGAGCAAACAGTTGACCAATGTCGATATTCAGACGGAACACTTGCAGGCAACCATCACAACCAAAAACTATCAAGACACTGAGACGATCGCCCGCTTCATGATGTGTGATCGAGGGATCGACGAATTCGCTACACCACCCAAAGAGGCAGATTTCGTGGACTATGTCAAAACCGAACTATGGAATTCCAGCAAAACCCGCGGCGGTTGGGATTACGGACTGACGGTATGTAGCATCCATACCCCGCGAGATTCGGTAGAGGCTCGATCCGAGCCTCTGCCCTGAACTGCCCTGAGCTGACTTGCACTGAACAGATTTACACAGAACAGAGCACCCGCCCTGAATCGGCGTTACCCGCCTCCTGACGCGAGCCTGTTGCAATCAGCTAACCGTTGCGACGACACACCGAACCGGCATCGTCCAAATTGTCATCTCAACTTTCTGTTGAACATTCAAGCCTGCCTGCTCGACCAG
>PKCN01000300.1 GCA_002862205.1 Planctomycetaceae bacterium | reverse complement strand
CCATTTGGAGCCATTGCCCAAAGCATTTCAGAATGTCCGAGCATCCAGAGCGACTGATTTGGTGCTGCATCATCCGATGCACGTTGTCAGCGAATGGACGGGGCACAGCATCGAGACGATGAAGAAGTTTTATCTGTAAGTGACCGATGAACACCGCGAAGCTGCGTTGCAGGTGAAGCCTCAGTTGCCGACAGCTGCGAGCAAGGATTCCGACTCCCAGCTGTCGGGGGAGGCGAAGCCAAACCCGAGGCCGTTAATGCCAGATGTGCCAATACATTCCGCGCACCAAAAAGCCAAACCCCGTTCATTACGGCATTTGGCTTTGAGTGTCCTGGCCTGTCTGGCCCTTCAGTAGCGGCAGAGGGACTCGACTCGTAACACAGATAGAGGGTTAGCGTCTTACCCGCTCATTGCTGATTATTAGCATGCTTGTGATTTTGACCGCTCCAACGAAAAGATGTTCCACTTTTTGTAAGTGAAGGCAAACCTGCTGCACCGCTTTTTTTGGAAAATTGGCGAATTACGCTTGCTGTTCAAGTTGAAAGATAATCGCCGCTTGAATTGGCCGGTTTGTCATGATTGTGTGCCCGCTGAGCTACTATGTGGGGGTGTTCTGATTTTGCTCAGTGGTCGTGTCGTGGGTGGTTTCGTAAGCCCAACAGACATGATGTATAACGTCTGTTCGCCTTTGTTGATCGTTTGGTTAAATGCTGCTGCGGTGTAATCACTATAAAAACGTGGAGATGATCCAGTGCCCAGAAAACAGTATGGCAAGATTGGTAATAATGTACGATACAGCGAATGGATGAGCGATACCGCGGTATTTGGGAGAGCACGGAGCAGAGAACTGAAACAGGTGGATCACCTTCTCAAAATTTGCGCCGATGATCAGGAGGTCTCTAACGCCTTGCAGGTGTGGAAGGATAGCAAGCTCAAGCAGCAGACAACCTGGCAGGCCAGCGCACGTAACAGTGCCCCCAACTTCGCAGTGAAGAAACTCACTGGGGAGTTGCCCCCGCCGCATGTCATTAGGTTTTCGGATAAAAATCTGATTCTGTTGCGTAAAATCGAATTAGTCGACAGCACGATTGACGAACTCAATAAAAGTCAAAATGACGAACGCTTTGGTCAAATGCTGTATTTAGATAGAAATGCGAGAACCCGTCAATATCCGGATCCATGGTTTCGCCAACGCTCAGAATTACTCTATCAGGTTTGCGTTCGGATCGTGGATTTGCCCCAGCCGAAGAATCTCACTGCCGGGTCGATCTGATCGATGGAGAGTAATGTGGAAAAGCTTGAGGCTGCCGCAAAATTATGTGGGTTGGCACAGATAGGGTACTCAACAGAGGTGGAATTCAAATATGCGAAGCTAAGCTTAGACACCAAAGCTTTGGCCGGAGCGCTGGCCCAGGCAAGTGCGAGCGCAAGTCGGGCATCCAGAGAAAATATCGTTAACAGCTTGGCGACGGGAGAAGTCCCTGAATTGGCTTCGGTTGAAGCTAGTATGGAATGTTTTGTCGGTTTCAAAGCGGAGGCGGAGGTGAGCTTGAGTACCGCTTTGCTCGATGTGAATGCCAGTGGCACCACCTTTGCGGGCGCTGAAGTCAATGCGAGTCTGAGCGGACAAATCACAGCGACGGGGATCAAGGGCGAATTATCGGCTGCAGCCTTTGTCGGAGCGAAGGCCGAGGGAACGATCACCACGACTTGGAAAATGTTTGGATTGCCTTTGGTAACCCAGACCGCGGAGGGATCCCTAAGCGTAGGGATCGGAGGTGAGCTGAGCGTGAGCGCTGGAGCGGATGTGTTTGAAGGATTCAGTGTCGGCTTCAGTGCGTCTGCCACCATGGGCGTGGGAACTGGTGTTGGAAGCGAGGCAGCCATCAATCATTACAACATGGCCCTCGCGGCGTCACGTGGGGCTGAGGAATTGATTAGCTTCGGCCACAACTTGAAAGTCAAACGAGCTGGTTATGTGCGACTGGATTGGGGTAACAGTTCGGAGGATCGGGCCTTGCTGAACCGGTTGGTTGCTGACTTGAGCCTCAGGAAGGATTCGCTTGAAGTTCAGAGACGTGCTTTGGGCTATCGGGCCGAGTTTTGATTTTAAAGATGTACCGATTACGGTGTCGACGAGTCTTTGTTCGGCTTCGAAATTCCCCACCTTGAAATTTCCGCCCAACATTCTTGCTCATCGTCTAGGCAACCATTGAGCCCCATTTCAAATGATCTGCCCTTGGCGGTGAAAGATTGCGGTCTTCGCCACACCAAGCAGAATCGCGGGTGTCTGCCATCCATGTTTAAGCGTGATCCGTTGCTATTTGGTGGCAGAAAAATGAAAGTACATGAGCACAACTGAATCGGAAAATTCAGCGACGATTTCGAGGATACTGCTGACCAACACTGATTCGTGTTCGCTATTCTTGGGCTTGCACTGCTGCATTCTCAATGATTGATTCCACGTGCGGCAAGCTCGTTAAAGTTACATTTGACAAGCATGTAGGCCGCATTCGTTTCGGAATTTCGTAAAGATTCACTTGGTCTGTTTAGGTTCTCTGGCCAGGACTCAAATGCTGTCTTCCCGCTTGCAAGTCCGCGGCGCCAAAACCTCGCTTGTTGAATACCAGTTCCGACATCCAGCCGGGATTGAACATCGGGACATAACCCTTTGCGCCGATGAACATGCTGAAGAATTCTCGCACGTCACCCAGATCGCTGAGGGCAAAAGGCTTGGCTTCTTGAGGCACCACAGCGAATACCGGGAGATCGACGTCATCGACAAAGGGTCGACCAGCTTCGTCCGAGTGGTGAACCATGTTTCCCCCGGTATATCCCGCCCCTTGGAAGGCAGAGTTCAACGCGGCCCGAATCTGGTGGAGCCGCCCGGTCATGTTGCCGAGATGTACGTCCTCACCAACATCCTTTTTCTTTGCCTTGATATTCTGCTCGAGTCCCCGAACTGAGATCATGCGTGCATCTGTGCCACGGTTTTCCATCGTGCCTGGCGAATACAGGCTCTTGTGAATGGCCAGACTGAAAAGATCATAGTCGCCGGTAACCGCGCCACGCACGCCTGCTGCTGTACCGCCGAGATCGTTTGGGTTACACATAGCGTGAACATGGCCTTCGTCCTCGACGTCCGAGGTATGCTCAGCCTTTGCGGGGTCGACATATTTTACCGCGTACATGTGTGATCCAATACCGTTATTCAGTTGAACACTCGGTACCTGTCGAAGTTTGAAAAAATACCTTCGTAACACCCGCTCCGAACCATCGCTCCTGTTGTCCGTCTGAGCTCCCCATACGACCATGGCGCTGTCATCACCACCGCGTTTGATGATCGTGCCATCGCTTAACAGCTTCTTGCAGCGGGCTGTACTGATATAAAGCGGGGTTGAACTCGCATTCCAGTCTTGCAATGCGTGTTGCAGATCATTGGCCTGCTTCTCGCGTTCGCTCGGTGCGCGTTTGGTGAGGTTTGGGTCTTCCAAGACGAAGCCAGCCATCGGTCCCCAGTTGCAGGACTTTGCCTTGACATGAAAGCCCTTCGAGGCATAACCTTCCTCGATCAATTGCGTGCACGAGGTGCCTACAGCACGACTCATGATCACGCAGTTCGTCGAGTTTGCCACCGCCTGAAAGGCGGCGATGTGCGACCTGGGAATACCAGTGATCTGAATGATTCCGCCTTCGTCACGTGAAATTGGCATTGAGAATTACCCTAGGTCCTGCAAGATTTCAGAAACCTACAAGTATCGCAAATTCGCTAAAAACTGGTAGGTGTTTAAAGACCTTGATTTTATCAGTGTGACACTTTTGGGCAAGAGACTGCAGAAATGCCGGTTGCCTGTTAATCGCCCCTTTGTTGGGTTCTGAACTGTCCTTGGCAGTGGTGAAAGATGGTTGATGATACAGGCAGAATAACAGTCGCTGCCATATTCATGTGCCACGCGTAGCCACCTGATGAGTCAATAATGAACATCTTGTCAATATGAAATATTTTGCCGTGATTTGACATATGTGTGTTTGGGCTGATGCATCGACTCAGTCGTTGGAAGCTGAACAAACATGTCACGTCGTGATTCTGGAATGGGTGACTCTTCTTCGATTTTTGCATTCACGTAAGTGAGAGGATCGCGAGTGATAATTGGCCGCGGTTCTGACGGCCGTGGCGAAGCCAAACCCGAAGCAGTCAATGCCAGACATACCAAGAAATGCTGCGCAACAAAAAAGCCAAACCCCGTTCATTACGGCATTTGGCTTTGAGTGTCCTGGCCTGTCTGGCCCTTCAGTAGCGGCAGAGGGACTCGAACCCCCGACACGCGGATTATGATTCCGCTGCTCTAACCAGCTGAGCTATGCCGCC
>PKCN01000184.1 GCA_002862205.1 Planctomycetaceae bacterium | reverse complement strand
GTTTGTCCGCAACCTCAACTACGGCTTTCGTGTGTGCCTGAGTCCGTCTGGCAAGTAGGCGGAGCCTAGGGAGTTGTGTGTAGGCATGTAGGTCGCGGAGAGCGGAGCGGCGACCGGAGTTGCCGGAAGACGGGGAGCACAATCGCGCCGTCTGTAACACCGCCCCGATCTAGATGACAGCGTCGCGTTGTGGCTGATATGATGTGCCGGGTTATAGCTGGATTTCTGCTCTCCCTATCCCACTCCCACCCAATGCCCCACGACGACGACCAAAGCCACGACGACGACCAAAGCCTCGGTGACGAAGCGACACTGCAAGGCGGGGAGGCTATGCCTGCTGACGAACGCAGTCTGGGCGATCGCTGAAGGTAGCGAGGTTTTTCAACCCTTGAGAGGTTTCGCGAATTCTACAAAGAGGGTGCGAGTTTTTCTGATAGGTATACCTTTGCGCATTAAAAACGCTCCCAGCCAAAGGAAGGGAGCATAGAAGGGAGCATAGAAGGGAGCATAGAAGGGAGCTCGAAAGCGGAGCCTTACGTGTAATACCTTACTATGATTCGTAAGGAACCAACACTCAGATACACTGACAAGAAGAGACATACACTCACAGAAAGCGTCAAGTATTTTGGGTAAACTGATTGACCAATCCATAGATCTTTATCTCACGAAAAGTCTGGTTCCTTACATAAAAAAAATAAGCAGACAGTACGGTTTGGGTATTGATCTAGGTAGCGGCTGAGTTGGCTGGGCGACTGTCGAGCTTGACAAAAAAGAGGCCCAATTGCGGTGCTACGCATGGGTGTTCGACGTTTTGATGCAGTTGCATTGATCAGCAGGTGCATTGATCAGCAGGTGCATTGATCAGCAGGTGCATTGATCAGCAGGTGCATTGGGCAGCAGGTGCATTGGGCAGCAGGTGCATTGATCAGCAGTTGCATTGATCAGCAGTTGCATTGATCAGCAGTTGCATTGATCAGCAGGTGCATTGATCAGCAGGTGCATTGATCAGTGGGCGTCAAAAAAGATTCTTCTATAATGCTTGACCGGTCAGTGAGTGTCACTTGTCAGGATGTTCAGTCCGTCTCACCCGGTGGTGGGTTGGCTGGACGGGGTGTGACGGGTCGCCGCAGATCCAACAACCTGGATTCCTTTCCAATCAGGCAATCTTCCAAGTTGTTTTGCACATGCAAATCAGGCAACGCGACGGTGAGTGAACTTTTGAGTAACATCTCGTACAATAGCGGGCAGCCTCCACGTCACGATGGACGGATCCATTTCCGTATTCTGGTGGAGAGTATTTGATTGGTTCACTGGTTTTCGCGCATCGATCACCAGATTTGATAATTCTGGATGCAGCCGGGCATATGAAAAAAGCAGGTTTGATCGGCGTTGGATTACTTGGTTCGGCGCTTGCGAAGCGATTGACGGAGGCAGGATTCGAAGTGCACGGATTCGATACGAACCCGGAAGCACTTCAAAATCTGTCGGGTGATGGAGGTTTGGATGGCGGCAGTTCAGCGGATGTCATCAGGAACTGCGATCAGTTGATGCTTTCGCTTCCCACAAGTGATGTTGTAACGCATTTTGTGGATCAGCATCGCGATGATTTTCGTGAAGGCCAAATCCTGCTGGACACAACAACAGGCGATCCCCGGCATGCAGTACTGGTTGAGCAGTCTCTTGCCGAGTTGGGCGTGCGGTACCTTGAGGCGACGGTGGCCGGATCCAGCATGCAAGTCAGGACAGGTAATGTTGCACTGTTTTTAGGTGGAGATTCCCGGGTCGTTGAAAAATTGGCACCATTGATTTCAGCGATCACGTCCAAGTCCTTTCATCTTGGGCCTGTTGGAACGGCATCACGATTCAAACTGGTACATAATCTGTTGATTGGTTTGAATCGTGCGGTGCTGGCAGAGGGTTTGGCATTTGCCGAAGCCCTCGGATTTGATGCTGGCGAGACACTGCAGATCCTGAAACAGACGCCTGCCGTATCCGGCGTGATGGAAACGAAAGGTCAACGGATGGTGGAACAGAATTATGAACCTCAGGCAAGGTTGTCCCAGCACCTCAAGGATGTCCGTTTGATTCTTTCGGCAGCTGAACGCGCCGGGTCGAAGATGCCACTGAGCGAAATTCATGAATCACTTCTTGAAACGTGTCAGCAACTCGGGTTCGGCGAGTCGGATAACAGTGCGGTAATCGAAGCCTATCGGAATTTGAGCTCCCAGGTTGACTGATGATTCTGATTCAAAACATTCTGTTGGCCGCGATTCCCGGGCTGAACTGGATCGATGGCGTGGTTGTGGTGATCTACCTTGTCGGGATCACGGTGATGGGTGTCTGGATGGGGCGACGCATCACCGGGCTCGATGAATTCTTCATGCCACGTAAATTTGGCAAAGGCATGATGATCATGCACGCCTTTGGTACCGGCACTGCGTCGGATCAGGCTGTCACGGTTTCCTCGGCTACGTTTCGATCCGGGATCAGCGGGATCTGGTATCAGTGGCTGTGGCTGTTCGTAACGCCTTTCTATTGGTTGATCGCCCCCATTTTTCGACGGTTCCGCGCGATCACTACCGCCGATGTCTATGAACTGAGGTATGACCGGAGTGTCGCGGTATTGTTTGCTCTTGTGGGCATGGCAAACATGTGCGTCAAGATCGGTTTGATGCTCAAGGGTGCTGGAGCTCTGGCTGACGCTGGAACAGGAGGTGTGATCGACGCAGATGTAGCCATCGTTATCGTGACTTTGATGTTCATTTTTTATGGTGCTGCTGGTGGCTTGGGAGCAGCCATTGTTACCGACTATATCCAGGGAGTGATGACTGTCATTTTTTCGTTCATGTTGCTGCCCTTCATTTTCTGGGAAGTCGGTGGCATGAGTGGTATCAGGGAAAGCATGACTGATGATGCGATGCTGTCGCTTGTTGCTCCGGGAAAGATATCGCTGTTCTTTGTTGTGATGATGTCACTTCAGGCACTTGCAGGCATTGTGGCTCAGCCATTTATCATGGGCGTTTGTGCTGCTGGCAAGACAGAGTGGGAGGGCCGTGTAGGAATCGTTGGTGGCAATCTTATCAAGCGTCTCTGCACAGCGGCCTGGTCTCTGACAGCGATTGCAGCAGTCGCCTGGTACATCCAGCGAGAGAATTTTCCCGCACAGTTGGATCCGGATGTTCTGAAAACAACTGCCGACGGAATCTACGGTGAAGTGGCGCACACTTTTTTGCCACGTTTGATGCCAGGACTGCTGGGATTGTTTTTGGCAGCACTGCTTGCTGGGGTAATGAGTTCCTGTGACTCATTCATGATTAGCAGCGCCGCCCTGTTCACTGAAAATATTTACAAGCCACTTCGTACAGGATTATCAGACAGACATTACATCTGGGTTGGGCGGTTCGTGTCCGTGCTGGTGGTTGCTGGTGGGGTCGCTTTCGCATTTTGGGTACCGAATATTGTGAAAGCTTTGGAGATCTGGTTCATGATCGCTCCCATGATGGGCCTCGTGTTCTGGATTGGACTTTTCTGGCGACGCATGACGGTTGCGGGGGCCTGGGCAACAACCATGACAGGATTCCTCGCCTGGTGGGTAACCACTCAGCCATGGTTCATCAGTATGTTGGCGATGTTTCCAGTGGCCGAACCACTTCAATTGGTCTGGACCGAAGGGGGAACAGAAACGGTCTACCTGCCATGGCAGATTCTCTTTTACGGCACGGTGGCCTCACTTGCCGGTGTCCTTGTGAGCTTGATGACCAAGCCCGTGGATGCAGAAAAGTTGAATCTTTTCTATCGACTCAGCCGTACACCCATCCACCCAGATGAGCAGATCCAGCGGCCATGCACGCTGCCCGCAAACCTGCCCGAGGTGAAACGTCCCATGATGGTGACCAGATTCGGGTTGGAGATACCAAGGCCATCCAGAACATCGGTCATTGGCTTCATCACGGTCTGGTCTTTGGTGGGTGGGATCGTCGGTACGTTTGTCTGGTTCGTATCTTGACTGCGCGCATTGCCAATTCTGAATACCGATCAGAACCGGATCGTGGTCGGAACTGCGATAGGCATCTGCATTGTAAAGCGTTACTGGTTGACTGGGACGATTTGGAACTGCAACGCAATCTTGCATTGTGTGGCTAGCAGAGTGGATTCAGAACTGTTTGGCTTTGTGGTTAACGGCGTAGTTGTATTCATCTCCCAGAATCCGAAGGAGAATTGATTCCAAGGTACAGAAGATAAATGTGGGGCTGCAGAAGAAGATTGGCCAACCCAACTTTGGAAGCTTGGCAGCCAGTTGCCATTTTGAAGTACTGTTCTCTGATGAAGAAGCGTTTGACGAGCGACTGATTGCCAGTCGCATCAAGCACGCATTT
>PKCN01000194.1 GCA_002862205.1 Planctomycetaceae bacterium | reverse complement strand
TGGCTGTGGTTCGGCCATTCTGGTTGATGGTTCTTTGTTGTGTTGGAGGTCTCTGCATATGCTCGCACGATTGTTCACCAGTATATTTCTGGCGTTGGGCACCCTCGTTTGCGACCGATGCACAGGGGCGGACTGGCCAACTTACGCGCATGACAATCAGCGATCCGGAATCACAACAGAGGAACTCTCACCGCCGCTGAATCAGGCATGGGTGTTCGCACCTGCGTTTCAGCCGGCCAGGGGATGGCCACTGAATGTGAACGGTTATGGTGCGTGGAAAAACGCGCCCAACGTGAATTATGACGACGCCAGCCAGGTGGTTGCAGTTGGATCGACAGCGTATCTCGCGGCTTCTGGTGAGAACTGCGTCTATGCAATCGATGCGGTTCGCGGGGAAATTCTCTGGACGTTTCGAACAGAAGCAGCCCCGCGTCTTGCGCCCACTGTATCGAATGGGCGTGTCTACTTCGGCTCGGACGATGGACGTGTTCACTGTCTTGATGCGGAAACGGGTGCCCCTGTGTGGCACTTCAACGCGGCCCTGGGGGACGAGCGCCTGCTCGGTCATGGGCGTTACGGATCGCTATGGCCGGTTCGCGCCGGAGTGATGATCGACGACGGTTGTGCCTGGTTCACAGCGGGACTGTTTCCTTCGGAAGGCGTGTTTCTGTACTGCGTCGATGCTGCGACAGGGAAGCTGAAGTTCCAGCGATCGCTGACAGGAACGGGGAACGATGGCCCCAGCCCTCAAGGATACCCACTGGCCGATTCAAGCAGCATCTATCTGACCTCGCGGCTGGAACCGACGCGGTGGCGAAAGTCGGATGGCGGTCCGGTTCCCTTTGAAACCCCTCGGCCAGAAGTCAATCAGTCACACGAGTATCGGTTTTACAGTGGTGGCAGCTATGCCCAGTTGTGGGACGATCGGGTTGTGTTCGGTCAGGCGGCGATTCTCGGTTATGAACCAGACGCTGTTTGGAAAGACAAGTATGGACGCGATCAACGCGGGACACTCGCATTCAACTGGTTCAATGCCAGACGAATCGCATTCAAAGACGACGTTGCTTTCGTCGCCACGGACTACCACATTCACGCCGTGAAGCAAAAACAGCTTCCGCAACTTGCGAAGACAATCTGCCGCGACTTCGAAGAAGCTTACAAAAAACATCGTGTTGCGACATGCGTTGCGGGGCTGAACGAAGCGACTCGGCTTGGTGTCGACACCGAACGAGGTAAGGCAATTCTAAACGGCAACCTTAGGTGGTCGCTGGATCCATATCAGAAAGATTGGCCCGACGTCTCGAAAAAACTCTTTGACCGGTTTGAAAGTCAGACGGAGTGGATGACTGAACTCACTGCGAATGAGGTGCTCGTCGTTGCCGGAAACATCATTTACGCTGGTGGCGAAGACCGAGTTGTGGCACTCGACAGCGATTCAGGTGCGGTACGCTGGCAGGCGATAACCAATTCTCGAGTTCGCGGCCTGGCTGTCGCGAACGGCCGACTGTTTGTCAGTTCGATTGATGGCAAAGTTCGATGCTTCCATTCGACTGCTGGCAGTGATCATCGCGTCAAGTTAACGCCAGCGCGAGCGCCACAGCAAGTCGATGAGGACTTGACGCAGCTTGCTGACAGGATTGTCCGTGTGACGGGTGTTCGCGATGGCTACTGCCTCATCAGTGGCGACAGCACAGGACAACTTGCCGAGGCGGTTGCAGAACGAACGAACCTTACCATTGAAGTGGTCGCGGATGACCATGCGCAGCTTGACGAAGTACGAAATCGCGTGGCCATTCGAAAACTCTATGGTGGCCGAATCAATATCATCACAGCGAATGACCCCACGCGTGCAAAGCTGCCTTACCCACCGTTCAACTTCGATTTGGTCATTGACTTGCCGTCGCTCGTCGGCGAACCGTCTTCGATCGCACGATCTGAATTGGAACGAGTCACGCGACCGCAGGGTGGTATTCTGCTGCGAGGTTCAACGACTTCAGACGATCCAAAAAAGCATGGCGAACATTTCACCACGAAGCTCGAAGAATCTTTGATCGTAGCCCGCCGAGGCAAAGAGGAGGGGACGCGAAACTGGACTCATAACTATGCCACCGCGGCCAACACGTATTGCAGCGAAGATTCGGTCGAAGGTCCTTTCGGAATTCTATGGTACGGCGATCCTGGCCCTCGTAAACGGATTGACCGACACTCACGGGGCCCGGTTCCGTTAGTGGTTGACGGCGTGGCTTTGATGACCGGGTACGACCTCGTCATGGCATACGACATCTACAACGGCCGCAAACTGTGGGAACGCTGGATGCCCGGTGCGACTCGCGAGGATTTGCCGACAGGAACTTCGAACCTCGCGGCCGACAGCAACTATTTCTATGTCGTCCGTGACAACACCACTTGTCTGCAGCTTGATCGGATGACTGGTGAAACGCGACAGGAATTCAAAGCGCCCAGGATTTCTGAGCATCAGTATTGGGGCTGGATCGCGGTCGAAGACGGGATGCTTTTGGGCAGTCTTCCGGATCATGACGAACGACGGCGACGGGCATCAAACCAGGTGGCCCACGGACTGTTCGCCATCAACGCGAAAACCGGCCAAACAGCATGGACATACAAAGGCACTGGCATTGAACAGGACGGCATCGCGGTGTCCGAGGGTCGTGTGTATTTCGTCGACCGGAACCTGACGGATGCAGAAACGAAGCTGGCGATCGAGACGCCCGCTACAGGAACTTCAGCCGTGACCAGAACAAGACAAAAAGTCGATCGTCGCGGCAATCCAATTCTTCCCGACGTTGGCAACTTGGTCGCGTTGAAGCTTAGTGACGGAACGATTGCATGGAAAAAGCCATTCGACTTTACCAACGTGACGCTCGACGATCGCGCTCTTGGTCAACGGTCTGGCATCATTTGCATGGTGAAAGACGGGGTCGTTGTCGTTTCGGGAATTGGCAGCATCGGGCATCCGTACAATGAGTTTAAAAAAGGCGAATTCGCGCAACGTGCGATCTACGCCTTCAATGCAAGCGATGGGACGCTGCGTTGGGGCGGTCCACGGAATCATCGCAAACGGCCGATCATTGTCGGTGACTCTATCTACGCCGAACCGGGAGCGTGGAACCTCAAAACCGGTGAACCGCGCACGATCGTCAATCCGCTTACTGGAAAGCAGACGCCGATCGACTTTTTGCGTGGCTATTCAGGCTGTGATCATCTGCTTGCCTCTGCGAACTGTATTTTCGGCAATGCCGGTTCTGGGGGCTTTGCCCATTACAATCTGGATGAACAGGCTGGGTACACGCCAATGGGCGGCATGCAACTGGCTTGCAACACAGGAGCCGTTCCAGCAAATGGTCTGTTCGTCGCTCCGGAAGGTCGATCAGGTTGTGCTTGTGGTTTTGGGTTGCAGACATCACTGGTGCTTTACCCGCGCAACGAGGCTCGAGCGTGGGGATTCAGCACGCGCGGCAATTCATTGACCGACGTGCTTCCCGTCCAACACGCCGCAGTGAATCTTGGAGCACCGGGTTTTCGTACAGATTCCAGCAAACGATTGTGGCTGCCCTATGCTGGTGAGAAGAACACAGCCGGCGCGTTCAGAAACTGGTTGCCCCAGTATCAGCACCGCCCGGAATCGTTCAGCTGGCGCCGACTCGACACACATCTGATCGATGATGAACTGATACCGTGGGTTTATTCGTCACACTACCATGGCGAGAAAGAACTGGCGTTTCCGGTGTCGGCCGAGGGAAAGCAGCAATTCACGGTTCGGCTTTACTTCATCGAACCGGAAAACAAGTCGCCAGGCGAACGGGTCTTCAGCATCATGCTTCAGGGCAAGCCAGTGATTGAGGAGTTCGATATCGCGAAAGAAGCGGGCGGAGGTTTTCGACCTTTGACGCGAACATTCGAAGGCATCGAAATTGATCGGACGCTACGGATTCAATTGAAGCCAAAAACTGGTCGACCGATTCTTTGTGGTTTCGAAGTCACGAGGGAATCACGGCAAGGCGGTCTTTGAAAGTTTGGAAGATGCACTGCATCTGCGAAAAAACAAAACCTTTCCAGAACGCCTTCCGCGAGTTTCAACACGTCAAGCATTGTGCTGTGATTGGTCGCTGTGCCTGCGACCACCAATTCCCCTTGGGGCACAAGCATTATGCACAAGCAATCCATTGCTTGTGACCCTGAAGACGTGTTGTCCTTGGACTTCGAGGTTGTAGACGGTTTGCGGTGTGTGCTGGCTTGCTGTGTTCTGTGGCTGGATGCCAAGCACGGAGGTGGGACCGGCAAGCGTCGCTAAACGCTCACCGAATGACAACTCACCGGCCGCAACAAAATCACCGCGATCCAGCGAATCAACAGGATGCTGGGATTAAAGGTGATGCTGGGCAGTCACGTTC
>PKCN01000438.1 GCA_002862205.1 Planctomycetaceae bacterium | reverse complement strand
TTGCCTGTGGTCTCGTTGCCTGTGGTCTCGTTGCCTGTGGGCTCGTTGCCTGTGGGCTCTTTGCCTGTGGGCTATGTCGGGCAGTCGCAGGAAGCAACTTCAAATGTTGATCACTTGTTGCGAATCAAAGCTGGCAGAAGCTTCTTCGGCACCGTACCGAGCATTTTACCCATACCTTGCTGGTGTGCTGTGATGACGAGGATCAAATCCAGTTCCGGCAACATCAGGATGAATTGGCCGCCAGCCCCACGACCTGATTGGCAGTCATAAGTGCGATCCCCGACCTGCATGTCGTGTCGCCACCAGAAATAGCCGTAAGACGTACCTTGTGGATTGGTGTGGATGCGATCGGTTGCCCGCCGGACAAACTCGGCCGGAATCAGTTGTTCGTCATCCCATTGACCCGCGTTACTGACCAACATGCCCCACTTGAGCATGTCGCGGGAACGCATGCTGCTTCCAGCAGCCGATTTGGGGAGTCCACTGACGTCGTCTTGCCAGGCAAAGTCGGTGATCCCAAGTTTGGTTAGCAGTTCTGTTTCGATGAAATGTCTGGCAGAAACCGGCACGACAGCTTCCAGGACTTGCATTGCCATCGAAGGATCGGAGCCTTGGTACTTGAAGCTCTTGTTGGCTGTAGGTATCGGAGCGCTGTATTGCAGGTAGGCCTGGATTTGTCCCTGACCCGTCAGCAGATCTTTTTCTTTTCTGAGTTCATTGACCTTGGCCCGATCAATCCGGATACCGGATTTCATATTAAGAGCTTGGGCAAGTGTGATCTGGTTTGCTCCGGGAACGATTTTGGATTGGTCAATATTCTTGAGAAAATCAACCACGGGGCGATCCAAGTCATCCATGCTCAGATGCTTCAATTGAATCGCGCGACCGATCGCCATCGCTGTGTAGGATTTGGTGATCGACATTTGGTAGTGAGGGTAGTTGATTCGGCCGCGTCGATAGTAAGATTCAAATAACAGTTTGCCGTGCTGGTAAAGCAGAAGACTGTCAATCTCGCCATGGTCACCTGCGTCGATTTCGTTTGCGAATGCGAGAATGCGTTTTGCCAGCTCGTTATCAGTACCCAGATTCCCAACAGCGATACCGTCCATCTGGTCCTGTGGGGAGGTGCTGACATAGGGCGTTTCGAGATCGGGGATATTTTTTTCCAGCGCGTAGGAAACATCCTCGGCATTGAGATCGGTGATTTCAGGAGCTGTCCCAGCTTCATGATGGAGCTTTTCGCCACGATTTTTCTTGGGTGTTGCCTTCAGCGGCTTTGGACTGGGCGTTGCCTTCAACGGCTTTGGACTGGGTGTCTGCAGCATGACTGGTCGTTGCCAATCCCGTGGCATGTATCCTTCGGGAGCCTGTGGCTTGACGACCTCGATGACTTCATCTTCGGGGTCAAATGAAGGCCAATCGTCGGTTCGAAATGGTGATGCTGGCAGACCTTCGCGGTTGTACAGCAGGTTGCGCTGTGATGGGTTCATCGCCCATGCATAACGCACTGCAACAGGTGATTTGACTTCGCTGGATGAAACAACCACTCGGTCACCGTTGATGGTAGCGTCAGCCCATTGCCATCGCCGATCGTCTCCGGCAATGGCAAAGGAGTTCAGTTTCGAGTCACCGGTCTGGTTCAAATCATTGGCAGTGACCAGACCACTGCCTGAAGAATCAAAGTCGAGGATGATTCTGCTGCCGTCGATTCGTTGATTGGTGAACTGCGGGCCAGAGCCGATCACGTCCATCGCGTATACATTTTCAAGTGCATACAGTGCATGCCGTATTCCGATGGGTCGTTTATTCTTTGGGTGCAGTAGAACGGCATCGCCTGTATCGATGGAAACGACCAGTCCTACGTTCGGCAATTCCTGGCTGGCCAACCGCATCGCTTCACGATTGACCGCCCACGGCGCTTCCAGTCCTTCAACAGGCGTGGTTTGCGGTGGATTCCAACTTGGTAACTGCGTGAGGATGAACGGAAAGTCGTCTGCGACATTCCCATCCGACAACTCGTGCCAGGATGAACGATAGTAGCTGATCAGTTTTTTGATTTGCTCACGATAATGCACTGCCTGCGGAACATTCTTGGAGTTCCGTTCACCCTGATACCAGATCGCCCCCCGGATTCCATAAGGCCGAATGGGGTGAATCATGGCGTTGAAGATATGACTGGGGTATTGGTGACCGAGGTTGGCAGGTTTGGTGATGAAAGGTGGTTGGAGTTGTCTCCACTGATTCTTCATCGTTTCACCAGCATCGATCTTCTGCTGGTAGGTGAGGAGTTCCTGCTTGTACGTTTTGAGTGCGTCATTGCGATCGAAGCGTCGAGAATTCTTGTCCAGTTGTGCAATGTGCATCTGTGTGCGTTGATCATCACGTTGAATTTCGGCAGGCATCCAGCCTTCGATTGGTGTTCCAGCGTAAGCCTGCACAATGATTCCCACAGGAATGCCAAGAGTCTCTTGAAGGGTCTTGCCGAAGTGGTAGGAAACCGCAGAAGTCGTAGCGGCGGTTTCAGCAGTACAGGCGACCCATTTTGAAAGTCGGTCACGTGATTCGTTGAGGGGTTCGTGCCAGTGTTCACGCGACGATTTGAAAATCCTCAACTTGGGAGCATCGGGAAGTTTTGATTCCTGCTCAGCATCGAAGCAGTTGCCCAGTGCCCAACCCATATTGGACTGACCAGCGCACAACCAGACTTCGCCAATAGCGACATCCGTTAGCGACAGGGTGTTTTTTCCACGGATGACAAGTGAATGACCGGTTCCGTGCGAGGGTGTTTTCAGAAAGACTCGCCACTGGCCCACCGTGTTGGCCGTTGTTTTGACCGGATTTCCCCAACTCGGCGTGATGGAGATGTTTTCACCTGGATCAGCGAATCCCCAAACAGCATTGTTCGTGTTCTGTTGCAACACCATCTGGTTGCTGAACAGGCTTGGCAGACGCACATCTGCAATCGCGGTCACATGGCATGTGAAAAGCAAAGCGAGCGTTGTAAGTAGTCTCATGACAGTTTGTGAGGCATGTGAGGGACGGGGAATTTCAAAAGCTCAACCATCATGGTAGCAGCGTCGTGTCGATTCGATACTGTGCCGCTGCGTCTTTGGACTGCTGGATGCCCCGGTTAAGCCTTCGCCTGTCCTCGGTTGATTCGCAAGACCGGCATTTGATTCGCAAGACCGGCATTCCGGTGCCATGCACGTCCATCGAATCAGGCGGCGACGTGTTGGACAGTCGACCTGTTCACATTGTAGGGGTTGCAACGAAAGTCGTTTCACAAAACTGGCTCAAAGTCACTCTGTGGTGCTGTCTGCGTCCTAGAGTTCAGAGGTTCCAGTTCGTTGAGTTGCCGGAGACTTTTGCATGTTTCGTCTATTGATAATCATTGTTGTCAGTTTCAGTGTTTTGCACTGCACGCCGGTGGATGCCCAGCTATTCGGTCGACGTCACCAGTCCAAACGAGGTGCGAAGCTTCAGCGTTACGACAGTCATCGGCAACCTGCGCAAGCGGAACTGAATGATCGTTCTTACCGAACCTCTTCGGGACTCAATATCAGCATTGGGATCGGTACCTTTCCGGGCTACGGCTATTATTCAGGGTTCGGCGGTTATGGCTATCTCGACCCCTATCGGTTTGATGGTTACGGCTATGACCCCTATCGCTACGGCAGTTTTGAGGCTCCAGATCTTCTAAAAGATCCGTACTTTCGAGAGCGATATCGCTACGACAGTCAGTTTCCTGGACGCTATCGGGTTCCTAAAGTGCCTCGCAGTTCGACAGCCATTGGGCTTGCAGACTTGTACGGGTTCAATACGGCCCCCAATCCACGTGGTGGTGCATCCGTGCTGGTTGTACCCCCATCAGCGACTGGGGATTTGGGGAAGGCTACGGCGAAACTGGCCAGAGGCCTGGAAGTCAGCGAGTACGGTGAGGCGTGGCTCGAGTACCTTGCTCCTCGTCGATTGGCATCGTTGATTGCTCGGGGAAAGACTGCAGAGTTGCAGGAGTTGTTGACGCATTACGACGGTGTGGTTGCGAATCCAGAACTCCGGTACATCACAGCGACACCGGGGTTTGCAGAAACAAGAGAACGACTCAGGCGTTATCTTGGCCAGTCGACCAGTGATTTCAATGGTCGAACCATTCGCGTGTTGCCTTCGACCGTTGAACCTCCATCATCAGCAACGCGTGACCAACCGGAAATATTGCCTGTTCCCCAATCTACGGCGGAACCCGAGTCCCGTTTGAACTCTGCCAATGGTGTTTGAACGTACTTCGCGCAGTCCGTTATCCAACTGATGACGAGTTTCGCGAAGGTCAGGTCGTTGACGGGTACCGAGACTTGATTTTTCTGCGGCGCGACGTTCTTTTTCCCTGATTCACAGTACGTGCAGATTCACAGTACGTGCAGATTCAC
>PKCN01000098.1 GCA_002862205.1 Planctomycetaceae bacterium | reverse complement strand
GACCCCGGTCCTGATTGCCTGTTTTACGCTGATTCTGTCCTCTGCCGCTCACAGTGAAAAACCGAATGTGGTTGTGATCATGGCGGATGACCTCGGTTACGGTGATCTGTCGTGTTACGGAGCAACCTCACTGGAAACGCCCAACATCGATCGGCTCGCTGCTGGCGGATTACGATTCACCAACGGTTATTGCTCGGCATCCACCTGTACCCCGACTCGCTATTCGATGTTGACCGGCACCTACGCCTTTCGTGGTGAGCGCACGGGCATCGCACCACCAACTGCTCCTGCGATCATCAAACCAGGAACCGAGACGGTTGGCACCATGCTTCAGCGAGCCGGCTATGCAACTGCCGTGATTGGAAAATGGCACCTCGGTCTTGGTGGACCAGAAGGTCCGGACTGGAATGGCGACCTGAAGCCAGGCCCACTCGAAATTGGCTTTGACACTTGTTTTCTGTTGCCCACCACCAACGACCGTGTACCACAAGTTTATGTTCACGACCATCGCGTGCCGAACCTCGATCCCAAAGACCCTTTGTGGGTGGGCAGGAAAAAACCCAGCCCCGATCATCCCACCGGTCAATCACATCGCGACACGCTTAAGATGGACTGGTCCCATGGCCACAATGCGACCATCCATAATGGCATCAGTCGGATAGGTTTCTATACAGGTGGACATGCTGCCCGATTCCGCGATGAAGATCTTGCTGACAAGTGGGTCGAGAAATCGGTTGAGTTCATCGAGGAGCATCAAAAAGAACCTTTCTTCCTTTTCTTCTCGTCACATGACATTCATGTTCCACGAATTCCACACGAACGTTTTCAGGGAAAAACCTCACTAGGTTTTCGGGGTGATGCAATCGTCGAACTCGATTGGTGTGTGGGGGAATTGGTGAAAACGCTGGATCGCTTGAATCTGACCGAAAACACCTTAGTCGTGTTCTGCAGTGACAACGGTCCAGTGATGGACGACGGCTACAAAGACGAAGCCCTTGAGAAGGTTGGGGATCATCGCGCAGGTGGCCCATTCACAGGCGGAAAATACAGCATCTACGAAGGCGGCACACGCACTCCCTTCATCACATCCTGGAAAGGACGCATTGCTCCGGGAACCAGCGATGAAGTGGTCTGCACCATCGACCTGGCAGCCAGTCTGGCTGCCTTGACCGACCAGACACTTACTCCTGACGGATACCTCGATAGCTTCGACGTGATTGGCGCGATGCTTGGCGACAAAGACGCCAAAGGTCGTGATCATCTGGTACAGCAAGACAATGGCAGCAACGGAACTCTGGCACTACGAAGCGGCAATTGGAAACTCCATCGTTACGGTAAGAACTTTGCACGTAACGTTGTGGTTGAGAAACAGTTGGCGAACACCAAGGTGCCAAAACTTCAGCTTTTCAACCTGGAAGAAGATCCTTCCGAAAAGAAGAACGTTATCGCTGAACATCCTGAAGTTGCTGAACGACTGAAGAAACAGCTTAATGAGATCGTTCAATCAGGCCGCAGTCGTTCTTGAGTGACTCTGAGTTTCCTGATATCCAAATACACTTCACGGCCATCAGATGTTTCTGATGGCCGGCAGGATTATGATCCGGAGCTTGGTAGTGAACCAACGCTCCATCATCGATGGCGAACCACTAAGGAATCACAGGAACAAGTGGTGTTTTGCCATCGTCTGGTGAAACTGGATACAAGGCTTGGTGTGTTTCCAACCCTGACTTCAGTTTTCCAACCATTTCTCGCAACACTACAGGTTCCTGATCCGCAAGATTGGTCGATTCGAACGGGTCTGACGCAAGATTGTAAAGCTGGTAGTGTCCACCCTCGGATCCCTTTGACGGAATGTAGTGATAGATCACTTTCCAGTTTCCGTCGCGGTAAGTTGTGAAATAGTCGCTTCGATGAGGCGAATGCGGATAGTGCATTAGAAAAACTTCATCGCGTGAATCATCAGGTCCGGCAGTCAGCAGTTTCGACAGGTCGACCCCGTCAACAGCATGATCTTCGGGTGATATAGCTCCAGCCACTTTCGCAATCGTGGGATACAAATCCTGCACCGTAGCAACTTGTGTTTGCAGAGTCCCCGGTGGAATGACAAGCTGTTTCTGATTCCCGTTGTTCGCATTCTCTTTGGCCCATGCTGCAATGAAGGGAACTCGCATGCCACCTTCGTAGTGGGCACCTTTTTTACCGCGAAGTGGAGCGGCACAAGCTACCGCGTGCTGATGCCCCAAGGGAGCATCAGAACCATTGTCACCCAGAAAAAACACAAGGGTGTTCTCTGATACTCCCAAAGCACCAAAGTGATCCAGCAAGTCGCCAAGTGACTTGTCCATTCCTTCGATCAGCGTTGCAAATGCCTGAGCATTTTTAGACTTACCAGAATCTTTGTAGTGGTCAGCAAATCGGGGGTCTGAGTGAAACGGTGCATGCACAGCATAATGTGACATGTACAAATAGAATGGCTTTCTTTTCTGAACCGATTCCGAAACCCGTTTCTTTGCCTCAAGCGTAATTGCCTCCGTCAAAAATGTTTCCGAGCCATGGTATTTCTTCAAGTGAGGCACAGCGTGATGTGAACGCTTGGTGCCTTGGCCATAATTTTCTTCGCCATAATAACTACCGGGCGCACCAAACGATGCTCCGCCCACATTCACATCAAATCCGAGATTCAACGGTTCGGAACCTTCGGAATCATCTGGCCCAAAGTGTCCTTTTCCCACATGGATCGTCTGATAGCCCACTTTGCGTAGCAACCTCGGCAGGGTCACATCGCTACTCGTCAATCCTTTCCAATTCCAATCCGGTGGACCATGAGGTCCGCGATTGTCATTTCGCGGATTGATCCAGTTAGTCGCATGGTGCCTGGCTGCATTTTGCCCGGTCATGATCGATATCCGCGTCGGCGAACAAACGCTCATCGCGTAAAAATTGTTAAACCGCACTCCCTGAGCAGCCAACCGCTGCATATTGGGCGTTCGATAATAATCATTCAGCGGGTAACGCTTTGGTTGTCCCTTGTCATCGGTCAGGAATGGCACCGAGGTGTCCATCACTCCCATGTCGTCTACCAGAAAGACAACAATGTTGGGTGCGGTCTGTGCGGCGTTGGCGACAGCACCACCATTCCACAGTGTTAAAGCGACAAAGATAGTCAGGCTGGCAACCAGCAATGTTTTGATATTCATGCCGATATCATAACCCGCGTTGTGTGATTCATGCTAATGCATACCGCGCACGAAATTCTCGACCCAACAATGATGAACCAGCAGGCTTTGCAGATACGAGTAACAACGCAATGCAGAGATCCCACGACAGAACATCCGAATTCCGACGAACGGTCATGCGATTTTCCGTATAAGCCATCCCGCATCAAGCAGTATTATTTTTTTGGCCGGCATGCCAAGAGCTTCGCGATAATCGGTCCGCATGGATGGTGATTTCTCTGATTTGTCCTTAAGAAAATGTTCCATCCATCGGAGCATGCGAAGTTTTAGTCCAATCTTGCTGCTGCTTTGCGATTACCGTGCCCTTCTCCCTCATACAGCACCAATCGAACCGGTGCTTGATTTAGTGTTTTGAGATGCCGATGAAATTCCAGTGACTGAGAAAGATGGACACAAGGATCTTCTCTTCAGTGCATAATAATATTGGCTTCTGATTCTCTTGGATGTGCCGAATCGGACTGCTCTCCAAAAAATAGTCCCAGTCATCCCACAGATGTTTACGGTGGTGAACCAAAACATTTCGTCAGGAATGTCAGTGGTGCCCACCTTCGAAACATTGTCGCTGATCCCAACAAACATCACGCTGGCAGCGAAGCGATCAGAATAGAATGTCGAACACCAAACTGACGCATAACCACCGTAGGAACCGCCAGTCACACTCACCGTATCAGGTGCTGTGATCCCAGCAGAGATCAGATGACCGACACAAGCGATCAAGTCACTGAATTCCTTACCAGCGGCATCGGATTGACCCATCATCGAAAACTCAACACCACGACCGGTGCTACCTCGATAGTTCGGATAGAACACAGCAAATCCACGTCCTGCAGCGACTTGGCGAGGTCCGCCGCGCGCACGACCATCGTGACGTCCGCATCCTGTCCACGGAGGGGCTCAAACGTCGGGCTAGCAGAATTATGGGCAGCCTGCTGGTCCCGGGTCTTCGCCCCAGCAGAGTGATGGGCAGCCTGCTAGTCCCGGGTTCGAGCCCCAGCGTGCTTACGAGCGCCGCGAAGATCCTCGCGAACTCGACGGCGATGATGCCTGCGGCGGCCTCGAAGCTTCTCTTTTGCGCCACAAGTAGACGGGGTCGCTGTCGCCGTCCTTGCTCAGCAGCTGCACCACGTCCGCCTCCTCCCACGGCCGCACCAGGCCGCGACTCGACTCACGACCACCGGCCCCGGACGCAGCACCAGC
>PKCN01000433.1 GCA_002862205.1 Planctomycetaceae bacterium | reverse complement strand
GAAGAAAGTGAAGGCGAAGAGTACGAGGACGAAGAAACCGAGACCGACGACGAAGAAACCGACGACGAGTCTGAAGGTGAGGAAGACGAGGAGTACGGTGAAGATGAGTTGGAGGAAGTCGAAGGAAACGATGGTGAGGACGGCGATCCACAGAAAGTTCGTGGGCTCACTGCAACGACTACTCGTGAGCATCGGTCCGAATCCACCGAGGTGGAAAATGAAAGCGGTCATGAAGGATCGGGCGGTGGTTTGACAACCCAGTCCGTGCCGTCACTCGCAGAAGAAACTGAATTCAAGACAAGTCAAAGAGATTCTGTGGTTGGCCGGCGGCCAACACCTGTCGTTCAAGGGGGTAGTGAATCACGTTCGCAAAGTGCCGACTTGAATACTCATGCAATGCTGCATTTTCAGGCAGTTGATTTACCGATCATGCACGGTGAGCCTTTCGGCATGCGTCGTGCCGATGCGAATGGATGTGAATTGCTGGATGCTATGGCAGGCCGGAACTCGGTATTTGGCTTTGGTTGCACGCCGATTCGTGAATCCCTAACTGCTGCACTTTCAAGTCATTTGGGCGAAGGAAGTCGCTTTGCGAATGTTGCGAACAGCGGAGAGTCTGCACTTTCAAAAAAACTGGACCAGGTATTTGCAGGCTCAACTTCTGTGTCAGCTGAGTCCATGACGCTGCTTCCTTCACCGGATTTGGCAGTCGAGTATGCGCTGCAGATGACACGCCGTTTTCGCTCTGATAAATCATTTCGAACCATTGCTATGCTGGGCAGTGATCATGGCCGTACAGGCATGTGTCGTACTGCCAGCGGGCAGCCTGATTTACATGAGGGACTTGGCCCCATGATGGCAGGATTCAGCCATTTACCGGTAGGGGATTTGGAAGCTTTGCGAGCAGCGATTGACGATCAGACCGCCGGCGTGCTCATTTCACCCGTTGATTTGGGTAACGGGGCTGTGGCCTGTCCGAGTGACTATCTTGCCGGGGTGCGTGCTATCTGTAACGAGCGAGGAACGCTGCTGATTGTGGATGAGACACAGCTTGTCTTTGGAGCAACAGGTAACCATTTTACCTTTTCTGCTGCTGCTGATATCCATGCCGATATTGTGGTTGCCTCAGGTGGACTGTTTGGTGGTTTGCCCGGTGGCTTGGTCCTGGCATCCCGGCATGCTGCGGCGGGTACGGTTTGTGATCTTGAACAGTACCCTTTGCTTTCTGCTGCATTGCTATCGACGTTGAATGAAATGGAAATGCATGGTTTGCCGGATGCCGTGCACAAGATGGAACGTGAACTTGCCGTCTCGATGGCAGAACAGTTGAGTGAATTTGAGTTTGTGCGGGATATGAACGTGACGGGAATGACGATCGGCATTGAATGTGATGTCAGTGCTGTCGATGTGGTCGCTGCGGCGGCTGCTCATGGTTTACGGGTTGAGTCAGCAGGCGATACAGCAATAAGAATGCAGCCTCCGTTGCTGATGAGTGAAGAGGACCGGCAAATTCTATTGAAACGATTGGTGGAAACGATGAAAGCGATTGAGCGGGAAACCGCAGAGCTGACGTTGTAGAATGGACCCATTCTGGATTTGGTATTGGAAAATGGTATGCAACATTTATTGAGTCTGTTTGATCTGTCCTCAGGGGATCTACGATCCCTGCTTGGTACTGCACATGTTTTGAAAACACGGCTGGCTGCTGGTGATCGACCGCCTGTGCTCGAACGCCGTGTGCTCGCGCTTCTGTTTGAAAAACCCAGTTTGCGTACACGAGTCAGTTTTGAAACTGGTATCGCTCAGCTGGGTGGGTCCAGCCTGTTTCTCGGTGATGACGTAGGTTGGGGCAAGCGTGAGTCTGCTTCGGATTTCACGCAAGTTCTCGGTCAGTTTGTCGATGCAGTGGTTTGTCGCGCGAAATCGCATGCCAAGGTCGAGCAGTTGGCGAGTTATCACTCGCTTCCCGTGATTAACGGTTTGACGGACCTGTGCCATCCATGCCAAGCTCTGGCCGACGTCATGACGGTGCATGGCGCATTCGGTACTGTCGCCGACAAACATCTTGTTTTTGTTGGGGATGGCAATAATGTGGCCCAATCCCTGGCGCTGGTCTGTGCCATGCTGGATATGCGTTTTACGCTTTCATGCCCTGCTGGGTACGAGATGGACGCCGCTTGGTTGGAGAAGGTGTTCGAACACTACCCATCGGCAAAGATCAGTACGGTTGTGGATGCCAGTGCTGCGGTGAAGGATGCGGATGCCATTTATACCGATGTGTGGACAAGCATGGGGCAAGAGTCTGAAATGGCAGAGCGCCGGCAAGCGTTCTCTGCCTATCAGGTGAATAGCCATTTGATGTCAGTTGCCCCCGGGCATGCACGCGTACTCCACTGCTTGCCCGCAGTTCGCGGCGAAGAAATCACGGACGATGTGATTGATAGTGACCAAAGCGATGTGATCCAGCAGGCGGGGAATCGAATGCATGCCCAGAAAGGATTACTGGTCTGGTTGCTCAATCGTGTTTGGATCGAACAGAATGTGACTGATTCAGCTTTTTAGTTTTGTTTTCTCATTGAGATTTTCCAGTATGCGGCCACATGATCAACTTCGCGATGTCGAAATACAACGCGGTTATCTTGATTCCAATCCAGCCAGCGTCCTTTATCGCTGTGGACGCACAATCGTGCTCTGCACTGCTTCGATTGAAGCATCAGTGCCGCCATGGTTGGAAGGGAAAGGCAAAGGTTGGGTAACGGCTGAATACAACATGTTGCCCGGTAGCACGAGTCCGCGTAAACGACGTGATCGTGGTGGGAAAATTGATGGCAGGACCACTGAAATTCAGCGGTTGATCGGACGTAGTTTGCGCGCCGTCATTGATCTGCGAAAGCTGGGTGAGCAAATGATCACAGTCGACTGCGATGTGCTTCAAGCTGATGGCGGTACACGCACCGCATCGATCACAGGTGGGTTCATCGCGCTGGCTCAGGCGGTGTCGCAGGTGGTGCCAGACTCGCAAATTGGTGAGGGTCCATTGACCGACTCAGTCGCGGCTGTCAGCTGCGGTTTGATCGGTGATAAAGTTGTTCTGGATCTTGATTATGAACTCGACTCAGCGGCTGATGTTGATATGAACGTCATCATGACTGGTGGAGGCCGGTTTGTCGAAATTCAGGGTACCGGCGAAGAAGCGACGTTTGATGACCAGCAGCTAGCTGAGTTGTTAAGGTTGGCAAAACAGGGTATCAGCTCGCTGACTGAGAAACAGAAGCAGGCGTTGCTGTAGAGCTTCTCCAACCAGACTGTTGCGTCAAAAAACTGTCTGGACGGTGGGCTGGAGGCGGTATCGGCTGATCTGGGATCATTCGCATGGTTCACAGGCGAGGGTTTTCATACCAAGCCACGTTATTGCTGGCTCGGCCTGCTACCAAAAGATCAAAATCGCCATCCAAGTCAAGGTCAACGATGCGAATGTCATAGGCTTCCTGATTTTCACCAATCAGATGCGACGTGAAATTGCCTTGCCCATCGTTCTCATACCAGATGACAATTTTGTCTCCAAAAGCACAGGTGGCAGCATCAATGTCACCATCTGCATCCATGTCCACCACTGCCAGGCAGTGCGGTTCCTGCAGATTGGAATCAATGTCATGGCATTGCCACTTGGGAGCTTCAAACCAGATCACGCCCTTGCCATGGCCACGTGATGCAATGAAATCCATTTTGCCATCCCCGTTGACGTCAGCCGGATGAATGTTGGTTGCTCCTGGCTCCTGATCACTGATCAGATGTTTTTCCCACGCTTGTTGTGGTTGTTCCGGTGCTTCCCACCAGGCGAACCACTCGCCCGCTGAGGTTGCGGTGGGGCCCCCTTTTGCCCCAGTTGCTGCGTCAAGTCGTCCATCATTGTTCACATCTCCAACCCCGATGTAATGCGTTAGTCCGGGGGCATCCTGCTGGGCGAGCACATTGGCTGGCCATTTTGTGGCTGCTTTAGGTCTCGCTGGTATCGGGAACCAAACCAGTGACTCAGGGTACGGACCGGTGGGTTGAGCACTGGTTGCCAGCAGGTCAGCTGTTCCATCCTTATCGATGTCACCCTGCATCAGACCGTGGATTCCATGGACGGTATTGGCAACCAGTCGTTTGTTCCAGCGTTGTGTCGCACCCTTTTCCGGCTGCTCAAGCCATGTGATCAAGCCCGGGTTGTATCTTGCACCGATATAGTCCAGATCGCCATCACCATCAATATCGAAGCATTTGGGGCATCAGGCGGCGACACCATTGATGGGATTCTTGGCGGCCTCGGTGGGTATGTGCAGGCATCCATTGCTGTGACTCCCGGGCAGGTATTGGAGATCTACGTCGGTGAACTGGGCCCGACTAAGTCGGACGACTCAACCACAACTGTAGGTGGCTACAACGGCGGAGGTAGCGTCAACCGGGCCACCGGATCAGCCGGGGGCGGAACAGGCGGCGG
>PKCN01000428.1 GCA_002862205.1 Planctomycetaceae bacterium | reverse complement strand
TGCCTTCCCCAACAACCTTTGACCAAAAATCAGGATCGTCAACATCAACGTCATCCACACTACTTGCTTGAGCACCTTCGTTCACAGCATTAAAAATTGCCTTAGAAAAATTGCTCGCTTTAGGGACGAAGTTGTTCCAGCTTTTTGAGATGTGGCATGATTTTTTCCACCGGAACCGAGTCCGCGCCGGGTACGAATTCACCGAAGGGTCGGCCCTGTGCTTTGAGCTTTTCGGTTAACAGTCTCTGCATGGTCCTCAGTTGAGCCTGATGCTCAGGCATCCCTGCCAGATTGTTCTGCTCAAGCGGGTCATCGTTGAGATTGTAAAGCTGGTTTGGTTGCAGATAGTGGGGGCGCCGCTGCAGGTGGTTGGACGCGTTCTTGGATCCTCCCTGGTAGGCGAGCAAATCAGGCAGTTTCCTCAAAGAAGCGTTTTCAATTTGATCGAGGCGGTCGGCGCTATAACGAATCGCTATGTACTTCCACTGATCGGTGCGGATTCCTCTCGCGTAGCCCAATTCGAAATAGAGGTGATCGTGTATTTCAGCTTTTGGATCGGTCAGCATTGGCTGGACGCTCTTGCCATCCACTCGGTATCCCTGCGGGATCGTGGCTCCCGCGACATCAAAGAAGGTCGGAACCAGATCCGTGTTTTGCATCAGATTGCTGCACACGGATCCCGCTTTGACCACACCGGGCCAGCGAATGATGCAGGGGATGGCGGTGCCATTGTGATCATGCAGGGAAAACTTTCCTTCCGTGCCGTGGTCGGTCACAAAAACAAACAGCGTGTTGTCAGCAATCTTCAGTTGATCAAGCTTGTTCAGCATCGCTCCGACTGTTGCATCCATCCAGGTGAAACCATAGGTGTTTTCTTCCAGGCCTGCTTCGTCGACTCGTCTGCAAAGTTCGTCGCGAGGTGGAATGACATTGGGTCGGCTTTCGAGTTTTCCTGCGCCTGATGAAAGAGGTTTCTCCAGTGATCTGCTCCACCCGTGAGGGCCACCGTGCATCATGGTGGTGGCGTAGTGCAGGTAGAAGGGGCCATCACGGTTCTGTTCGATGAATTCAAGGGCCGCTTCAAGCGTCCATTCGGGATTGTGGTGGGGATAGGCACCTTGCACGTTGCCCCAGTAAACATGCTTTGCCCATGAAAAACCACGATCCATGATCCATTGTCGATACCATTTCTCATTCCTTTGCCAGCCGGCAATCACGTTTGGATTATCGGGTTCCAGCAATCCGCTCTGCTTGGAGACATCGTAGAGTCCGTGGTGGGCATATTCCTGTGCGGTTTTCAGATGGACGCCGACGTGAAGTTTGCCAACGTGCCCAGTCACATAACCTGCCTGTCGAAGCACGTTGCCCACATTCATGTTGTCGTCTTCAAGCCCCACATTGAATCCGGGGACGCCGTGGCGGTCTTTTGGGTACGCCGCCAGGTAGGACTTGAACGAGGAATTGCCAGGATAACGCCCTGTGAACATCGAGTACCGTGACGGTGTGCAGACAGTAGAGACGGTGTGGGCGTTGTCAAACCGCATGCCTTCGCGGGCCAAGCGGTCAAGATTTGGAGTCAGCACCTTTCCGCCGTAGCACCCCATTTCTTCTTTCACCTGATCGTCATTGATGAAGAAGATGATGTTTGGCCGCTTCGCTGAGGCAGCTTGGGTTACCGCTGTGATGATCAGTAACGTACTGAATACTTTGATTGGGTTCATGTCGTGGATTCAATTTCCTGTTGAGTCGCAATGCTGGCCTGAGCCCCCGAGCGTGATGCGGCGATCGCACCTGCCACGTTGGCGAAGTTGACGGCCTTGAGTAGATCACCGGTTTGCGCCCAGCGAACGGCTAACGCCCCGGCAAATGCATCACCTGCTGCGGTTGTGTCGATGGCTTTCACGGGAATGGGGCGAACATGCGTCGAGTGATTGTTCTGAAGCAAGACCGCGCCTTGGGATCCCATCGTGATGACAACGTTTTTCGCGCCAAGAGCTTGCAGTCGCTTCGATGCGGCCTTGGCTTCTTCGACGTTCGTGACCGGCATTTGCGTCAGGTCCGCCGCTTCGCTTTCATTGGGACAGATCAGATCGACCTGAAGCAGAGCAGGAAGCAACTCAGCGGGAGCAGGTGCAGGGTCAAGAATGACACGCACACCATGTTTCCGAGCAAGGCGGATTCCTTCCAGGACTGATTCGATTGGTGTTTCCAGTTGCATCATCAAACAGTCGGATTTCCTGATTTGTGTTTCGGCCGCCTGCACCATTTGCTGCGAAACTGCTGAATTGGCACCGGGTACCACCATGATTGAGTTTTGTCCATTTGAATCGACCGCAATCACGGCGAGTCCACTTGCAACTGCGGGCTGTTGTTGGATCAGGTCGCAAACGACTTGGTGCGTCTTCAAGTTGTCGATCAAAGTCGCTGCAAAGGCATCATCACCCACGGCTCCGATCATCGCCACGTCACCTCCTGCCAATGATGCGGCAACAGCCTGATTCGCACCTTTGCCGCCACAGGATTCGCGTGATGATTGCGCAAGGAGTGTTTGCCCGGCGATGGGCAGATTTTGGCACTGAACCACCAAGTCCATGTTGATGGAACCAATGACTATGATTTGAGGTGGGCGTGATGAGTTCAAGCTGTTTCTCGTTTGATTGGCAATCGCTGCTTGCCAATATGAAAAGTGATGCACAGGTTAGCTAATGTTGTGATATTCGTCTCTTGCGAGCCAAGCACTTATCTTGCGAGTTAAGCACTTATCACAGAATACTAGCGGTTGGAAATGCGTTTGCCCAAATTCATTCGTCTGCTTGAAAGTTATTTTGGTGCATGTTGTTCCCCGAATCTGAAGACACTCCGTTTTGCAGCCAGTTGTGTGATAGGATCAGTGTGATTTGGTGGCTTCCCGCCCATCTGCTGATTTCATGACGAATTTTCCGCCCTTCTTCTTGTGGCTTGGAAGGAAAGGCAGCACGCGAGATGAGGTCATGCCGTTTTCCCGTGTCGGGTGAGCATGACGGATTGGACTGGAGCAAAAATGGGGCACGATTGGTTTGTCAAATCCGGCAGTGGGACATTGGGCCCCTTGTCAAGCGAGGAGCTGATTGCCTTTGTCGCAGACTCCGAGGCGGGGTCAGCAACAGAAGTGTGCCGGGGTGCGGGGGGGCCGTGGGTGAGTGCCAGCAGCGTCGAGGGTCTGCTTGAACCAGGGAATCCAAAGGAAGTGTTCGCATCCACCCATCGCGTTTCGTTAGTGGAGCGAGATGAAAGTACGGTGGTCAATCCTTACCGACCAGCAACTTTGCAGCAGAGCGGGGCAGCGGTAGCAATACCTTCAGGTGCTGGTGGGCTGAAAATGACCCGGGCCGGTTTGTTGACTTGTCACTACGGGATCTGCTTCGTGCTGCTAGGGGTGGTGATCCTCGGCGTGAGCATCGCAGTCATCATTTTGGATATGCGTGATCAAGTTTTTTTTTATGACCCCTTGGTGCCCCTGTGTCAGATTCTCGCGTATTTGTCAGTTGTGCTTCTGTTGATCGGGGGGATCGCTTTTTTGGTTGGTCAGGTGCTTTGTCTGGCTGCGCCGATCGATAGTGGTGCAAGGGGATTGATGAAAGTGGTGTTTTCACTGCACATCGTGTCGCTTGTGCTCGCTTTTAATGGTGTCGGTTTTTTTGAATTCACGTGGTTCGAACTTGGTGATCGGTTTCGCGAAGAAATGCTTGCAAAAGTGCTTTTTTCCGTTCTTCAGATGTCGCTCAGTGTCGTTGGATTTGTCTGTTTTATGGCAGGTCTCAAGAAACTCGCGTTGTATCTTGAGCAGTCCGATCTAGCATCAGCGGCTACAGCTGTCAGGCAACTGGGGATTGCATTAGGGGGGATTTTGCTTCCTGCCTTAGTAGGCTTTTCGTTGGTGTCTGGGGTCGCTGGCGTCGCTGGCGAGTGGGCCGTTGTGGCGGTAGGAATGATGACTGGGATCACTGCGCTGATCGCTCTCGGGCGTTTCTCCAGCCTGCTGGTCCGTCTTGGTCGTGCGATTCCCAAGCATTAGCATTGGATTCCCAAGCATCAGCATTGAGCAGACTCCGACTGTTTGTCGCAATCTCAGCACAGTCATTGTCGTCAGCAGGAGGCTCAGGAACGTGAATCCCATGTCTTGGTTTTGGCTGGGGTGGCCCCGAAAGTGCCGTATTTGCGAGACAGCGAAGTTGACTGTGGCGATCGACGAAATCAGCAGGAGCGGGGAACCGACAAAATCCGGTGATTCGAGCCGGAGCGTTAATGCCAAGGACGCGGGAAACAGGTGGTGAAAAACAGGTGGTAAAGGAGTCTGCGTCGAGACAAACAAGGCGTTGGTCAGCTTGGCGAGTGCCCTTCGTGAGCCGATTTTGCTATCTGGTTTAGCGGTTTTTGTGGTGGTACGTGAGTGCGTGTACGGGTGTAATGAGGGCATCGGGGCGAGATTCGCTTGGTGCTTGGGTTTCCAGACTTGC
>PKCN01000339.1 GCA_002862205.1 Planctomycetaceae bacterium | reverse complement strand
TCCTTAATGAGTTGATCAATCTCATCTTCGTCTGCTTGTCCCGACATCAGGCGTGCAAGCAGTAAGTCGCGGGTCTCTTGGAGCTTGTCAGCGGACTGTTGCAGCGTATGCATTCGGTTGAACTTGGGTAACACCTCATGATTGAATGACGTAACCACGGTTGCGGGTGGCCGAGCAATTCTGACGTGTTGGAGAAGATTCTTGTTGATGCTCTGCTGTGGTGAAGCTCGTACCAGATCAACGATTTTCTTCCGATTTGCCAGGCAATGGAGAAACAAAAAAGGGTATCCAAGATCAAAATCATTCACTCGCACCGCGCAGCACGATTCATCAATGGCGGCCTTACAGTCGAGGATGCCAAGCTGACCAGTTTCGTCACCCTTTGTCGCCATAATTACTGTGTGCAGAGGATGAACTTCAGCTGATGATGGCTTCAGGACTGATTCCGGTATCTGTTGTTTTATACTCATCAGGAATTGATCGGCTAATTCAGTACTCTGTACAAAGGGAACAGTGACTTCAGTGGCGTTATCTTCCTGCCAGTCAGCTAGTGATACGCCCATACTGATTTTGGCAATGTCGCTCAGAGGAACAGTTTGCCATCCATCGGGAACTTGCCCGAGGCTCGACGCGACGAGTTCTTTACTTTCGTAGTTGGGGAAGCGGAAATTGACGAACCACTCTTGGTAGAGCGCCATAGCCTCATTCCTGGCGTCAACAATTCCGTGGAGCTTCTCTGCAATCCGATCGTCATGCGACGTCAAGATCGAAGCGATCTTTCGTTGAATCGCGAGTGGAGGGAGTACGAAGCCTTCGTTCTTAGTCTGTTTTTTTGGCACAACGATTTTGAGGTATTCCTCTGTTTGGGGAAATAATTCGCTCTTCCAAGTTACTGGTTGGTTTATAAGTGGAGCTATGGCTTCCCGAGTTATTCCTGTCGCTTAATAATTCCAGGACAAGAGCTACAAATCCATCCCCGCCCCATTAACCCGGAGCCATTCCTTCCGTTCCAAGTAATCGGGCAGCACTTTGTCGACTTGATTCCAGAACGCCTTCGTGTGGTTCATTTATCGCAGGTGTGCCAGTTCATGCACGACGATGTAGTCGATAATCGTTGATGGAGCCATCATACACTTCCAGTGGAAGTTCAGCCTGCCTTCCTGTGTACAAGACGCCCAGCGATTCTTCAGTTCGAGGATCCGCACGCCCGACGGTTCGACACCCATGCGTTCCGCGTAAAAGTTCACCCGTGCTGAAATCTTGTTCTGTCTCTTGGCTTTGTAAAACTCCTTGAAGGCCGCGTCGGGGTTCTGTAGCTGGCCATCGTCAGACAACAGGCAAAAGTAACCATCCTTGAGCAGCAAGCGTTCTGATTGATCGGCCACCAGTTTCAGACGGTAGGAGCGAACGAGGTACATGAATCCCTCGCCACTGACAAACTGCCTTCTGGTGCGGGTGGAGTTCATGTCCTCCCACTGGGCAAGATTTTGGTAAATCCACTTCCGCTTGATTTCAAGTAATCGCTCAATGCCGGGCTTTTTCAACGTCTTGGGCACGAGGCCCGATACGGTGCCATCTCGTTCGATGTAGATGCTGGCCGTCTTGCGGTCACTCTTCTTGAGCGTGTAGGTGATGTCCTTGTAGGTACCGCTTTTTGTTTTTTTATTATTCAACGGAGTCATTGCTCCCGTCTTGGATGATCTCTTTTACCTGCTCAAGGCTTGACCATGAGTCAACGTTCTTGCCTTGAAGTGCAACACTAAAGTATTGCGAGTGCTGCTCAAGGAACTTTTCTTTAGCCACGGCTACGGTCTGTTCATCGGGAAAGAAATGTGCAGCCCAGTGGGTGTCGTACTCTTTGCAGACGCTATCTACGGTGTCTTCGGCAGTTACAGGCTGGGCGAGTTTAGTCTGAAACAACATGAAGAACTCGTCATACTCAAATCCCACTCTTTTCCCCATTTCAATCGCCAGGATTTCTTGTGCCCAATTAATTGCAATCGACTCCGTCCGGAATTCCTCAGCCGTTACAGCTTTCGACTGATGACTTCGACGATTGTGGTCTGGTTGGCCTACCGCTGTCCAAAATACATGAGCTAACTCATGGGCGACAACAACATCAAACCTATTCACTGAATCGTTTAATACGTTGCCGTCGAATTCGACCGTCTGGATTCGGGCATCAAACCGCCCGGCACACTTACGCGCCAATGACCTCAAAACCACAGCAAAATTAATCTCGGGTTGTTCTTGGTAAAGCATCATGACGCGGCGAAATCCATCTGGCAACTTTTCCCACGTAGAACGAAAGCACTCTGCAAACTTTTTAGCAACACTTTGCTCGCACTCGTCATAATGCAGTATTATAATCCTCAGTCTCCAGCGGTCGGCTACAAGATCGTTCCACGTAACTCAAATGGCGCCGGAGAGGACAAGATCGAACGCACGTCGTAAAATGCGGGCTAACAATAAGATGCACCGGAGTTGCCGTCCGGGCCTAATCTGAAATCAACGTCGCTGGCGGCAACCCGTTGATGGTAAGCGTTATCCGTGATAGTCAACTGCACGTTCAGGCACTAATAAGGTTTTGGAATCAACGATGGAATGGTTAATTTTCTTTATTGCGATGATCATGTTCCTCTGGATCAAAGTTGACGATAATCCACGAATCGATCGACTTGAACGCAAGATCTCGTTATTGCTGGAACGCATCGATATTGACGTCGAAGAGATCGACGCTGAAATCGCACGCATGGATCAGAATGCCACGACGAAACTGAAAGCCGATCAGAGGGAACGCATACGTTCGTCGGTCGGCCCGACATTCTTGGGCGGAGCACTGGGTTTCCCACTGGGGATGGTGATATTTCCCGACTTGGGGGCCTTTAACCTGATCTGGGTGCCGTTTGGAATGGCTCTTGGTTTTCTCATCGGATTGCTATTCGCACGACAACGACAAATTGGCAATGACAGTGCCAGCGTAAAGTGAGTTTACCGAATGAAATAAGTGATCACCGAGCCGAGTGCGGAGGCAAAGAGTCGGCGAACCATGTCGTGAACCGGAGCACTCATTCACGCGGCAACTGAAATCAACGCCTCCCGTTCGTGCCCGGTTACGGAAGACGTTATCTCGGCAGCGGGGACGGGAGAGTGGCATGAATCGAATGCCAGAGAGCGAAGCTCAGGTGAGCAAGTACCAGAATAGATGACCAGTGCCGCAGCTTAGAGTGCCAGGAAAGAGTGAGCCGCAATAATGGGCAAAGAGCCTTTCCGGGCAGTTCGCCCGAGCAAGATTCTCTCACTCACAATGGTGCAATTCTATGGGGGGAGGTCACCAGCCACTCCTCAACCAATAATGCTCTTCTGACTAACCTTCGATCACGCTTACCACTTGGGCGTTTCAGCGCTACCAAAGGATCAGCTGGTAAGCGCTGGCCAGACTTAGTCAGCCAAAATGTGAAACCTTTGATCGCCTGGATCCAGTGCTTGCGAGTCGTTGCCGAAAACGGACGTTTATCTTTGCCCATTCGCATTTTGTTGATGGTCTGGATCACTCCACAAGGTGTTGGACAAACGCGTTAGGAACAACTGACCAAGACGTTGTGAGCGGGTGGGGCAGCACGTCGAGATTTCGATTATGCTGGGGGGAAAGGATTCCCAATTCTTGAGTTCCCACCTCACAAGCTGCTCGCCTGAATTTACAGCATGACGATCGTACGCATCCCGCTCATTGTTATCTTGCTAGTGCCGACGGTTGTGTGGGCCGAGGTGGATTACGAACGTGATGTAAAGCCGCTGCTTAAAACGAAATGCTGGGCCTGCCATGGTCCCCTGAAGCAGGAGTCCGGTCTGCGTGTTGACGCAGGTCAGCTTTTGAAGATGGGAGGAGACTCGGGGCCTGCCGTCATGCCGGGTAACGCTGCGAAAAGTCTGTTGTTGGAACGTGTGTCATCCACAGATGAACTTGAGCGCATGCCACCTGAAGGCGAGCGTCTCACCCGGAAACAAGTCGAGATGCTGACGCAGTGGGTTGATTCAGGGGCAAATAGCCCGGCTAATGAAATCCCACAGTTGGATCCCCGTGACCATTGGGCTTTTAAGGAAATTCGCGGGGTGAGCCTCGCAAGTGATGTTCATCCCGTTGACTTCTTTGTTGAGCGGAAATTGCGTCAGGCGGGATTGAAGCTGGCATCCAAGGCTGAACCCACAACTCTGTTGCGACGACTGTATTTGAGTATGCATGGGCTACTTCCTTCGGGTCAGGAAGTTGATGCATTGGAAGCCAACCCCAAAACATTTGATCAGGCTGTTGATCGGGTATTGGGCAGTGACCGGTATGGGGAACGTTTGGGCCAGTATTGGTTGGACATTGTCCGGTATGCGGACACGCATGGGTTTGAAGTCAACACGGCACGTCCCAATGCGTGGCCATATCGCGATTACGTCATACGGGCATTCAATCAAGACAAGCCGTATGATCAATTTGTCAGAGAGCAAATCGCGGGTGAC
>PKCN01000422.1 GCA_002862205.1 Planctomycetaceae bacterium | reverse complement strand
GATGCGCCGGTGCAAGAGTTGAATTGATGAATTCTCGACGTTTCACATTTGTTTCTTCTTCGGATGGGGCACTTGCAATGGACTGCGAATGATCACGCGGCAGAACTCATTCGCTCTCGCCGTTCCACTATTCCAGGATCTCGATGTCGTTCAGGATGGCCTGCGTTTGCACGCAGGAGAAGTGTGGGCAAAGATCACCAGCGGCAGGATCGCCGCTGCAACAGCCTTGGAGCAATGTGCACTTGATAGTCACGAGAGCTGCGATTGTAGCGCAAAGTTTTTCAAGGCCATTCTGTTCTGTCAGTGGTTATCGACTCTCAAGATGTGAAGGGCCCACCGCGTTTCATGCCATCCGGACCGTCCGGCATGCTTAGTCGGTCGCTCTGGTTGGTCTTTCGGATCATCTCATTCGGACCGCCGCCGGTGTTGAGGGACCACCACTCGACGCGATACTAAGTATCAGGTGTGAACTCGGTGATGTCGCTGTGGTCACGGTTTGGGCTGATGAATCCAAGGCTCTGGACTAGTCGCTACGATTCTCACGCGCAAAGTATTGCTACCGGCTGGGAAGGGCGGTTTTTGTAAGTGCGATTTGCCCCAGTTCGATTCACTGCTGCATCGATTTTGAGATAGTGGCTGGCATCGATGTTGTCGGCGTAAAACGTTTTTTCACGATTTCGAACATCACGATTTCGTCGTTCCTTTCGCCGCTCTTCCGTCACTGTTTGTTTTCCGAACCCCGATTGAATTCCAGCACGGATTCGTGGGCGATCTGTTGCAGATAGGCCTTCACTTTGTCGTCGAAGACCACGGTTGGTTCTCCGCCGTCGGGATCTTTCCCCTTCTTCAACTTGGTCTCGGTGACTGAGTTGAATGCGAGACCTTCGGGACTCTTTTCAGTAATCGCCGCGTAGAAGAGGTTGGCGACTAGAAAGGCACAAGTTTGATTTGGATGGCCGTCGTTTTGGTAGCGAAAGACGAGATCGGTGCCTGGTTTTTCGCCGTTGCCCGTCTGAATGTTCTTGATCGCCAAGGGCACCGGAATCACAGCTTTGGGGCGCAAGGCCTTTGCCATTCGTAAGCCCACTCCCGTGTCTCGCTTGGCGGACGCGATGTTATACGGTTGGGTCACCGGGTTCTGGTTCTGGGTTTCGGGTGAGGTCATGTAGAGAATCACCTCGGCACCCTGCGCTTTAACGATTCTCGCGAGTTTCGTAGCATAGCGTTCATAGCCCTGATTCGGCTGTTCCGATACATCACGCCAACTCTGCAGAACCACGTAGTCCCACTCGGTCTTGGGATTGTGAACCAGTAGGGCTTCGTGATTTTTGATGGCCCTTGTGATGTGCCTGTGGATGTCGGCAAAGGGAACGTCCGTCTTGCCGACGGAGGACCAGTGCTGCGTCCATTCCTCGGAATTGGGGGGAGTGTCAGACTCCAGGAATTCACGCATCGCAGCGATTCGTTGGGTGATCGCCCTCTCTGTGAGAGTGCTCTGTTCAATGAAACTCTGGCTGAAGTAATAGGTCGAGTGCTTGAACATGTTCTGCCCGCCGTAGATGACTCGCTGTACTTGCACGTCGGCGGTGGGATCGGCTTCTTCGAGAATCTGTTCCACGAGGCCAGCAATGTCGTGCCGAGCTGTGTAGCTGTTGCCAAGAAAAAGGATATTCAAATCCTTCGCGGACGATGGGACTGCTGACCCAACAGCAAGGAGAACGATCGCGATTCTTAAAAACATTGAATGGAGTTTCCGGGGAACAAAAAAGGCGAATTGAGAGGGTTGGGAATTGTTCCTCCACCACATCTGCTAACGAATCGATGCATCTTAATCCATCGAGTCGAATTGTACGATTGTCATGGGAAAAAAACCGTTCTCACCTGTCAGATGTGAGTCATCATTGCAAAGTGTTGATCGAATTGAACTTCTGGATTCATTTCCTGGTGTTCAGCGGATCGCACTATGTTCTGGGCGGAATCATTCTGAGTGGAATCTCACCGTCGGGAATCTTTGGCTAAGGTGAACTGATCATTCGCAGCAGGGGGCGTCGCGTTTCGCCGGCGGAAAGCTCATCGCCGAGGAGCAAGGAAATCACTGGGAACTGCCACGGAAAAGAAGCAAAGGCCGGAAAGGGCACGGAAGCGGACGCCCGGGGGAACCCCCTTTTTACTGTAAACTGTCCGGGCATCGTTTTCCCGCCGAGGTGGAAACTGATGCCCCTACAGGTTTTTCAGACATGCTCCCCACCTTCGTAGAAATCGCAGGACAATCGCAACCGGCATCTTGTCGCTGAGACGCCAAATGCTGATCTGCAACGTTAGCCCAAGGAAAGATTCAAGATGCCAATTATCCTACCGCCGATCGCTCGTCGTCAATTCATCAAGGGCACGCTCGTGCTTGGTGCCAGTGCTTTGGTGACGTCTCGCGCGTCGGCCACCGCGGATAGTGAAGGTGCTGCGTTGGACCAGAGCCGAGTTGCTTTGCTCGCGGATACACACATCAGTGCCGATCCGAATCGTGTCTACCCGGGGACGAAGTGGCCTGGTTCGCCGGTCAAGGAGGGCGATCATGAAAACGTGCATATTGCAAAATCCCTTGAAGCGGCTGTTAGCAGCGTAATCGCGCTCAATCCTCGGCCGGCTCATCTGATCATCAACGGTGACTGTGCGTTCGGCAGAGGTGAAGAAGCCGAGTACAAACAGTTTCTAAGCCTTGTGGAACCGATTCGTGCCGCGGGTATGACCGTTCACGTCACGATCGGCAATCACGACAATCGGGAGAACCTGTGGAAATTACTTCCGTTTCTGAAAAAGGAGCAGATGGGAATTCAGGCGGATGTGCTTGAGCTGCCGCACGCGAATCTCGTAATGTTGGATTCAGGGAGAAAGGGGATCTTGGGAGACGAACAGTTAAACTGGCTCGCCAGGCAACTCGACGAACGGGCGGATAAGCCAGCCCTCATTTTTAGTCACTTCAACCCGTATCCCAATCGCGGCGTGCGTCCCATCAAGGGCATGCGTGATGGCGCAACTCTGTTGAAACTTCTTGCAGAACGAAAGCATGCCAGAGCCTATTTCTATGGGCACACGCACGAGTGGCAGCATGATCGACAGGACCATCTCCATCTCATTAACCAACCGGCAGTCAGCTACTACTTCGGAAAAGGCCATGCGCATGGCTGGGTCGATATGAAGCTCACTGAAACCTCCGCTGAGCTGGAGTTGCACTGCATCAACCGCAAGCACAGCCAGCACGGTGATCGGAGACAGGTCAGTTTGAAAGATGAGGAAAAATAAGATGCCGCTACACGTTGCTCCTTCAGAAGCTGCGTGGAAAAAAAACCTATCGTTTAGAAGGAATTAAGAATGAACACTATTAAATTGTTATCGATTGTTGTTACATGCTTGTGCGGAGCGATGCTTTGTCTTGGCGCTCCAGTGCCCGACAAGCCCATTGTATTGCGTGTTGCTTCTTACAATGTTGAGTTCAGTAAAAGTGCGACTCCTGAACAGGTGGGTGAGATGTTCAAGCCATACCAGCTGGATATCATTGGCTTTGACGAAGCTCCGGATGGTGATTGGACCGCTCGCGTCGGAGAAGTACTGGGCATGCCTCACAGTTTTGTAGGCAAAATATCCTCGGCAAACCACAAGGATAAATACAAAACGATTCTCAGCCGGACGCCGTTGGAAGGCACTGAAGAATACAAACTCTCTGGCCGTGGCTGGAATCCAGCGTCAGTTGTCAGAGCTGTGACCAAGATTGATGGTGTTTCATTCGCATTTTACTCGCTGCATATCTGCAAGTCCGATGCAACCAATGGTCATGCACATGACCTTGCAATCAAGGTTCTCCCGAAAGAGATGACAGAGAGGGTGATCGTCGTCGGGGATTTCAACAACAACATCGGCGACGCTGCCATGAAAACGGTCGAGGGAGCAGGATTCAGACCAACGTGGAACGATCTGCAGATTGATGTCTCCAAGAAGTTTACCTACAACGCCCAAAATCCCGAAAAAAATATCGGGGTTATCGATCACATCTTATTCAACACCTCGGCTGACGCCCGCGCAACAGACGGAGGCATTATCGAACTCGACAAGCCTTTGTCTGATCACAAACCCATTTGGGCGGAGATCGTGTTCCCTCGGGAACTCAAGCAGGTGCAGGACGCTGAATAGATCAAAGAACAAGAAGGGGACAGGCATAACAAGAAGGGGACGAACAAGAAGGGGACAGGCATCGTTCAGCCATCGCATCAAGACCAAGAAGGGGACAGGCATTGTTCAGCCATTGCGAAAAGCTAGCTTCATGGTCTATGCCTGGCCCCTTTTTGTACTCATAGCGTCCCCCATCTGCCCTGAGCGTCGGGGTTTTCGTCTATGCTGGTGGAGTAAATCAGTCTGTACCCAGGGAGAGCTGAGAAACAGTCACTGGTGTTGGATCGCGGGCACCGTGTTGGCAGTTTCGTCAGGAGCAGAAAATTGCCGTTCCGTAAAGAAATACGAAAGTCGTTGTCATG
>PKCN01000109.1 GCA_002862205.1 Planctomycetaceae bacterium | reverse complement strand
TGACTCCATCAATCGAAGCGCACCATGCAGCTCCTGTGTTGATTTGCTCTTCAGATCCCGCCGCAACCAGAATACGCATTTGATTTCATTCCCAAAACAGGTACGCCCCCTCGATATATGCTCACGTCATTGAGCCGGGAGTTGGATAAACTATAACGGGGACCGCTTTCGCTTTTCGATGCGGCATGTTATTTCTCCTCGGAGCCTTACGGAAGCTGATGGGTCAATTCAAGCAGCAAATTCAGCATACATGCCGGCGGGCATTGCAGCCCGTGGCACGAGGGCTCCGGTCGCTGTTGACGCCACCCACATCACCAATTGAATTCGGTTGGCATCAGATTGAAGCGGGGCCTGCAGCGGGCGCCCATGTAATGTTGCCTCGCAATACGCCTATTGCTGAGGCGATTACGGCAGGGGATTACGACCAAAAAATCCTGCAGGTGGTGATGTCTTTAGTGGGCAAAGATGATGTTTGCTTTGATATCGGTGGTCATTATGGGTGCTATACACTTTCGCTTGCCAAATTGGTTGTCGATGGGCAGGTTCACACTTTCGAACCTGTGCTGGCTCATGCTGAGAGAATTCGGGCCGCAGCATTAAAGTCTGAGCTCAAACATGTTCAGGTACATCAAGTAGCGATGGCCGGCGAGATCGGTGAGATGACGCTGCAGTTCGCAGAGGCAGAAGGTAGCGATGACTCCATGGCTTTCCTTGACGCCTATGGCGGTGTCGATACACAGGCTGCTCATGAACACTATCGAAACTTCTCGCGTACCAACGTGCAGGCGAAAACCTTGGATTCGCTAATCGATGACCTGCCTGCTGTGCAGTTCATGAAGATCGATGCCGAAGGGGCTGAGGCTGCGATCCTTGGTGCAGGGCTGAAAATGATCGCCAACAGTAAGCCTCGGTTGCTGGTTGAGTTGCACGGGATCTATGAGGCGATGGCCTGTGCTGAGATTCTCTGCAAATTGAACTACCAAGCGATTCTGTTGACCGATCAAAAGACAACACTTCCAATTCTTTGGGCATCCCGTGATGACGTTGCCGCTGTACAGGCAGTGACGGACGTGCTCGGGCACGAACCTGTGGTGATGTTTGACTCACTCTCCGAACCTGACGGCGTTGCTGGTTCTGGACCGGATGTGTGACCATGACTGCCGCAATTTGTATCGATCCCGTGACCGTTGTGATCCCTGCATACAATTTGGATGCGTATCTTCAGGATGCCATCGAGAGTGTTCTCAAGCAGCAGTATGCCGGACCGCTTTCGATCATCGTGTTGGATGATGGGTCGACCGATCAATCATTGGAAGTTGCGAATCGGATGGCGGAGAAAGTCACGAACTTGAAAGTCGTTACACAAACGAATCAAGGACGGGCAAAAACACGGAATCGAATGCTGGAACTGGCGGAAACTGATTTAGTTGCCTGGTTGGATGGTGATGACCTTGCTGCACCCTGCTGGCTCGCTGATCAAATCGGATATTTGCATAGTCACCCAGAGTGCGTGGCGGTCGGGGGTCAAGGATATTCGATGACGGCCAGTGGCAATGCGATTGGCCCCATTACACATCCGCTTGATAGTGAGGAAATTGATCAACGCCATTTGTCGGGGCAAGCAAACGCATTCTTTCAGTCGTGTGTCCTTGTTCGCAAGTCTGCGGTCTTGAGAGCGGGTGGCTACGATGAGCGATATCCCTGCGCTGAAGATTATTCACTATGGTTGCGCTTGGCTGAAATTGGCAAACTCGCCAATCTGCCAGCCTGCCATCTTTGCTATCGAGTCCATGCGACTTCGGCTAACTGGACGCTGAATATTGATCAGAGAACGCAGGGACATGCCATCCAACAGGAAGCTCTGAAACGGCGTGGCCTGCCAGTTGGTGGAAAGGTCATGGATGAGATTCCACCAGCGAAAAAAGATGATTGGAACCGACGCCTATTCTGGATCAATATTGCTCTGAAGTCGGGAAATCCCGTGTCGGCACTGCAAATGCTGGGGCCGGCTTTGAAAAAACATCCGGTATCGTTGGTCATGTGGTTGGCGACTTTGGTTGCAGTGGCCGATGCGATTATTTTTCTTGGTAACCGGACCGCGAGATTCGTTCCTGGCAAGTCATTGCAGATAAACTTGTTGCCAAGTTTGTCTTTTTATCGATTTGGACGCGGTTTGGTGCGTGCTCGACGCCGTTGGCGAGGAGGCGTGGATGCCAACAAGTAACAGGATACGGTGGGCAGTTGATCTGCGACTGACGCTTAAGCGCTTATGTCGAAATGGTGAAAACCGGCCTTTGTCACGCGTACCGCAAAGCAATCACCATGCTTAAAGATCTCCGCGATCGCTTTCAACTCGATAGGCCACTTGCTTATGCGCTAATGACGCGTGTTTGGCAAGCAGCATCTGGTCCAATCACAATTGTGCTGCTGATCCGATCACTCGATTTATCAGAACAGGGTGTTTACTACGGCATCATTGGTATTGTTGGCATTCAGGCCTACTTCGAACTTGGTTTGTTGAATGTTTTGGTAAGTCAGGCGGGTCATGAAACAGCAGCCATGAAAAAGGTAACGACTTCATCAGATGATGAAGCATTGCTGGAATCAGATCCTGAGTGGCTTGCGGCTGCAGCACGGATGCGAGATCTGATTCGGGACTCCTTTCGATGGTTTAGTGGAGCAAGTCTGTTTTATGTCGCAGCAGCGTTGGTATTTGGATGGTATTCGCTGGCTGATTCTGAGGTCGCTTGGCGCGGGCCGTTGCTGGCGCTTGTGCCCATCGCGGCGATTTCGGTTTGTTTGTCACCGGGACTTTCAATTCTTGAGGGTGCAGGTTTTCGTGATGTCATTTTCCGATTTCGATTTCTGCAGATGACAATTGGCAGTGTTGTTATGTGGGTTTCCTTGGAATGCGGATTGAAATTATGGGCGCTCGTGCTCAGTTCTTCTGTTCAGGCCTTGATGTTCATGTACATAACATTTGTGGGCCAAGCTGATTTTTTTCGGAAGTTTCGCCGTCTCAAGGATCGAACATCCAACTTTGATTGGGTTCATCAAGTCTTGCCCGTGCAATGGCGCGTTGCTTTGATTGGTGCGTCTTTCCATTTTGCAACGCAGTTTTTCACGGTGATCGTTTTGTGGTTTCACAGTGATGCTGACGCCGCGCCGTTGGGAATGACCCTGAGTGTTACCACGGCAATCCAGATGTTGGCTCTTGCGTGGGTCCAAACGCAGTATCCCGTCGTTTCCCTGCACCATGGATCTGGTGAACGGGAGAAAGCTGGAACGATATGGCGGCGCACAGCGATTATTTCAACCCTGCTGCTTATCGCTGGATTTGTGGTTTTGACTGCGGGAGTCGCTAGCTTGCCATGGCTAGATAAAAACATCGAAGATCGGTTCCTTGAACCCTGGCAGGTGGCTGTGCTCGGGCTTGGATGCCTTGCAAGTCACATTGCGACAGTACAGGGATACTATGTGCTCGCGCGACGCGCGAATCCTCTGCTGGCCGCTTCGTTGGTGGGATCGATCGCAACAGCAGCAGCCGTTTGGTTGGGTGGATACTTTTACTCAACCGATGGTGTGGTGCTTGGCTATGCAATGGCTATGTGTTTGGTTCTGGCCCCAGTTCACACCTTCGCTTACGCACGGTTCAGGCGAAAAAGCGAGATCTGATTACGCGTTCCATGCAGTGGATCACGGGGAGCTTTTGCGTATGTTTGAAAATGATTTTCAAGACGGTGGTTTACGTCACTGAAGATGTGGGCTCACTGAAGATGTGGGCTGAGGAGCGCAAAGACCAACAAGCCAACCGCCACAGCATCGCCAACCTGCAAACGATCACTGGTCGCAGTTCGTTTCAAATAATCCAGCAGTCGCCCTGTGGGGCAACCAAATCGGCAGTAACCCATGGGAAGTACTGCTGAAATAGCAAGGGTAGCGAAAGCGAATGCGAGCGAACTCCAGCTCGCAATACGAAACAGGTAGGCATGAAAAGGTTCCCATGACGCAAGGTCGATGGTGGGAAGCAACACGAGGGCGATGTAGGCAGCGCAAAGAGTAAGACCGGGCAGGCGGCGCATCATGCGGCTCAACGCTGGCGTTAACTTTTTGTAACGTAACGATCGCGGTTTGGGTCGAACCAGTTGTTGGATTGCACCATGGGGGCACAAGTGGTTGCAGTACGGATTGCCCTTGGTCAGTGGTGGCCCAAGCATTGCGACGCACGTGATCGCCGCTAGTCCTGGAGCTAGCCGCCATGCAACGCCTTCCGCAGACCATCCGGCAATCAAGGCCATCGAAACCAGATTCCCTGCCCAAAAACCGATGATAATGACTACCCAGATAAGCCAAATTCGACGGAATAGCCGTCTCCTGTAAACGCCCGCGAACTTCAAGGTTGCCGCAAAAATAAGTGTTAAGATGGTAAGAATGTCCGCGACTGTCCAACGGATGGGACCCACCCAAGAAGTAGTTTTTGTTTTTGCTGAGGTTCGTGTTTTTTGAAGCTCCCTGGTTGCAGCGACAACAGTGTCAGCAACAATCAAGCTTGTCATCGTGGCACCAGAAACACCTTCGACTCCGGCTGCCTGTGGGTCAAACGCAGACAATTCGG
>PKCN01000107.1 GCA_002862205.1 Planctomycetaceae bacterium | reverse complement strand
TGCAAAGGTCTTCAGAATACTCTCGCCCGCCCTTTGTTTCGGGGTCTCAAATGTTTCATCACTGGGGCCGACTGCGGTGATGGGACCGCTCTTTCGGCTCGGAAAGTTGTATACCAGGCCATTTCCGGAAGTCATTCCGAAGAAACATGCGGGGTGAGGCATACGATTGAGTGATGATTCGAGGGTATTCTTGTTGATCCAAAGATCGTAATAGGCGATGTAATCACCCAGTTGCAGTTCGGGAAAGCATCCGTGGTAATCACCTGCGTTCTTCAGCACCCGGTTATCGATCTCGACTACTCCAGTTCCCAGATTCAGCCCAGTGACGACAACCTCATCGGCGTAGCTTTCTTCGCGATTGTGGCGATAGTACATCAGTAAGTTGTCGCCTGCGGTCGTTGTTTTAACCTTGGTGGCATCGAAATAACGCTCGTTCGCAGAGATACGCACCTTCCAGGTGTAGCTCCACCGCAGGGTGCCATCGGTTGGGTTGAGGATTGCGATTCGGCATTCATTTCTGGCGCCGCCGCGTCTGACAGTATCCTTCATTCGCATCATCAGGTAATCGCCGGCCCGCGACAAAGAGCCCACCGGGGCGTGTTGCTTTGGGACGGGCTTCGTCCACTGCTCGAGACCGTCAGCAAGTCTCCTGGATTGCAGATTGGTCCCATCGCAGAAATAGATGCTGTCACTGATGATGGTCCCGCGCATCGGCTGGTACTGATGCTTGGGAAACTTCCATCGAAAATTTCCTGTCTTTGTGGAGTAGACATCTCCGCCGAGGCAGAACAGGTCATCGTTCAGCAGTGAGATACGGGCTTCACGATGTACGCTTGAAACGACTTCGGCGAGGACTTTCCCTGTGTCACTGTCCAATCGGAATACCTTGTTGTTGCCGCATCTGGCGAACAGGCGGCCTTCAGAAGTGATGGCGAGTCCGTTGTAACTGTTCCATCCCCCGGGGGCTTCCCAGGTCCAGAGGGTTCGACCGTTGTAGGCATCTCGCGCGAAGACCACTGCGGAACTCTTGTTCAAATCGCCTTCGTCAACTTCTGACCGTTCCATGTACAGGAGTTTTCCGTCGCCCGTTACGATTCCGGTGTAACCAAGGGCAATTTGCGAGCGAGGGCCGGCTTGCCATTTCAGAGCGACCGGCAGCTTCCACTGGGCGGGCTTGAGTGGCTTGCGAAAGGACGCTTCCCAGCCAGATATCGTGACGGGCTGCATGTTGAGTTGTGTCGCGCGTGCCGAAATTCCCTTCGGCTTTCTGCGGAACATCACCACGCCCCGCGGCGTGAGGATCCGATCGATGTCGTCCAAGGGGACTGGTGCCAATGAATCGGCGTTATCCACCACAATGAGATTGAACAGGTTGGAACTGTAAGCGTCTGCGGCGAACGATGCATTGCGTACCCCCAGTTGATCGCGGTCGTCCCGCCGCGTGACTCTCATTCCCCACGTGCGCGCTTTTTTATAATCCGGTTGAAGCATCTGCACATAAAGTGAACTCTGCTCTGTGAGCGCCTCGGCAAACGCTGGCGATGTTGCGCCCACCACCAGACACAGCCCACCGGAGACGCCGGACTGATCCAGAATCCCCTGCACTTCTTCTTGATGTTCCTGAGGAGGTTGGGCACATGCGAGATCGCCGACGAACGATCCCACCCAAACCGCCAGGCATGCAACGGGCAGTTTGTGCATTTTCTCGACACTCCCAAGATGAATCTCTTTCCAGCCACAACAGCGGCCAGATGACTTGATGATATCCGCAGGCTGGGCACCATTCCACGTACTGACGATGTTAATCAGAGAGAGTGAGAGGTTTCGCAGCTTTCTTTGGGCAGAGTGCGGTACTCTGCAATTTTGGATTCACCGGTCTTATAAAAGGGGAGAGCAACAATGAACCGGGGGAGCAGCGTATCGGGGTTGGAGGCCTCGAAGAGCGGCTTAGGTTGAACGCTGTTCGCCCATAATGTGCCACCCCAGCTGAGGAAAAATCGAATCGGTAAGTGCTGCACCGCTTGCCTTGTTCCGGGTCGGCGACGCTCCGCCTGAACTGTATCTCGATCGAGCATCTTCTACTCAGGTCATTGCAGAGTTCACCAGTCGAAATGATCGTTCCACGTCTTTGATCCCACGGACCAGTGGGTTTTGGATCTTCACTGGACCCATCGAATGATCCATCGACCATCTGGCTGCGATCTGTGTCGACCATGCTCTCATGCCAGATAGCTCGACTTCGTGCGGTATCCAACAGTTCGGGCGAGGCTCGGAACATTAGCTTCAGAATTCAAATCGATGAACGCCACCTTGAGTCGGCTGATCACGAAATTGAGATTCCAATGTCGTTAAGCCGCGTCAGTTGTGGCAACACTCGAATTTAACATCTTCACAACGCTTGACCCCGGTCAGCAGGACCGCGAGTAATACATCAGCAAATTGATCTACAGAGTGGCCTCGGGGAATGATGGCTCAACGACGACGGCATGTCAGGGTTGACGAGCAGCAACTTGCAAAGCTGGAACTAAATCTTGTGAACCCGCTCGCTCATCATGACCCATGAGGCATTCCTGTCTGCGGATGACTGACGTGCAGCGACTACCCCGCAAGGGTAGCACCGGGGGTTTGGGTATGAGCACCCTGTGGGAAATCGAAAGTCAGCACGAGCGGTTCACTTCCCGTGTTCTCGATTTCCACACCACCGTTGGCAAGTGCAGCCTGAGTGATGAATCCGATTTCTGGATAGAGCTCACCGAGGATCATATCCTGGTGATATCGCACTTCGAGCTTTCCAACGCGACCGGTTCCGCCATTCGTATGGAACAGCGCTGGGCTTTCCGGGCAAAAGTTAGTCTTGCCACCAGGTTGGACGGTTAGCCGGAGGATAGAACACTTCTGTTCGCCGAGGAAATCACCATAAACAATCCACTTGGCATCAACCGCTTCGTTTTCGTATTCTGCGGCGGTGATTGCTGGACGCGAATTGTTCAGAACGAAGTCCGGTTCTTGATTCGCTGCGAAGTCGAACTTTTCAACCAGGTAATCCCAGTCTTCGTGTCGATCCCTCGGGAAGTCCTCTTCCCTGCATGCGTAAAACGCATCCGCTGCTCCGATACGTCCGTCAAGCGTTAGGTCCTCGGCCAGAAAGTGCTCATCCATCGTGACGTGCAGTTCATGCGTGCAAAGGTTCGTCGGCGAGTGCAGCACGCCATTCGGCATCACAAATCCATTGTCAAGTTGCATCATCACATGAGGTGACAAATGCCGCACCCCATTATACTCATCCTGTCCGAAACGCTTCATGCAGGAAAGAAACTGGTCCTTCGTCACAAACGGGTACAGTCCCATTGCCGTGGTGTGGTAATGCGAAGCACTGACTCCAGGATTGTCGAAGGAATTGATGTCATAGACTTCCCACTTTGACCAATGAAGATGATGCGGGATCGGATTCAGGTTGTCGAACTTCTTTGACACAATCGGCCACGTAGGTTTTCCGAACAGTGATTGCGCAAAGGCCGTGATCTTCTCCCCCATTACCGTTTCTGGATTGGCAGTGATCAAGTCCTGGAGAGAAATGACTTGTCCGTTCGGAGTCAGAACGTGCGATTCACCTTCGCGAAAGGGTGCCTTGTTCGTGCGGGTATCGATGACACCTGTCACGATGGGAACGGTGCAGCACATCCATATCTCATCGAGCCCCGTTCCGTTCATGTAATCAGGATAGTACGACTGTTCATCAAGGCGAAGCCGTCTGCCTGGCGTGCAAAATGTCCGGCCAGCGTATCGGTGCAGCAATTGCAACACCCCGTCGTGCTTATTCAGACAGTCGTCGAGAATCGAAGCCGATGCTCCGCCGGTCCCGTCGATCACATCTTGTTGCGGGTACTCGTGCAGTTTGTCCGCAAGAATTGACATCGAAGCAGCCATGAGTCAAGCACCTAAAAAAGTCTGGAGGAGTGTGTCGTCTCCAAAACACGTTTGGAACGATAAAACACGTTTTGGAGGGATGATGGGTAGTTCCAATGTGGCTTAACAAAACGAGTTTGGCTAAAAACCGAGTGGGCCGTCTTGCTGGCACAGCATAAAATGTAAGAAAAAGAGCGGCAGGAGGGAATGGACCTCGAGTTGCGCAGGCTCAGTGTTCCACTTTGTATTTCGGCTGGGATGCAGTTTTACATGACCGAAACCGGGTTGCACCACTGGCAGAGCATCGACAACGTCGAGGACTAAGTCATCAGAGAACTCGACGAACGGTCAATGTACCGCAGTGGGGCAAAGCCGATCACGGATCCGTCTCCTGCGAAATGGCAACCAAATGCAATTGACCTATGCGGTCACAGGGCTCCAGAAGTACGAAGACAGGGAGAATATTACCGGCATGCAACTGTTGATTGCAATCACCATGTTGGGCAACAACACGTACCTTCCTGCTGGGCTGGAAGTCTTACCACCAAAACTGATCAATGCTACACAGCCCACCTTGGAGGCCAGGTTGGCATTGGATGGAAAAGGTCATGTGATCCCCTTGGAAATCCATCGTGGACTTTGTGATCTGGGTGGAATTCATGAATGGTTTGGATTCATTTGAGCACACAGAAGTCAATCTGCTCCACCGCGAGTAG
>PKCN01000192.1 GCA_002862205.1 Planctomycetaceae bacterium | reverse complement strand
GAAACCGCCGACCAACACAAATTTGATTTTATTTCTCGTCATCAACGATTTACCAAATGAAGTCCACATTTCTACGGAACAGCGATCAGACCGTCAGAAGGTATAACCAGCCGCGATGTCACAGCACAAAACCGAGCCCGTTGCAGGGAAGTTGGATATCCTGCACTCCCATTTTGGGCAGCCAGGTACGCGGCACCACCCGAGGTACGCGGCACCACCCGAGGTACGCGGCACCACCCGAGGCCGAGGTGATGGTTATCGGTTGCCAACCCCCGAGTGTGGCCAGCCACCAGCCCGCCACCAGCCAGCCACCAGCCACCAGCCCGCCTCACGCCAGATTCCGCAAGAGAGTTCGGCCCCACCACCTTCATGCCGAGTGCTTGCCCGGTGGGGCGGCGATGCTAACCGATTCGAATTAATAATTCCAGCATCCATCCGATCACATTGGGCAGCGTGATCGGCGGTTTTGAATCCGAGGGCAGTTGCCCAATGGACGACGAATCCCTTCAAATCGACACACAAACCCGAACAAATATACCTTATGAACACCACGGTTCGGACTGCCGATTCGTTGGTTCAGCAAGCATTTTGTAGGTCCCCGTGTCATTCCTCCAATCCTGTGCCGGGTAACCACTCTCCCACAAGCTCCCCAATCTTGCGCCCGGATCCCAGTCTTGCGCCCGGATCCCAGTCTTGCGCCCGGATCCCAGTCTTGCGCCCGGATCCCAGTCTTCCCCCGGATCCCAGTCTTCCCCCGGATCCCAGTCTTCCCCCGGATCCTCCAACCTTCCCTTGGCGTCTCCTCCTCTGCATGTGCATGCAGTTTCGCGGCTGGATGAATCGGTTCAGACGGAGGGAAATAGCGATTACTTGTTCCGAACTGAATTTACGGCTCGGGATGACGCTGAAACAGCAATCCGAGGATGGGAATGGCCCGGTCACATCGCATTCCAATGGGAAACGCTGTACAAATCTGTACAAAGTGGAACAATGGTGAGCGTTCATCGGGTGAGCCAAGTACGTTTCCGCGATATCCTTTGGATGCAGTCAGCATTCGCTATTCCCTCAACCTTCGAAGCCACGTGAGTTTGTTACGCGGATGAGTAACCATTACGACACGATCATCATCGGCGCCGGAATGAGCGGCTTGGCAGCAGGGATTCGACTAGCCCATTTTGACCAACGCGTCTGTATTCTTGAACGTCATTATACGATCGGCGGTCTCAATTCATTTTATCGCATGGGCGGTCGTGACTACGACGTGGGTTTGCACGCGATGACCAATTTCGCACGCAAGGGTACCAAGAAGGGGCCATTGGCAAAGCTGATTCGGCAACTACGATTTCGCTGGGACGACTTCAAACTGGCTGAACAGGTGGGGTCATCCATCCGCTTCCCCGATGTCTCACTTGATTTCAGCAATGACATCCAATTACTCGAAACCGAGATTGCCAAGCAGTTCCCCGACCAGATTGACGGCTTCCGCACGCTATGTGATTCACTGCTGGATTACAGCGACATGGATGGCAACGCACCGAATTTCATGCGATCTGCACGTGAGGTCATGGCGGAGCACCTCAGTGAACCGTTACTGATTGAGATGTTGATTTGCCCTTTGATGTGGTACGGCAATGCACGCGAAAATGACATGGACTTTGGACAATTCTGCATCATGTTCCGGGCGTGTTATCTGGAGGGTTTCGGTCGCCCATTCAAAGGAGTTCGCGTCATCCTGAAGAATCTGGTGCGTCGTTTTCGTGGTCTCGGTGGTGAGCTCAAACTTCGCAGTGGTGTTTCAAAAATTCACGTCGAAAATGGACAGGCACAGGGTGTGGTCCTCGACGACGGCACCGAGTTGACCGGGACACGCATTCTTTCTTCGGCAGGGAACGTTGAGACCGCAAGAATGTGTGATGATGTCTCGACCGTGGATGTTGCGAAAGCAGGGAAACTCTCGTTCATCGAGTCAATTTCCATTCTTGACCGTAAACCGACCGACTTTGATTTTGATCGCACGATTGTTTTTTACAACGACAGCAAGACGTTCCATTGGCAACGACCCGAACAACACTTGTGCGATAGTCGCACGGGCGTGATCTGTTCTCCCAACAACTACATCTATGATGCCGAAGAAGGTGAATTGCCAGACGGCGTGATTCGCATCACGACGCTCGCCAACCACGATCACTGGTGCAACCTGCCCGATGAAAAATATCAGGCAGCAAAAATCGCCGAATACGATGATGCAGTCGATTCAGCCGTACGCTTCATGCCCGACTTCCGACGATACGTCGTCGACACTGACGTATTCACACCCAAGACCATACGACGCTTCACGTGGCACGATAACGGTGCGGTCTACGGAGCCCCTGACAAGCAACTCGATGGCACAACTCACCTGCCCAATCTATTTCTGTGCGGCACCGATCAGGGATTTGTGGGTATCGTGGGTGCGATCGTCAGTGGGATCAGCATGGCGAACCGTCACTGCATGAGTCTTGAATAATCGGCACCCCGATATCCTTCAACGGCCATGATCTGCCGACGGTGCACCAAAGACGGTGCACGAAGACGTGAATCGCTGATCCACGCCTGATCTGGCTCCAGCTAACTTTCCTTCAAATCATTTCCTTCCTGCCTCTGACTCAAAGCGAAAACCATGGCCCGCCAGAGCACTGGAATTGCCTCCCTGGATGATCTGTTGGGAGGCGGTTTGCTTCCAGGCACCCTGACCGTCGTGATGGGAGCCACTGGCATTGGGAAAACGCAACTTGGTCTCGGCTATGCCAATGCAGGCACACAGCAGGAGGGGCAACGTGGCATTCTGTTTGATCTTACTTCGCGTGGTGATTCACAGAATCACGCCGAATACGCCAAGCGACTTTGTGATTGGGACCTCACCGAAAAGTCTCTCCGTGGGAACGCGATACTCGACGCAAACTTGAACAAGACAATTTGGGATCCAACTCTGGCTCGCCGTGACTATCTGCATTTATTCGAGCACAGCGGCAAGCGAGTGACGGCAACTGACATGGATTCAGATCAATGGCGTGAATGGAAATACGAACAGGCAAAAAAGCTGGATCAGGCCATCGGTTTTTTTTACGGCAACTTTGCCCACGGCGTACGTCGATGCGTGATTGACGGAGTCGAGCCAGCGGTGAAAGCAGCAGATTCGATTCAGCTGGAACTTTTTGAATACATCTACCACCAAATCCTCCGCAAAGAGCACGACTGGGTCGCTCGCGACCTGTTCCGGGTTGGTTTTCGTGAAAATCAGGAGATGATCAAAACTCACAGCTATGACCACCAAGAGTTAGGCTGCCTGCTGCTCTACACAAGCCATGAGGTGATGCTTGACGACCTGATCACTCGCCCGATCCAGAGCGGTGACGTGCTTTCCAACGCGAACACGATTATCCTGATGGGAAAGACACGAGAGGGAAACAAAATGGGTAGAGCCCTGCATGTGGCGAAACATCGGGGCAGTGCTTGCGACGAATCGCTCGTACCCTACCAGATCACCGAAAGCGGACTACAGTTGTCTTGAGTGGTGTCCACTGGGACCACAGGTCAGGTTAACAACGAAGTTCGCTTGCGATCTTCCCATCCGCTCCATGGCTCATCTGGTTTTGGAGATCTGGTACTCTGCTCAGATCGCATCAAACGATCCAACCAAGCCCGAAATGGTGATAGACTTGGGAGGGTGATTGGACATCAAGTGACAAGTATTTTGCAATCATTTAATCTCTTGTGTGGGAGTCCCTACTGTTGCAAACGTCGTACCTGCTCAACCGCGTTCCCTGTTTTTTCGGCTTTCTGTTTTTGAGCCTCTGGCTTGGTTTTATTCCAGCGTTTGAGATTCTCAGCATTGAGCAATCTGCATTTGCTGAACCGCCAGTGGTCGAATCCACGCCCTCTGTCGACCGTCCCAACATTCTGCTGATCATGTGTGACGACATGGGATTTTCGGACATTGGTTGCTACGGCGGAGAGATCAACACCCCAAATTTAGATCGTCTCGCAAACGAAGGGATACGATTTCGCACGTTTTACAACAACGCAAAGTGTGAACACACGCGTGCCTCGCTGCTGACCGGACATTGGTGGCATCATGTCGGAGCATCTGCCACTGTCCACTACTCGTCTCCAACTTTTGGCGAAAAGATGCGTGAAGCGGGCTATCGCACCTTGATGACGGGCAAATGGCACGCTGGGCAAACCCCGTATCAACGCGGTTTTGATCGCTACTATGGTTTGACCGATGGTTGTTGCAACTTCTGGAACCCAGGTCATGCAAGGGGTGACGAGCCGACCCCTGCGCGAAAGCGAGTGCGACGTTGGGCAATCGATGAGAAAGAATACAACCCATACACTCCATCGGAACCGGAGTTCTACACAACGGATGCTTTCACCAATCATGCCATCGCTTACCTCGACGAATATCAGCACGAGGTCAAACCATTCCTGTTGTACGTCGCGTACACGGCTCCACACTATCCCCTGCACGCCAGCGAAACGGATATCGCCAAGTATCGAGGCCTCTACAAAAGCATCGGCTGGGATCGGTTACGAAAACAGAGGTATGCACGGCAGCAGCAAATCGATGTACTGCCCCGCGGCGCAACGCTTTCAAA
>PKCN01000008.1 GCA_002862205.1 Planctomycetaceae bacterium | reverse complement strand
TGAACTCTCAAATAGCCAGTGGGCAGCACCCGGTGCAGAATCATCCGAACCTGGAAACGTCTGTCGCGAATGCTTGGGCTGAGTTGGTGTTGAAGGGAATTGACACCGAATTTCCCAACAAGCTTTCATTGATGTACTCCAATGAGAAGCAGATTGCGCGACCGCGTGCGCACTTTCCCGCTTTCTACGGATGCTTCGATTGGCACAGCAGTGTCCACGGACACTGGGTTCTTGTCCGACTTCTGAAAAAGCATCCTGAAATTGCCAGTGCCTCCCGTTTGCGATCCGCCCTGACGCAGCATCTGACTGCGGAAAACCTCGCCAAAGAAGCAGAGTTCTTTTCACGCGACGAACAGAAGACTTTTGAAAGAATGTACGGCTGGGCTTGGCTGCTCCGGTTGGTCGTTGAGCTCGACTCTTGGAATGACCCTGAAGCCAAGACTTGGCGGCAGAATCTGGCTCCGTTAGAAAAAGTGCTGGTCGCAAGAATCATGGATTATCTGCCGCGCTTGACCTATCCGATTCGAATTGGCCAACACACAGATACATCTTTCGCATTGGGCCAGATTCTGGATTACGCAAAGGCCATGGGCAACGATCCGTTGCTGGAACTGGTAAAACAGCGAGCCAGGGATTTCTATGCAAACGATCTGTCGTACCCTGTTCAATACGAACCGTCGGGACACGATTTCTTTTCGTCTTGCTGGAACGAGGCCGACCTGATGCGACGCGTCCTGACGCAACAAGAGTTTGTATCCTGGCTAGCGAAATTTCTACCGCAGCTTAAAACACAACTCACTGACGGAACGATCACCCCTGTCGTGGTCAGTGATGTCACCGACCCCAAGATCGTCCATCTTGCGGGCTTGAACCTCAATCGAGCTTGGTGTCTGCAGTCCGTTGCGGCTGCGTTGCCAATCACTGACCCCTTATGCAACCAGTTAAATCTCAGCGCAAAACTCCACATGACGGCTGGTTTGAAATACATCAATAGCGGTCACTATGAAGGGGACCACTGGCTCGCTACTTTTGGCCTGTATGGGATAGAACGCATTGCCGTTGAGCAATGATCCGTCACTGTTTCCCATCGTCGATCTCGATGCCAAATTCCTGAAAGGCAGTATTTTCACCGCCTGCGACATCCGTCACCGGGGCCACCCTCCACAGAACCCAGCGGAACCTTCCCAAATGGGAAGCCTCGCTGGCTCGCAACGATGTGCCCGTGTAACGCCCAGCTTGTCCCACAGCAAGAATGCTGCCAATCGCACGGTACTTGGAAACCTGCCAGCCTGGATCACTCTGTGAATCACTGCCATAAAGAGTGAAATTCTGTGTTCCACGATGACCCAAACCATAGGACCAGGTTGTGATCCCTGAAATGGCATGGGCAGCACCAAGGTCAAGCTTATAGCTGCCTGAGTGAATACCATTGCCAAACACAGGACCGTAGTTGGACGCTAAATCACGGTCAATCAGATCTTCGACGGGTCGGTTCGCAGTTCTAGGACGCGCTGACACCTTGTAATCCCCGGTTCTCACCACCTTGAGATTCATGAAGCTGCCCGCGTCGTCCGCATGTTCAACAACCACATGAGAATGCCCCAGCATTTGCAACTCCCTGAACCGTTGATCTCGAACCACACCAAGGCGAAATGGCTCTCTACCTACGGTAATCAACCTCTCTTGCAGTGATGCTATATCTCTTACTGCCAAGCCATTGATCTTCTGGATCACATCATTCCCTTTCAAGGGAGAGTTCACTCCCTCCGGGATCGAATGTACGTAAACTCCGCCGTCACTTGCATTGACTCCATAGGCAGAAAAATTGTCAGCTGTGATGGGACGCAGAAGCATTCCCATCCAGATGAATTCAGTGGAGCTGAATTCAGTGGGGCCACGCATCGGTTGTGTCGTTCCCTCGCTGCGAACCGTATTTGGTACTGGCAACTCAGGCTGTTGCGCAATGGCTTTGAGCTTTTCCGAGCGAACCCCAAAACGATCCATCGGAAAGTTTTTGAAACCCATTTTTAGAGCGGGAGATCCCGAGGCGACACGGAAATCACCCACAGCAGGATCAATGAACATCGGATCGCCAACAAGGGAATCAAGGTCGCATTGGTGCTGTCTGAATTTCTCTTTATCTTGAACCTTCGTGAACAAATTACCGTCAACTCGTGCCCCCCACTTGCCGGAGGGCATGCCGCCGGCGGGCCGATAGGCATCCATCCAGATATTCCCCGTCACAATGTCCATGCTGTTGTCGTACCAAACGTGAGGGTGCAGCGTATTATTGATGGCGATGTTGTTGTACACCTTACGATAAAATCCCTCTCTGAGTTTCAATCCACCCCGAAGAAACAGATTGTTGTAGATCTCGTAGTGGGATGAACCATCGTCCAAGTCAACATCCCAACCACGATCGCAACGCCAGCGACTGTTACGGATGATCGTGGGTTCGGTGTCAAGTTTCGATAAAGCGGGTAACTCCTCTGGAGGGGCATTTCTCAAATGCCAAAAACGGTCGCGTCCCCAGGAGTTGAAACTGCCATGGTCACCTGTCTCCCTGACTGTGTTGAATACATCACAAAATTCAATCACATGTCCACCAAAGGTACCTTCACTGATGTTGATCCCTGCACGCCCCATGTCATAAATCGAGCAATGGCTGACAGTGATACGATTTGACATCGATATTTGCACTCCCGTCGCCTGCTTCTCCACCATACTCATATTGTGGATGAGACAATCGTCTACCACACATTGCGATGGAAAGTCCGTCCCCTGGGGCCCCGCCTCTTTGTCAATCTCTTCATAGTCAAAGGTTTCACGATATTCAAATTTTGGGCTGCGAACTGTGTCTGGGTGACCTACAAAACAGATACCACTCGCCCCACAATGATGGAGATGGCATCCGGTGATTTCAATTCGCCGGTTGTATCGACTCACAAAAATGCCGTTGCCGCCAAGTTGATCAAACTCGCAATTGCTTACACTGCAATCTTCGGCATTTTCAAAATACACTGCTCCACCGCGATAAATCGTCCAATCACTGCGCAACAGCGGCTCTCGCGTCTCCATGAATGTGCGTTTTGCATGCCGAAAGATCACTCCTGCGAACGAGACGTTCTGGACAGGATCCTCACGCGTTCCGTGAAAACTTATCAGCTTCCTTAATCGCGTTGCCTCGAAACGCGCCTTGGACAGGTCGATGGTGGGTGGAGCAATGAAAAAAAGGAAATCTTCGGTGCGATCAAGATACCATTCACCGGGTGCATCAAGTTCCTCGAAGATGTTCTCTACCATACGGTGTTTGGCATGCATTCCCATCTGCCGGTTGTTTTGCCACCCTCCCTCGAACAGAACCTGCCCCTTCAGATCCTTGCCGGTAATCCTGTAGTGATAACCGCCCCAATGGTGTTTGTGCATGGCGTGGATGTACCCCCCCTTGGGATCCTTCCACCGCGAAGCGCGGGCATTGGAAAATGCTTCGGCAGATGCTCCATGGTAAGGACTTGCCTTACTGTCGAAATTTGGAAAACGCGCCAGCACCTGCCGCTCTCCGTTGACAAACAGTTGGTCAAACTCGAGCCCTGCAGGTACCTTTGTCCGCACGATCCCATTGTTCAACGACTCCCAGACTGGCGTCAGTCGAACTCCACCACTGATCACCACTTTTTCGTCCTGATATGCCTTGTACACCACGGGACCGGACTTGCTACCGGAGTCTCTGGCATCAAATCGCAGAGCCTCGTCGAGATAGTAAGTTCCGCCGCGAAGGTAAACGTCCGTCACTTCATGACCCCGCGTGGGAAGTTCCCTGACGCGCTGTTGCGCTGCGAAGATGGTCCGTAACGGCATCTCAAAGGTACCCGAACCCGAATCATCACCCGTTGGCGAAACATAGAGATCCACTGCGTTGCATGAATGTGCAGTGGATATAAGTGTAATAAGGAAAACCAGAATCTGTCGGTTCATGGATCTTGAGCAGTACGCGAGTCATAAAATTGGGTTGCAACGGACACTTATCCACACCAGCATAGCAGCGGCCAAGGCTTTGGTCCCGGTTCAGCCACACTGCCCTGGGAACAAAGAAACGCCACTCCCACCTCTTAAACTCGTTTCACGCCCTAGCTTGTTCCCAGCCGTCATTATAGCCAGCGGTTTGTCCAGCGTTTGGGTCGGGTGCAAGGCTATCCTTTGGAGTGACAGCCTCCTTTGAAGTGATAGCATGCGCGATCCACGAGGTGCCAGAAGATCCCTGTGACTTTTCGATCTACCAATGAAAGATACCTTCACCCCCATGAAAGTTAGTCGATTCTTCTCCTGTTGCGTCATGGTTCCTGCTGCACTCATGACCGCAGATGCCAAGCACGCCGATACGGCGCCCAACCATGCTCGGCCCAATCTTAATTTGCTCATGTGCAACGATCTCGGCTATGGCGATACAGGTTTCAACGGAAACCAGTTCATTCAGACGCCACATCTGGATTCCATGGCAAAAGCGGGAGTGATCTTGTCAAATTTCAATGCAGGCGCGGCCGTTTGCTCTCCGACAAGAGCAACGTGCCTGACTGGAAGACATCACTATCGGTAAGGCATTTGGACCGCAAACAGAGGTCACCTGCCAAAGCAGGAGGTGACGCTGGCGACGATGTTAAAAC
>PKCN01000221.1 GCA_002862205.1 Planctomycetaceae bacterium | reverse complement strand
AGAACAAGGAGTCAGGTGTATGTGCCGCGTTTTGTTGATCGGGTTATTCATGTTTGGTGCGGTTGATGCGTATTGTGAGGAGCTGCAAACGCAGAAGAATATTCCTTATGGTGAACATCCCAGGCAGGTTCTTGATTTCTATCCCGCAGTTTCTGAAGCACCGACGCCTGTGGTGTTCTATATCCATGGCGGAGGATGGCGTGGCGGTGACAAAAAGACAAATCCCCAGGCATATTTGAAGAATGGGATCTCGGTGGTCGCCATCAATTATCGTTATGTTCAAAACGCAAAGGAAGACGCAACGAATCCTCCCGTGAAGGCCCCACTGAATGACGCGGCTCGGGCACTGCAATTTGTGCGATCCAAGGCAGAACAGTGGAACCTTGATAAAACGCGAATCGGGGCCACGGGTGGATCGGCGGGAGCCTGTTCGTCACTTTGGCTTGCGTTTCACGATGAGATGGCTGACCCCCAAAGTGAAGATCCCGTTTCCCGGGAATCAACACGTCTGCAATGTGCTGCTGTGATGGGGGCTCAGGTTTCGCTGGATCCCAAAGAATTGCGAGAATGGATGCCGAATTATCGTTACGGTGCTCATGCCTTCGGGCTGCGGGATTTTCAGACGTTATTCGAAAAACGTTCACAGGTCCTTCCCTGGATTCTGGAGTATTCACCAATTGAGCATGTCTCAGCGGATGATCCTGCCATTGCATTGTTCTATGGCGGAGAAGTTCCGGTGGTGGGGGCATCACCCAAGGATCCGACGCATTCTGGAATCATGGGGGTGAAGCTGGCAGAGCGATTGAACAAAAGCGGTGTCGAGGTTGTCCTGGTTACCCCCGGCAAACCGGCCGAAAAATATCGCAATGCGGCGGAGTTCCTGATCGACAAATTGCAATGAACAATCAGTTTATGAGACAAACACGTGGGGTGCCGTTCCCAGAGATCTCCGTGCGCGCGGAATGAGGAGTTCTCCGTGCACGCGGAATGAGGAGTTCTCCGTGCACGCGGAACGGGGAGTTCTCCGTGCACGCGGAATGAGGAGTTCTCCGTGCACGCGGAACGGGGAGTTCTCTGTGCACGCGGAATGAGGAGGTCTGCGTGAGTGCGGGATAACGCCGCTTTCCGGTCATGCTCTTGCGCGACAGTCAGTTGTCATTCACAAGTTTCGATATGATGCGTTTGGATGACAGAAACGCCTGCTGATATCTTTAAAGGCAGGAAATCAGAAAGATAGCTGGATCAATAAAAACGCAGGGCAGGAATTGCATCGTGCAGTTTCTTTTTTCCTTCTGCTGAGAGTTGATTGTCCGAGAGAATCAAGCTCTTTAAACGTTTGAGACTTTCCAACTTCGCTAATCCAGCCTCGGTGATGGCGGTGTTGCTGACGTCAAGTACCTCAAGCGTATCAACATCGCAAAGTTGGATGAGCCCCTCGTCTGTCACCTGGGTACCTTTCATTGAGAGGCGGCGCAGCTTGGGTAGTGTTTTCAATGCCGGGATACCCGCATCCGTCAGGTCACTGTTTGCTAAGTTGACTGACTCGATGGTTGTGGTGCCCTCGGCGTAAATCAATTCCTTGTTGACACCCTTGGACTCACTCAAATTGAGAGTTGGACGTTTGGACCAGCGGCTTTGTGCCGCCGAAGAGGTGTCGGTGTTGGAGCAGAACAGGTACTGTAGCTTCTCGAGTGAGGCGAGAGCGAGCAAGGTCTCGTTGGAAATGCCCGTGCCCTCGAGATTGAGATAGGCGAGTTCACCGTATCCTTGCATGACCTCGGTGATTTTGTCAGTCACTTTTGTGTTCTTGAGCTGCAGGTCTGTGATCATTTGGTTGTTCCGAATGCTCTCGATTGCTGCGTCCGTGATCGCCGTGTCGTTGAGACGAAGTGAATCCAGGTTCTTGAGGCTCGAAAGATGGGCAATACCTTGATCAGTAACATTGGTGCCATTGAGTACTAATGCTTTCAGTTTTGGCATCTCCGACAATTCCGCCAAGGCTTGATCGGTAATGTCGGTGGCTTCAAGATTCAGAACACGAAGTTCTGGAAGCTTTTTGATGCTCGCGATTGCTTGATCTGTGATCCGAGTATTGGCCAGTTCCAGTTGGGTGAGCTTGGTCAATTTCTCGATGTTTTTGCAGCCAGCATCCGTGATCCCAGTGCCGTTGAGTGCGAGCGTTTGAAGGCTGGTCAAATTGGCAATGTGGAGCATCCCCGCATCTGTCGTTTGCGCATTGTCAAGCGTCAGGCTGTGGATGCTCGGCATCGTGGGAAGCAGACTCAGCGTATTGTCATTCGTATACCGGTTGAGAGCCAGATTGGTCGTCTCGCCATTGCTGTTCTTGTGGTTCCGATCGATGACTTCATCAGGAAGGCCCCCGCAACCCGACATCGTGATGAGCATGGTGGCTGTGAGGACTAGTTTGATTCCGAGTGATGTGTGCATCTGAAGGCAAATGGGAAGGAGATGTCGATCAGTGTAATTTTCGGTGTGCCCGAGCCGTTTTGGTTGGGCTGGGATGCGCGGGAGCGTTATTGTCGATGGAAGCACGTCAGTTTGCCAGTGCAAAGCATGGGGATTGCATTGGTTATCAGATTACAACCCGCATCAGCACAAACTGTTCGGCTGAGATGTGCTATCCCCCATGGGACTGGGTTCACAATGCTGGTGGTAGGTGGCCGAAGGATGGAGCCTCGTTATGGGGCACTACAACGCGTTGATGAAGTGACTGGTGAGCTTAAAGGGGGTGGGAGGTCGAATCACACATCAACAAAAACCGATAATTGTTTCCTGTACGGATGATGACGCAATTTAGATCGTATTCTGGGCCGAGATCTGTGAGAAAGGCAGTGATGAAGTGAGTCGCTTGCGTTGTATCTGGGGTGATGTTCTCTGATGCTTGGAGGGCGGTTCTCGTGGGTTGGGGTAGTTATGGGGTGGGTTAGAGATGCTGGGATAGGCCGATTACTGTATTCTGGGGAATTCTGGTAAGTCCGGAATCTTGCTTCGATGCAAATGTTTCTTCGTTCTGAACTGCATTGCATGTTCATACGATCATTTTTTACACAACGAGGTCCTTTGGTGTTGAACTCAAATTTGAATCGGCGGCAAATGTTGCGATGTTCCACGATCACAACTGCAGGGTTGATGGTTGGGCAACCCAGTGATGCTGTGGGTGCACAGGGTGAAGGATTGCAATGGCACGATGTCGAGGATTGGGGGGTTGAAGGTAAGGGATGGGCTGCCGATCAGACAGACAAGTATTTTGATCGTTTGCCCAAGCGGGCCAAGGGCGTGGTGAGAGACGCGGTTTGGAACCTGAGTCGTCACTCTGCTGGCATGTTGACACGCTTTCGTACCGACGCAGATCAGATTTGGGTGGATTACCATTTGACGTCCAGCAAACTTGCGTTGCCTCATATGCCTGCCACGGGGGTCAGTGGAGTGGATCTGTATGCGACGGATGATGCGGGGCAATGGCGGTGGCTCGCAGTCAGCCGGCCTTCTTCGCAAGCGATCAAAACAAGGTTGATTGGCAATCTGTTGCCGGGGAAACGTGAGTACATGGCGTATCTTCCGCTCTACAATGGCACAGACCATCTCAGGATCGGTCTGCCAGCTGGGGCGACATTTGAAGCGGTCGCCCCACGGAACAAAAAACCGATCGTGTTTTATGGCACATCGATCACTCACGGTGCATGCGCCTCCAGGCCCGGCATGCCACATCCGGCCATCTTGGGGCGGCGTCTTCAACGCCCCGTGATCAATCTTGGCTTTTCCGGCAACGGGAAAATGGAAAAAGAGGTAGGTGAATACCTCTGCGAACTCGACCCCTGTGTTTACGTCATTGATTGTTTGCCGAATATGGTTGGGCGTGAAGTGGCCTCCCGAGCGGAGCCCTTGGTTCGGCAACTGCGAGCGGCTCGTCCAGAGACGCCAGTGTTATTGGTCGAAGATCGGACCTACGCCAATGCTGGGTTTGTCAGTGGTTCACACAAGCGACACTCGGATAGTCGAGGTGCATTGCGGGCAGCTTATCAGAGACTTGTCTCGGACGGATTGAAACAAATCGGGTACGTGCGGGGAGAGTCGTTGCTAGGGCAGGATCGTGACGATACCACGGATGGCTCTCATCCCAGCGACCTGGGCTTTTACAGGCATGCCAATGCAATGGAAGCTGCATTGAAGAAACTCGTGTCTTAACGGAGCAGGGATAATGTCAGGATTGCTTCGGGAAACTGCATTCCGGAAAATTTCGAAATGATTAACAATTCGTCGGGGACGGGGGCCGAGACGCTTTGACGCTGGACGGCAGGCGTTCGATCGAGCCGGTACCCAGAAATCAGATGTGTTAGTGCTAAGTGATAACCTGATCTTGATTCTGCCCAGTGTCGCGCCATTGTTGACGGTATCGACGACCGTTGTGTCTTGAAGAGAGGCTCGCGCTTTTCAAATGGAACAACCAGCATCCCAGAGGAAAATGTGTTGAGGAAGGTACTCGAAGTGGGCAAGTTAACGATTGATCAGATGCGTGATTGGAGAACGAAGTCACGTCGGTTGAGTTTCGTAGCGCAAGAGCGACCGCTGACAAGCTAGCGACAGACATCTCTGCAAAACACTGGGAAGAACTGCCAGCGGTCGTTGTGGGCCCGCGCGCGAGCCAGTGTGTCACGCACTGCTGCAGGGGAGGATATGCC